>CAZJUE010000091.1:0-10701 GCA_964549025.1 uncultured Anaerolineaceae bacterium | reverse complement strand
TGCGCCACCCGCTGGTCCTCGCCCATCGCTTCATCCAGCAGCGCGACCATTTCCGGCGAACCGGACTCACGCAGCTCCTGCAGCTCGCTCTCGGCCGGTGCAGCGCGGGTTGGCCGAGGAGTAGGCTGCTGATCGGGCTGCTCATCGCCGCCAGCCTGGCCGGCAGGTCCAGACGGCGGCCCGGAGAACAACGTTGACATGGCGGCGCCTTCCGATGTCGCCGCATTGGTCTGAGGAAGCGCTTGAAGCAGCGCAAAGAGCAATACCTGAAAGATCAGCAGGCTGATCAGGGCTCGCAACAAGCGCCCGGCCGCGAAACGCAACAAACCCTGGGGGATCAGCGAAGATACTCGTGCCATGGTAGGGGATGGAAGGTGCGAAGCGAGCGAAGGTGCAGCCGGATCACGCCAGACACTGGCGTGCCTCTGCTGACGCTCAGCCCGCCGCCGCTTGTTCGGCTGCTTCGTGCTCGGCCCAATAGTCGTCCGGGTGACGGTTCACCACGTAGCAGGCCGCATAGTGATTGTCGTTTTGGCGTTCTTCCAGTGGCGGATGGTCTTCATCCAGGCAGACCTGCTCTGAGATCGGGCAGCGCTCGTAGAAACGGCAGCGCGGGATCGGATTGATCGGCTTGCTGATGCCGCCTTTGATCACCACCGGTTCGCGCTTGTACTTCGGATCCGGGATCGGCACCGCCGACAGCAAGGCCCTGGTGTAGGGATGCTTGGGCCGATGCAGTACTTCCTCGGTATCGCCGATTTCGACGATCTTGCCCAGGTACATCACCGCAATCCGGTCACACATGTAGCGCGCTACCGCCAGGTCGTGGGTGATGTACAGGTAGGTGACCCCCAGGCGATCAGCCAGATCCTGCATCAGATTCATTACTCCGGTGCGGACCGAAACATCCAGCATGGATGTCGGCTCGTCGGCGACCACGAAGTCAGGCTCCACCACCAGCGCACGGGCGATCGCCACCCGCTGCCGCTGGCCGCCTGAAAGCTCGTGCGGATAGCGGAACATGAAGCTGCTGGCTGGTGTGAGCCCAACCGTCTCCAACAGATCGGACACCCGGGCCTCGCGTTCGGGTACCGTGCCGATGCCCTGCACGTCCAGCGGCTCGGCGACCGTATCGTAGATGGTCAGCCGGGGATTCATCGATTCGTAGGGATCCTGGAAGATCATCTGGACCCGGCGCCGAAAGGTCTTCAGCTCTCGGCCTTTCAGATGGGCAATGTCAACCGGACCTTCTCCGGTGTGAAAGATGATGCTGCCGTTGGTCGGCTCGATCAGGCGGGCCAGCAGTTTGCCGGTGGTGGTTTTCCCACAGCCCGACTCACCAACCAATCCAACGCTCTCACCGCGACGGATATCTAGATTCAGTTCACTGACCGCGTGGATGAAGTCGTTTCCCTGGCGGAAGATGCCGGAGCCCACCGGATACAGCTTGGACAGCTCCTGCAGTTCAACCAGCGTGTTGTTCTCAGCCATCAACCTTCCCCTCCCGGATGCCAGCAGGCGGCCCAGTGACCAGGAGCGTGTTCCTTGAACTCAGGCTCCTCGGTGCGGCAGATCTCGGTGGCGAACGGGCAGCGCGGATGGAAGCGGCAAGCCGCTGGTGGATGCAGCAGGTCGGGTGGCTCACCCGGGATGGTCACTAGCTCGGTTTTTTGGCCAATGATGCTGGGGAACGAAGACATCAACCCCATCGTGTACGGGTGCAGCGGATTGTGGAAGATCTCTTCCGAGTTGGCTAACTCGACCAGCTTGCCGGCGTACATCACACCTACCCGCTCGCTGACCTCGGCGATCACTGCGATGTCGTGCGAGATGTAGATCATCGCCATGTTCAGCCGCTGCTGGACTTCCTTGATCTTCTTGAGCAGCGCGTCCTGCACAATCACGTCCAGCGCGGTGGTCGGCTCGTCGGCGATGATCAAATCCGGGTCGCACGACAGCGACATGGCGATCACTGCCCGCTGCCGCATTCCGCCACTGTACTGGTGGGGATACTCAGTCTTGATCGAAGGATCCAGACCAACCAGCTCGAACAGCTGATTGACCCGACCTTTCATCTCGGCTTCGGATAGGTGCGGCAGATGCTGTCGCATGGCCTCCAGGATCTGCTCCTCCACCGTGTACACCGGGTTGAGCGAGTTCATCGCGGCCTGAAATACCATTGCGACATTGCGCCAGCGATACTTGCGCACCTGGGACTCGGTCAGCGGCACCAGATCGGTGCCATTCACCAAAATCTCGCCCTCCAGGATGTCTGCGTTCTCAGGCAGCAGCTTGAGCAGCGAGATGGCAACAGAAGTCTTTCCACAGCCGGATTCGCCTACCAGTCCCAGCGAATCGCCTCGCGCCAGGTTGAAGCTCACCTGGTCCACCGCATACACCGGCCCGCGCCGGGTGGTGTAGTGCATGGTCAGGTCATTGACGGTCAAAACGTCTTGAGTAGCCAAGTAACTCCTCTATTGAATTTGTGAAGGCTGGTGGATTAGCGTTCCCGAAGCCTCGGGTTGACCACCTCATCCAGTGCTCGCCCCACCAAGTAGAACGCCGAGCACAGTGCAGTAATCGACAGGCTGGCCGGGAACAGCAAGTACCAGGTATCGAACCGCAGCAGATATCCTAACACCTGAGTGGTGTTGATCATGAGCCCCCAGCTCATTTCGATCTCGGTCAGACCGAAGAATGAAAGCACGGCTTCGGCAAAAATGGCATTGGTGACCACGAACATCATGTACAGCAGCGAGATCGGCATTAAGTTGGGAACCAGATGCCGCATGATGATGTGCCGATCGCTCCCACCGGCGATTCGGGCGGCCTCGACGAAGGGCTTGACCTTTACAGACAGCGCCTGGGATTTGATAACGATTGTGGTGGCGCCGAATCCGGAGATAATGCCGAGCGCGATCGCCAGCTCGATCATGCCGAAGTCGGCGATGATCGCGCTGAGCACGATCAAGATAGGAATAATCGGCACCATGATCACCAAGTCTGCGAACCGCATCAGCACGGTGTCCAACCATCCCCCGTAGTACGCCGATACAGCACCGACCGTAGTGGCAATCAGCACCGTAATCACCGCCGAGATAATTCCGAGCGCGAACTCGAAGCGGGTGCTGTACATCAGCTGGCTGAGTACATCACGCCCAAGTGGGTCGGTGCCCAGCAGGTGCCGAGCAGATGGCGGCGAGGGGTGGAAAGAGATTTCAAGGTCCAGACCGGTCACCGGATCGTAAACGTTGCCATCCCACACGGTGGCCATCAGGATCGGATGGGCTGCGGCAAACAGGCCAAAGAACACGATAAAAGCCAGCCCGATCAGGCCGATCGGGTTTTCGGTGAAGAGCGCCCAGCTGCCCCTGAACGATGTCCAGGCCAGCCCCAACCGAACCCGCCACAGGGGTTTAAGGTCCCGTTCGCGGACTAAAGACTTGGGTTCGGCGGTGGCTTCCATGTGTCTACTCGTTTCCGGTTAATGCAACCCTGATCAATGGTATCGGATGCGCGGATCCAAGAAAGCATACCCGACATCGGCGACCAAGTGGCTGATCAGCGTCAGGATGCCGACCACGGTGAGCGCGCCCAATGCGACCGGAATGTCCGCCTGGGTTGCGGAGGTCAGCAGCGTCAACCCCAAGCCTGGCCAAGAGAAGATTGACTCGGTGATGATACCGCCGCTGACAGAGTTTCCGATACTGAATACCAGTCCGGTCCAGACCGGCAGCAGCGCGGTGCGGGCGGCATGTTTGTCGCGCACCACTTTTTCCGGCAACCCCTTGGCGCGCGCAGACAAAATGTAGTCTTCACGCAAGGTCTCCAGCATACTGGTACGGGTCAGCAGCATCGTGCCGCCGTAGGCAATCAGCGTCACGGTCAGCACCGGCAGCACGGTGTGGCTGGCGATGTCTGCCGCGTACAATCCCTGGCCGCTGGATGCCCAGTACTGCAGCACCCCCAGCGCCGGCAGAACCAAGCTAACGATACGCACCGGAAGCCGGAATTTCGGCTCGATGCGGTTGGATAGGATGAAGCCGATCAGGGCCACCACCAACGCCATCAATGCGCTGGTGATCAACCGGATAAAGATGTCGTTCGCGGAGGCGTCCGCCCCCAGCCACTTGACCGGGTCGAGAAACTTGCCGGCTGGCAGGAGGTCGAGCTGCACGGCAAACAGCCAAATCATCATCAGTCCAAACCAGGGGGTGAAGACGGTATAGAGCGTCACTCCGCCGATGGTGGAGCTGTATTCAATGAACCCGCCTCGCCGCCAGGCCAAGACCTTTCCAGTGACGAACCCCGCCCAAAACGAGATCACCGAGGCGGTCAGGAACAACACCACCGTGCGTGGCAGGCGCTCCTTGATGATATCGATTACCGGGCGCGGGTACTGCAGAAACGACACGCCCAAGTTCCCCTGATAGAAGTTCCCGACGTATTGCAGGAAGCGCTCAATGGGCGGCTTGTCGAGCCCGAGATCCCGCCGCAGGCGAATGCGCTCCGATGGCGGAACTTCGGGATTGTTGACCAGCAAGTCGGCGATGTCGCCGGGTTGAGCGTCGATCAGGAAATAGGTGGCGGCCTGAAACAAGAACAGGGTGATGATCATCTGCAATAAGCGCTTGGCTAAGAAGGCGTACATGGCTACCGCTCCTGATCGGGCCGCTTTTCCAGACAGCCCGGCACTACTGGTCTGATCCTAAAATGATTCTATGAAAAGGTGAAAATCGCAGTCAATGGTCCCATTTGTGGAGGAGTGGGCGGAAACCGCCCACTCCTCCGCATTTACGAGCAACTGGCACCAAGCGGTAGAACTACTTGGTGAGCACCTGCGCGTCGGTCTGGAAGCCCTGAACGAACTCGATTCCGCCCAGACTATCCGTGTACGGCAGCAACACGTTGTTGCGGATCAGGTCGATCGACTGTCGCACGAACAACGGGATGTAAGGTCGACGATCGGCCAGAATGGCCTGCAGCTCGTGAGCCTTCTCCTGTGCGCGTGTGATGTCAGTCTCGGCCAAGAACGCGTCGCCAGCAGCGTCATAGTCCGGATCGTTCAGTCCCGGAGTGTTGAAGTTGCCTGTGGTGGCGGTGTCGTTCTTGCTGTGGAAGAAGTCGACCAGGTAATCCGGGTAGATGGTCAGGGACCACCCCAGGATGTACATGTCGAAGTCAGCGTCCACAAAGACCGGATTCAGGATCGTGTTGAAGCCGGTGAGCTCCGAAGTAACCGGCATGCCCAGCTCGCGCATCCACTCAGAAATCCACTGATTGAATACCGCTCGCTGCGGGTCATAGGCCGGTCCGGGGCCCAGGATGGTGGTCTCAGGCATCGGCTCCCCGTTGGGCATCAACAGCCCTTCACCGGGGACCACGTCCTGTAGATCCTCATCCCATACCGGGTCCGAGGTCCAGGACCAGCCAGCGTCCTTCAGCGTCTGCACTGCGAGATCGACGCGCTCCGCACGGGTCAAGCCAACGTAGGGGGTCTCGATCTCGTCGTTGTACCAGAACGCATTCCCAGGCGGCACGACGGAGTAGGTCGGGTCAACCGTACCTTGCAGCACGGTGCCGGCCACGAACTCCTTGTCGATGATGATGTCCACCGCCTGAGTGAACTCGGGACGGCCGTAGGGCTCCTTGCGCATGTTGAACGCCAGGTAGAAAAGCCCGTTGTCCTGGTTGGTGTAGGTCACGATGCCCTCACCCGATTCCGCCTGCTCCTGCAAACCGCGAGCCAGGCTCAAGGGGTTGAGCACGTAGTCGATCTCACCGTCGGCCATCGCCAGGAACGCCGCGTCCTGCGATCCGTAGATCGAGAACACCACGTTGTCGCTGTATGGGCCGCTGACGAAGTCCAGCGTCTTCTCGCCGGAAGCATCGCCGTAGACCTGCACGACGTCGCCGTTGGAGAGCGTCATGGTCCAGGTGCCGTCATCGTATTCCTCGATGCGGGAACCGGCGAACAGCGTGCTGGCGTTCTTTGTGCGCTCGACGAAGGCGCCCGGCTCGAACTGGCCGGTGGTGTACCCGCCGGCAACCGGTTGCCCGGTGGCATCGGCCTGATACAGGATGGTGCGGGCATCGTTGAAGGCGGTATCGTACGCCGCCCAGGCCTCGCACGCAGCTGCTTCGTCGCCGCTCATGCCTTCGGCCTCGCAGTCGGCCGGTCGTTCGGCCTCAGGCTCAGTCACGCCCGCGACGATCGCCAACGACTCGTTGACGGTTTCCTCCCAGAAGTGCTTGGGCAGGATCGGGGCCTGCGCTGCGCCAAACTGCCACTGCGCCAGACCAGGGATCTGGTTGAAGGTGAACTTGACGGTGTGGTCGTCGATCGCTTCCACGTCGACCATCACACCCTGCTGGCACTGGGTCGGCCAGTTGGAGGTCAGCTGTAGATCCCGACAGGTGTCCTGGGTGAATTCGACGTCGTGGGCAGTGATCGGCGTTCCGTCGCTCCATACTGCGTCATCGCGCATTTCGACGGTGATGGAGTAGTTGTCGCCCTCCTGCACCGGCTCGGGCGGCAGCCCGGCTGCGATGCTGGGGACGAAGTCAAAGCGCTGATCGGAGAGGGTATACAACAAGCCGGCGTTGCCAGCGACGATGTATTGCGTCCACACCGAGGAGCCCGGCCCCAAATAGTTCCAGTAGTTGGTGGTCAGGGGATCCTCGAAGATGCCGATGCGATACACATCGCAGCACTCGCCACCGATGGTCGCCTCCTCCTCCATTTCCGCTTCTGCCATGGCCGCTTCCAACTCAGCCTGCATGGCTGCCAGCTCTTCCTCGCTGGCTTCGCCCATTGCCTCGGCTTCGGCCAATGCGGCCTCGAGCTCGGCGACCCGATCGCTATCGGCCGCCTGTCCGCCGCATGCCGACAGCGCGAGCGCTGAAACGGTCAGCAGTCCAAAAGCGAGAAGCAGTTTCTTGTTACGCCACATACTCTTTCTCCTCCAATGCATATCGAACGGATAGCGTATCGTGCCTGTAGGTTCAATTCTCTAGGGTGTACTTGCTGCCGGGTTGCGCCTCCTTCCAGCTCGCCTCGTGTGATGCGAGCTACTACCAGAGAATTAGAGCCAAAAACAACCAAGTTCTAGCGAGCTTGGCTGCCTGCAAAGGGGTATTTTCGATGATTTGACAGGCCAGGGGAACCTGGTTCGGCGTGGCTCTCTTCTCCTCCCGTCGGCGGCATTATACCCCAACGATCCGGGGCATCTAGAATTGCGGTGGCAATGCGGATTCCAATCAACTGAGGGTCCGGTCACCACGCCAACCGGAAGTTGGCAGTGACCACGATGTATCCGTACTTGCGGCCCTGCAAGGCCACCTGCTCGCGCTCTCGGCGTCTTTCGCTGGAGGGGGTCGAGCGGCTCCGCCGGACTCCCCAACCCTCCCGCCGGGCGGTAGCACCTGGGCCGGCTGCGGCGGACTGCAGCAGCTGGTGGCGGCTCCCAACCGGGGGAGGCTGATCCAACATCCCCGACTTGAGGGCGCGCCCTATTCGATCATCCAATTTGTCTCGCTTACGTGGCTTCATATCCAACCTTCGGCACCAGCTTCCCTTCCAGGCCCAGGTGTTCGCGCAACGCCTGCCTGCCGTAGTGCAAGCGCGATTTCACCGTTCCGGTCGGTAGCTCCAGGATCTCTGCGATCTCATTGATCGAGAGGTCATTGAGGTAGTACAGCACCACCACCACCCGCTTTTCAGGCGTGATGCGCTGCAGTGCTTTCCGCACCTCCGACCAGGCTTCGTTGCGTTCGACTTGCTGTGCGGGCGTAGTCTGCGTTTCTCTGGAGAGCTTTCCGGCCATCTCGTGGAGTGCCTGCAACCATCTCCCCCTTCGCTTGACCCAGGTATAGGCCATATTGGCGGTCATCCGGTACAGCCACGGTTCGATCGGGCGGCTGGGGTCGATCCGATGACCAAAGCGATACAGTCGCAGGAACGTGTCGTGCAGCAGGTCAGCCGCCACCTCGGTATCGCCAGTAATCGCCAAGGCAGTGCGGTACACGAGGTTCCGGTGGCGATCGTACAGGCCTCCAAGCGCCTCTAACCGACCCTGCTGAAGTTGGAGGATCAGTTCTGCATCCGCAGGGTCACTCACGCCCGCCACCATGCATGGTTTGCGGCTGTCACTTACCCTAATATACCAAGGAGCGCATGGAGTGGTTCAGATCGAATCCCGCTTTGGACGCCGTTCCAGGCCGTTCCGCAGCCAAGCAATCGGAAGGGATCGCGCCGCCTAGCATTGCTCGCCACTGCGAATCTCCTCCAGGTTCCAAAGGGCACTGAAGGCCGCCGGCTGCAAATCGAAGCCGCAAACCCCGATACCGTGTGCGAGCACCCGCGGCCGCATGAATAGCGGGATCGATGGCAATTGCTCGGCGTAGATGCGTTGGGTTTCCGTCGCTCCCTGCACGTAGCTGGCCTCGCCGGGAAGTCCATAGAGCAGCTGGTTGCACGCCGTATCATATGCGCGGTCGGCGAATCCGGCGGCGTTAATCCCCAGGCTGTTGTCGGTTCCCGGGATCTCACGGCTGGCATACATCTCGCACAGCGGGCTTACCCACCCCGGCCAGGCCCAAAGTACTGCTTCAAATTGCCTGCCGAAGACCACACCGTCCGGCCACGGCCGGAATAATTCATCCTGAGGGAGGTAGTCAAGCTCGATCGCTGCGCCACATTCGGCGAGATCGGCCTGGATGCGCTCGGCCACCGCCCGATGATAGCCATCCGGCGTGGTCAGCAGCTCGAACCGGAGCTCAGTTCCGGCGAGCACCCCGGGCATCCCCCGCGCCACCCTCGGCGTGGAGGGATCATCGTCATCGTCCAGCCAACCGGCCCCTCTCAGCTGCTCGGCGCCGCTGGTCGGATCGAACTCCAGCGCCGGCTGCGGGCCAGCCAGTGGGTGCGCCGGCGGAAGATAGCTTGCCGGCAGCGTTGAGATATCATGCAGCAGTTCCAACGCCAGCAGCTCACGGTTCAGACAGGCCGCCAAGCCGCGACGGGTAGCCGGATCCCCGAACAGCGTCGGCTGGCCGCCGCTTGGCGAGAGGTTGAAATCCAGCCGCTCCAGCTCGGCTCCAGCGGTGGAGGCGATCTGCAGCCGTCCCTGCTGCTCAAAGCCACGCAAGCTCTCCAGCGCATTCGAATCCATCACCTCAACATTGAGCGCATCGGCGGTGGCGCTCTCGTCCAGCACGTCGCACTCGCTGGTCAGCAATTGCTCGATGTTGACCGAAATGCGGTCGCCCAAGAAGCGGAACAGCAGGGTGTCGAAGGCCGGCAGCCCCTCCGCGCTGCGGAAGTATTGCCCGTTTTTGCGCAGGGTGATGTCAACCCCTGGTGTCCACTCCTCAAGCATATACGGCCCCCATCCCAGCGGACGGATGGTTGTCTCCTCGGCGGTGAGCAGCTCGGCCGGCGTGAAACCGCTCAGTTGGTGCTCCGGCAGCGGACTCCAGAAATTGGCGAAGTATTCTGAATCGATGTAGCCAGGGATGCCGGTCCAGCGGGCCGTCAATTCATCCACCACAACGTAGCTGGCGGTCCGATCGACTTGCGCCTTGGGCGTCGGCGTTTCGATCGAGCGGTCCAGCTCGAAGGCAAAGGCCGAATCGGCGGCGGTCAGCGGCTCACCGTCCGACCAGGTGATCCCCGGGCGAAGGCGAAAGTCGACCACCAGCTGATCCATGCTTACCGACCCGCCACCATAGGTACGGACGCAATCGCCCGAGCGGCATCCTGCAGGTAGGTAGGGATCGCCCGGCTCCAAGCTGTCCGGCTGCAAGCTGTCTGGGTTGAGATAAATGTTGTCTCGCGCCACCTGCACGCTCTGGATGCGAGCATCGCCGTCGGCCAGGTCTGGCAGCTTGTCCAGGACGGTGGTCTGGTACTCGTAATCGACCACATCCAACGGTCCATCGTAGATCGCCTGCAGCACAGTCTCTGCCGCTCGCCCAGTGCTTCCATACAGGTACTCGGAGCCGTAGCGGTACAGCGACTCAGGTTCCTCGCCCAAACAGACCACCAGCAGGCTGGGTTCCGGCTCGGGAGTGGGCGGCAGAGCGGTGGAGGTCGGCGCGCGGGTCGGTTGAACGGTGACCGGAAGATCGAGCTCCACCGGTTCAGCGCAGCCGGCGGCGGCCAGCAATGGGAGCGCCAGCAGCAGTCGTCGAAGACCGCGTGCCGTCGCTGCCCGTCCGGTGTTCGGTGCGTTCGGAGTGGCCCTACCCGGCCTCACCGCCGCGCCTCGTTCGTCCTCACGTTCGCCACTCTGATCAAGTGTCACCGCGCAGGCGTTCCACCATCTCGTGGTCGTCAGACGAGAGCTCGAGCTGCTCGAGCAGATCCGGACGCCGATCCAGGGTACGCTTCAAGGCTTGCTCACGCCGCCAGGCTGCGATCCGGGCATGGTCACCGGAGAGCAGCACTTCCGGCACCCGCCAGCCGCGGAACTCCACTGGTCGAGTGTAGTGCGGGCCCTCCAACAGGCCGGTCGAGTAGGAGTCCTGACTGGCTGCTGCTTCGCTGCCCAGCGCTCCAGGGATCAGCCGCACCACCGCGTCCACCAATACCAGCGCCGGGATCTCACCTCCGGTCAGCACATAGTCTCCAATCGAAATCTCATCCTGCACCAGATGCTGCCGGACCCGCTCGTCGACCCATTCGTAACGCCCGGCAAT
>CAZJUE010000090.1:0-10752 GCA_964549025.1 uncultured Anaerolineaceae bacterium | reverse complement strand
GGATCCCTCTGGCCTTTGCGCTGGCGCTGAGCGCATGCAACCTGCCCACCACGGCGGCGGTCAGCGAGGTCGATCAGCCGCCCACAGCCGAGCCAACGGTTCCGCCCGAAGCGACTGCGGAGATCGCTGTGCCGCAGCCAACCGATACCGTGCCGCCGGAACCGACCAGCGAGTTTTCGGTCGTGGATTATGGTCCGTCGAGCACAACCGCCGAGTACGGTCCCGGCTGCACCGCCAGCCAGGTGGCTTTCGAGATCAGCGTGAAGGGCGTCGACCAGGTGCAAGATGCCTGGCTCGAATATCAGTACTCTTCCACCAACGCCGACCCGGTGATGATCGGCCCGGAGGCATCGCTCCCACTGGAATCGATCGGAGAGTCGGCAGAATTTGCCGGAGCGCACGAGCTGGGCGTGGTGGTCGATGTCGGCCAGAGCGGCGCCCAACAGCTTGACGGGGCCGACGGCTTGCTGGCCTGGAACCTTTACCTGCAGCTGGGCGAGGGTGAGGTGTTTGAGTATCCGCAAGGCGGACCGCCGGTCGTCGCGGTGGAGTACTGCGAACTCACAGTGTCCGCGCCCCCAACGCCGACCCTGGCGCTGATCACGATTCCGGCCGACCTGATTCACAGTCTGGGAAGTGACCAGGTAATGACCGAAGAGCAGTTCTTTGACCTCGACGAAGGGGTACTGACCGACCAACAGACGCAGGCGGCCGACTTCCAGCTACATCCCGGCAGCGATCCCTATCTTGACGACTTCCTGCCGCTGAGCGGCCGCTATGTGGGCTACTTCGGGTTCGACAAGCCCAGCAAGGCCGACTGCGTCGGGACGCTGAAGGCTGCGGCAGGTATGACGCTCAACTGGCCCAACTGGGAGGATGTCTACCTGTGCTACGAGACGGACCAGGGCAGGCAGGGATGGTTCAAGCTAAACGTGTGGGTGAGCCAACCGCTGCCCGAACGACGGCTCGAATTCGACTGGGCGACGTTTGAGTAACTTGCGGCCGGGCAGCTGATGCCCGACCTGCCGATCGACCTCATTCCGATCCTGCTGGCTTTCGCCTTCATCGCTCTGGCCTCCCGTCGGATCGGAGAAGTTGCCATGGGCGCGCGTCTGCCCTTGATCTCCGGCTATCTGTTGGCAGGTATGCTGGCCGGACCGTACCTGCTGGGTCTGATTCCAGAGGGCGTGCCGCAGCAGTTGCGGTTCCTGGATGAGGTCTCGTTGGCCTTTATCGCCTTCGCCGCGGGATCCGAGCTCTACCTGCGGGAGCTGCGCGGACGCTTGCGCAGCATCGGCTGGATCACCACCGGGCTCACGCTGGCCACCTTCACCTTCGGCAGCCTGGCGGTGATCCTGCTGGCCGAGCGAGTACCGTTCATGCGCGAGCTTCCCGTAGCCGCACGGGCGGCGGTGGCGATCCTGGCCGGCGCCATCCTGGTGGCTCGCTCACCCTCTTCGGCCATCGCCATCGTCAACGAGCTGCGGGCCAAGGGCCCGTATACCCAGACCGCCATGGGTGTGACGGTCATCATGGACGTGGTGGTGATCGTGTTGTTTGCCGTCAATGCATCGGTGGCCGACGCGATCCTCAGCGAGCTTCGATTCAACCTGGGATTCGCCGGCTTGCTGGTGCTGGAGCTGCTGCTCGCTGCGGTGCTGGGGCTCGTGCTGTGGCGGCTGCTGCAGATGGTTCTGGCCCTGCGCATCAGCTTGGCGATGCGCGCAGCTCTGGTGCTGCTGATAGGGTTTGGTGTGTTCGTGCTTTCCGCAGAAATCCGCTCTGCCACCCACGCACAGCTGCCGTTCGAAGTGCTGATCGAACCGTTGCTGGTCTGCATGCTGGCTGGTTTCCTGGTCACCAACTTTGGGCGCCATCGGGACGTCTTCGCCCGGGTGCTGCGCGAACTCGGTCCGCCGGTATATGTGGTGTTCTTCACCCTGACCGGAGCGTCTCTCGAGCTGGACGTGCTGACCCAAACCTGGTCGCTGGCGATCGCGCTGTTTGTGGTGCGGCTTGGAACCATCTTCGTCGGCTCGTTCACCGGCGGGGCAATAGCCGGCGACCCGATGAAGTACAACCGGCTGAATTGGATGGCCTACGTTACCCAGGCAGGCGTAGGGCTCGGACTGGCCAAGGAAGTCGCGGTGGAGTTTCCCAGCTGGGGAGGCGCCTTTGCCACCCTGATCATCTCGGTGATCGTGGTGAACCAGGTGCTCGGCCCGCCGCTATTCAAATGGGCGATCCGGCGGGTCGGCGAAGCGCACGCCCCGGCGGCGCCACACGAATTCGACGGCGAGCGCGACGCCATCATCTTCGGGCTGGATGCGCAATCGGTGGCACTGGCCAGCCAGCTGCTTTCCCATGGTTGGCAGGTCAAGGTCGCTGCACTTGACGGCGGGCTGCTGGAACAGCTTGAAGGCATGGAGGTCGAGGTCCGCCAGGTTGAGCGTCTGAACCGTGAGACCATGGAAGAGCTGGAGGCCGACAAGGCCGAGGCGATTGTGACCATGATGTCGGATGACGAGAACTATCAGGTCTGCGAGCTGGCGTACGAGCACTACGGCACCCAGAATCTGGTGGTCCGCTTGAAGGACCGTGCCCAAACCGCCCGGTTTCAAGAATTGGGCGCCATGATCGTCGATCCCGGGGTGGCGATCGTCAGCCTATTGGACCACCTAGTGCGCGCCCCAGAGGGGGCTTCGCTGCTGCTGGGAATGCATAAAAATCAGGACATCGTCGACCTCGACATGCGCAACACCTGGCTGGACGGAGTGGCGCTGCGCGACATGCGACTGCCGCGCAACACGCTGATCCTATCGATCCGCCGCGGGGATGAGTGGCTGGTAACCCAGGGCTACACTCGGCTCAGGGTGGGGGACAAGGTGACCGCTATGGGATCCCAGGAGGGGTTGGACCGGCTGGCGCTGCAGCTGGAGGCTTGATCAGGATTTGCAGCTGAGACCCAAAACAAAAAGAGCCGCCCGCTGGCGGACGATTGATTCGCAGCCAGGATGATCTACAGTGGGCGCAGCACCCGATCCTCGCGCAGCCGCTTGAACCACAGCGAGGCGCCGCGCGGCATTGATTCGATGGCCGCCTCCTGCCAGGCGCGCACTCCCAGACCCTGAATGGTCTGTGGGCGGTAGCCAACGCCGCGCCAGGTGCCGGCGTGCTGCGCCAAATAGGGCGGCAAGAACAGCAGCGAGGCTTCACTTTGTAGCTCGTTCGAGGCGGTTTCCACCGAGTTCATCAGCGCCGGAATCGCTTCGTCCAGCGCCACGTTGGGGGCGAAATACAACTCGTCAATGCGGGTGACCAGGTTCTCGACCTGCCATCCGGCTACGCCGGCAGTGTGGCTATCGCGCTCGATGAGCAAAAAGGCCTTCTCACCGAAGGCCGCCATTACGTCGGCCCGGGACATCGATTTTTTTCCGTGGGTGACCTGAGTGATGAAGCGGGCGATGGCGTCGGCGTCCTGCGGTCGGCCGCGACGCACCATCAGCTGGCCGGGCTCGGCATCCGGCGGCTGCTCCAGCAACGGCTCTTTGGGCTTGGGCAGGTCGGCCCAGGCCGACTGCACCTGCTCCCAGGTGTTCTCAAACGAGCCGTCGTTGCGGATCACCACGGAAGCCGCCCGCAGCTTGCCGGTTTGCGAGCTCTGGGCGGCGATACGTTGCTTGGAAGCAGCCTCCGAGAGCTGACGCTTATGCATCAAGCGCGAGACTTGCAGTTCCTCGGAGGCAGTCACCACCCAAACCGCGTCGCATCCGGCGGC
Source organism: uncultured Anaerolineaceae bacterium (assembly GCA_964549025.1). GTDB lineage: Bacteria > Chloroflexota > Anaerolineae > Anaerolineales > E44-bin32 > JADFRG01. The sequence continues at coordinate 6,974 of CAZJUE010000090.1, read as the reverse complement.
CAGGTCGGTCTCCAGCAGCTTGATTGCTTCGATCACCACTACGCTGTGACTGGCCCGGCGAATCAGCAGATCGATGGCGTGGGTGACCAGCGGGTGAACGATCGATTCAAGCTTCTCCAGCGCACCAGAATCGGAAAACACGATCTTGGCCAATTTGGCCCGATCGATCTGTCCCTCGTTGTCCAATGCCCACTCGCCGAAGGCCTTTACCACCAGTGGAAAGCCTGGCGCGCCCTTGGCCATCGCCCGGTGCGCCAGCGCGTCGGCGTCGATTCCGTAGGCGCCAAGATGCTCCAACATCTTGCGCACCACACTCTTGCCGGTGGCGATATTGCCTGTCAGCCCGATGACGTACTTACCCGGCCAGCGACTCAAATCTGATTTCCTTTAAAGGCATGCTGATTTTAGCTTTGGCCTTGGGGGATGTCAAAGAATCGGCTCAGCGGCCGAGCTGGGCCACGTATACCTGATCGCCGGCGGCAGCGTACAAGCTGTTTGGAGGGCCTTCGGTGATCGTGCTGAGTTCCGATCCAAATGGGGTCGGGTACTGGCCCTGATACACCAGACGCATGCTGTAGTGATAGACCGTGCCCTGGCCAGCGTCCAGGAAGAACAGCGAAGGTTCGGGCGGCGGTGAGTAGACCAGTTGTGCGGGGGAGCTGCCCGGAAAGGTGGTCTGCGGCGGTTGGCCTGGGCGTTCGTCTTGGAAACTCGGCTGGCTCTCGCACTCGGTGCGAATTCGAAGTGTTCCGGATGTCGTGTTCTCCACAATACGGCGGCAGCGATCGATGCTGCCGTCGACGTACAGGATAATAAGCTCGTCTTGTGCCAGTGCCAAGTCAATCGCCGTTCCTAGTGGCGGAACATCTTCCACAAAGTAATGCGCCGGCGAGCCGCTGAACAGCCCGTCCGTGGCATCGTAAATCCACACCGCGTTCTTCCCCGGATCCAGCACGTACAGGTCGTTGCCGTAGACCGCAATAGCCTTCAATTTCCCCCAGCCGAGGTTCGGTGACACCAGCTGGCCGATCAGCGGCTGTACGCCCGGGGCACAATACAGCAGCGTCCCATCTCCATCCAGTGCAACCACTCCTTCAGCGCCGAGAGCGCCGGGCTCCGGTTGAGTCACCATGCTGACCGGGGTTCCGAACTCCGGGATGCTGTTGCGGCCCGCCAGGCATTGGAACTGGCTGTCGATCTCGTAGTTTCGTCCGGTCGACCACGCGTGCCAGATAGTTTCGGTGCCTTGATCGTATGCGTAGAGGTCGGTGGCGGTGGCCGCCAGCTGCACCAGCTCGGCCTGCGGGCCGAAGCCGCCGGAGACGGTTGGTGCGAAGTCCAACCGTATGATCAAATCCAGCTCATCCAAAGCGGCCTGCACCTGGGCTCGCATCGCCTCGGAGGTCTGGTCTTCCTTATAACTCTCCGCCAAGTCCAGCCACTGGGAGGCCAGCACCCAATCCGGTCGGGCGGCTTGCGGATCCTGCTGCGCCTGGGCACTGACAACCGCAGCCTGCGCCTGTGCCAAGTAGGCCTCGAATTGTTCCGCTCGACCGTTGCTGAAGTAAATCAGGGTGGAGAAACCCACCACCAGGAGTGGAACCGCAGCGGCAGTAAAGGCCAGTACGTTGGGGGAGAATTCACCCGGCCGTGGAGCCTCCAGCAGGCCGGGGGCCAGCCGCAGGATTACCTGCATAAAGGTGATCCATGCGCGACTCAGGGTGCGGCGCAGCTGAGCCCAGCCACGTCGCAGCCAGCGCGCCCGCTGGGCGACGCCGGCCGGGATCTCGTAGGCTCCCGGTTGAGCGTCAGCGAACTGCCCGGGGCGCCGAGCGGAGCGAAGTCCCCCAGGCGATTGATCTCCGGCCGCGGTCGCGCTGCGCGGCGCCGGAGCATCGTTGGCCGAGGAGCGCGCCGCTGCGGACGGCTTACCCCGTGCGGTTGGCGCCGCGGCCGAGCTTCCCGGAATGCGCAGCACCAATCCGCGCAAGTCGGTGGAGGCCATGGCGCTCAGGCGGTCCAACGCTTGCTCCAGACTCATGCCGGTCAATCCGGCGAGGGCCGAATCGCTCCACGGCTCACCGGCTGCCGTGCCCACCACCAACAGGTCGCCCGCTTGGAGCGCGAAGTGCCGGAATTGAACCATCGGCGCCAACGAGCTGCCGAGCGGGCGTGAATTTACCGTTTCGGCGGCAATGCGCGAAATCGATCCGGCACGAATCAGAATCGCTTGCCCCGGACCACACTGCGCTAAATACAAGTCTTGGTGGCGCAGCGCGCCGGCGACGAAGCTGGCTTCGATGCCCTGGTCCATCAGCAGTTGATTGACAGAGATGGCGGCTTGGCGCAGCGCGGCGGTCACCGAACCGGGAGTGCCGAAGAAGGCACTGGTGGCCTCACCCACCAGCTCCTGCGCGAGTAGCTCGTCGGCTCCTAGATTGACGAAGAAATGGTCGTGGGAGCGACCACGCGCTGAACGGCGCGGGGCCTCCTGCGCCAGGGTTCCTGGCGGTGGGGTATGCCGGCTCTCGCCAGCGGCCACGTGTAGCAATCCGAAATCGACGTCCATTGGGCCAGCTATTCTACAGTTTGGTCAGGCAGGCAGCAATCAGATCGCCCGACGTGACTGTTCGCAAGCGGCTAGCCTGCGGCAAGTCTGCCTGCGCCCCGTAGGGTTGCAAGTTTCACGCCTGCCGGCCGCGGGTGATGACTGACGATCGAATTCGAGGTGGTCGAGGGGAATGGCGTGAGGCCTACCAGGGCCAGAAGCCCAGCCAATAGCTCAGCCCCAGCCCGAGCAGGGTCAGTGCCAGCAGCGCGGCGCTGGCTACCGTCAGCCGCACGGTCGATCCCAGGCAGCCGCGCACCTGCTCCGGTACCCGTACGGCCACCACGGTGATGTTGTCGTGACCGCCGCGCTCGCGGGCCAGGTCAACCAGCCTGGTTGCCGCCTCGGCGGGGGCGTGATCCTTCAAGGCCGACTGGATTTCCGGATCCTCGACCAGATCGGTGAGGCCGTCGGAGCACAGCAGCAACCGATCGCCCGCTTGAAGCTGCATTCCCTGGTTGGCCTCCGATTGCTGGTCGTCTTCGTCGGCAGAAAGTCGCAGCCGGAAGTCCGGCAGCGGGTCTTTGTCGCCGCCGAGATGCCGGTGGAGCACGTGGGCATTGGGATGGTTGCGAGCTTCTTCGGGGGTGAGGATGCCGTGGTTGATGGCCTCCTGTACCCAGGTGTGGTCGATCGAGATCTGCCGGAGTTTCCCATCCCGCAAGAGGTAAATTCTGCTATCGCCCACACTGACGGTATAGAGGCGGTCATCGACGATCAGCACCGTGGCCACCGTCGAGCCCATGCCCTGCAGGCTCTCGTCTCGCCCGGCCGCTTCGCTGACCGAACGGCCGGCCTCGACTACCGCCCGATCGAGGGTCTCGATCACCTGGCTGCCATCGGCTTGCCCGATCGCCTCGGTGAGCAGATCGACTGTGATCTGCGACGCAACCTCGCCGGCCTGGTGGCCACCGATGCCGTCGGCCACAATGGCCAGCGCCACCGGAATGTGGTCCGGCTCAATCGTGTAGTGGCCCACCGCGTAGCGGTCTTCGTTGATCTCCCGCACTTCGCCAGGATGCGAGAGCGCTCCGATCTCCAGGTGCGGGCTGCTGGAGGGTTTCATGTGTGGTCGGCTTCCCGGTCAGGGTAAACCCGCACCGGGCGCGGTGGCTGCTGTCCCGGCAGCTGAAAGCGAAACTCGACCCGCCCAAGCTGCAGCAGATCGCCATGCTGCAACCGCCGGCCATTGCTGCCGACCAGCTCATAGTTCACCCAGGTCCCTGCAACGCTGTCCTGATCCCTCAACAAGTAGTCGCCATCGGCCTGGCGAATCAGGCGGGCATGCATGCGCTCCACCGAGGGGTCGTCCAACACGATCGCCGCTAGCGAGGCGTCACGCCCGAGCACCACGTCCACCCCAGATAGCGGAATCGGATCGCCCACCGGACGCACCGGTACCAGATGGGCCTCGGTGTGGGCGGTCGACCGCAGTCGGGCCCGCTTCACTGGATTGAGGCGTGGGCTGTGCTCGGCTGGCTCAGAGGGGGCCCGGCGGGCCAGCGAGATTACGCCGAGGATCATCACCATCCCGGCCACCACCACCGCCACCACCGCAAGCAGCGAATCCATAGCCGGCTGAAAGGCGGTCAGACCTTGCGGCGGGCGAACCAGCTCGATCTGAACCGGGACGGTCACCGTGCGTGACTCCAGCCCGAGTTCGTCCTCCACCACCGCTGCGATGGTATGTGTATCGTTTTCGATGTAGCGGCTGAGATCCCAGACGAAGCGGTCGAAGGGCGGCGCGTTGCGTTCAACCAGTGGCTGATCATCGACGATTAGTTCGCTGCGGATGATTCCGCGCGGATGGTCGTCGGGGAAGTTCACCAGCAGCTCCAGCTCGTAGCTGGTGGGCTGGATGTCGGTTGGCTCGACCTCCGGATCGTCGGTGGCCCGGGTTACCACGGTAGGCGGCTGGATAAAGGCCACCTGGGGCGGCTGCACGTCGATATCGTAGTTGAGTGGCGACGATAGCTGTTCAACGCCGTCGACCTCGGCGGCGATTTGCAGCGTGTGGCTGCCGCTGCTGTTGGCCTGCGAGGTATAGGTCACCCGGTATTGGTGCCGCTGCTGCACGATCTGCTGTGCCAGGTCTTCAATTCCGGCTTCCGCATCGAAAGTGCGGAACTCGCCGCCGGTGGCGGATGCCAGCTCGCGCAGCGGCTCCACCTCAGGCAGATTCAGATTCTCGGGGTTGCTGAAGAGCACCGGATAAACCGCAGTGGCGGATTCCTGAGCGCGGGAGATGGCATTCGCCAGCGGCAAATCGCGTGGAGTCTCGATGATCGGCGTCAGGAAAATCAGGGAACTGGGAACCGTGCTGGGATCCAGGGGATCGGAGGAGAAATCCAGCGCCAGCAGCAGCAAGTCGAATCCGGAGATTCCGCCTTCGAAGGTCGGATTCAGCTGGTCGAGTGCAGCTGCCAGCTCTGCCGCCGAGTCGGTGTGCTGGATGAGCAGGCCGTCGGCGGTCAGCAGACTCAGGTCATCGACTCCGATCAATCCGGCTTGCTCGTCCAGCCAGGATTGGATCAGCTCGTCGCGAGCGTAGTCGAAGCGGGTGAGGCCGTGCGAGTCGCGCACGCTCAGGCCGGCGGCGGTGTTGATCACGTACACCTGCCGGGTTCCGACCGTGACCTGCTCGACCCGGAAATCGTCGATCGGCTGCTGGTCTTCGATCAACTCGAAGTCGGCGGCGCTCAGCCCGGAAATCCGCCGGCCCGCCTGGTCAGCAACGGTAACCAGCAGGCTAACGGTCGGGAACGCTTGGACTTCGGGTTCGGAAACTCCCAGCGAGATTTGGGGCTGACCGGGGGGTTGGAGTACGGCCAGCAAGAGCAGCGCGGACAGCACCCGGCTGAACATTCGTTCATTCTACTCGAGTTACTCCCACTCGATAGTCGCGGGGGGTTTGCTGGTGATGTCGTACACCACCCGGTTGACTCCGGCGACCTCGTTCACGATCCGGCTGCTGATCCGAGACAGCAGATCGTGGGGCAGGCGGGCCCAGTCAGCGGTCATGAAGTCATCTGTGGTCACTGCCCGCAGCGCCACCGCTTCGGCGTAGGTGCGATTGTCACCCATCACCCCCACCGAGCGGATCGGCAGCAGCACGGCGAAAGCCTGCGCGGTGGCAGCATCGCCCCGCTTCAGCTCGGCCTGGAGGATTCGGTCGGCAGCGCGAAGCGTATCCAGCCGCTCGGCAGTGATCGTGCCCAGGCAGCGAACCGCCAGCCCAGGGCCTGGGAACGGCTGGCGCTGCAAGATCGGCTGCGGAAGGCCGAGTGTGGCGCCCACTGCACGTACTTCGTCCTTGAACAGCATGCGGAGCGGTTCGACGATCTGCAGGTTCATCGCTTCCGGCAAGCCACCCACGTTGTGATGGGTCTTGATTTGGGCCTGGCTGGATTCGACCACATCCGGGTAAATCGTGCCCTGCACCAGGTACTCGACCCCACCGATTTCGGTCGCCTGTTGCTCGAAGCAGCGAATGAATTGCCCGCCGATGCGTCGCCGCTTCTGCTCCGGATCGGTGACCCCTTCGAGCTCTGTGAGGAAAAGCTCGGCCGCGGAAACGACCCTAAGGTTTGCGCCTAGCAGCGGCTCCAGCGCCTGCCGGACCAGCTCGGCCTCGCCGGCACGAAGCAGGCCGGTGTCGACGAAGATGGCGTGCATTCGCTCGCCCAGCGCCTGATGCGCCAGCGCGCAGGCCACTGTCGAATCGACCCCACCGCTGACCGCCGCGATGGCGCGGCCGTTTCCGACCTGCTGGCGAATGCGCTCGACGCTGGCCGGAACGATGGCCCCCGGACGCCATTCGGGCGCGACCCCGCAGACCTCGACCGCGAAGCGGCGCAGCAGCTCGGGCCCGGCTGGGGTGTGCTGCACCTCGGGATGGAACTGCAGCCCGAAGCGGCCGCGGGTCGGATCCCCCATGGCCGCGTAAGGTGAGTTGTTGGAGTGGGCTAGCGAGCGGAAACCCTCCGGCAGTTGCTCGACCCGATCGCCGTGCGACATCCAAACGGGCTGCACTCCTGCAGGCAGCAGCGGGGCGTCGGTGTCAACCTGGATTTCGGCCGGGCCATATTCGCGGTCGGCGGCCGACTTCACCCGACCGCCGAGCGCGTGAGCCAGCGCCTGCATACCGTAGCAAATGCCCAGAATCGGGAGGCCAGTATCCAGCACATACTGCGGGATCTGCGGCGCCCCAGGTTCGTAGACCGAGGCAGGTCCGCCGGAAAGCACGAAGCCTTTGGGGGCGGACGCGATTACTTCTTCTTCCGGCGCGTCGTAGGGCCAAAGTTCGCAGTAGACCTGCACTTCGCGTATCCTGCGTGCGATCAGTTGTGAGGTTTGGGAGCCGAAG
>CAZJUE010000089.1:0-10788 GCA_964549025.1 uncultured Anaerolineaceae bacterium | reverse complement strand
CTGAGGCGACCGAATCCGAGCCGGAAGCTGAACCGGAAGCTGAATCGGAGCAGCCGGAGCCAGCCGAGGCGGCTGAGTCCGAACCGGAAGCTGAATCGGAGCAGCCGGAGCCAGAGGACAAAGCGGCAGAGGAGGGCGAGGCGGACACTGCTGGTGAAACCGAGTCACAGGCGGAAGCCGAGACTGGGCCGGAAGATGGGGTTGCGCCCGAACCATCTGCCGAGGATGATGAAGAGCGACAGCAGGCCGCCATGCCTGAGCTCGCCGAAGGGGCTGAACCATCTACCAACGAGGGGCAGCCGGAAACCGAGGAAGCGGGGCAGGCTCAAGAGTAGCTGGCTCATCGGGCGCTAATCTCGCGGTTCCGCGCCGATCAGCGCACTTTGGTAGAATCTGCCGATCGCAGGGAAGGACCCGGATCACGACTCGTGGCCAATTCATCAATGGAACGCTTTACGCAACGCGCCAGAAGAGTATTAAGCCTCGCTCACGAAGAGGCTGAGCGCCTGCATCACAACTACATTGGCACCGAGCATCTGCTACTTGGTCTGATCAAGGAAGAGGGGGGCGTTGCCGGCCAGGTGCTGCGCGACCTCGGCCTCGATCCCGCTCGAGTGAAAGAGATGGTCGAGCGTCTGACCGGGATCGGGCGCCACGCCGGCAACCGCATCGAGCTGGCGCCGGGCACTGAGCAGGTGCTGCAGATGGCCATCGAAGAAGCCCGCCGCATGGGCCACCATTACATTGGAACCGAGCACCTCTTGCTCGGCATGGTGCGGCAGGGCGAGGGTGTGGGCGTCGACGTATTGCGCCGCTTGGGAATCACTCCCGAGCAAATCCGACGGCAGATCCGACGCAAACTTCAGGAATCACCGACTTCCGGTCGGCGTGCGATCAGCGGCCGCTCGGAGCGCAAGGAGTCCTCGGTCAAGACCCCGATGGTCGATCAATTGGCGGCCGACCTCACCGGGCTTGCCGAAGAGGGCAAACTGGACCCGGTGATCGGTCGGCAGATGGAGATCGAGCGGGTCATACAGATCCTGGCCCGGCGCACAAAGAACAACCCGGCGCTGATCGGCGAACCCGGCGTTGGCAAGACCGCCATTGTCGAAGGACTGGCCCAACGGATTGTCACCGGCGACACGCCTGAACCGCTGCTCGGTAAGCGGGTGCTGCAGTTGGACGTCGGCTCGCTGGTGGCCGGTACCATGTACCGTGGCCAATTCGAGGAGCGATTGAAGCGGGTGATTGACGAACTGAAATCATCCGGGGCCATTTTGTTTATCGACGAAGTGCATATGCTGGTCGGCGCTGGCTCGGCCGGGTCTTCGGTGGACGCGGCCAACATTCTGAAGCCGGCGCTTTCGCGTGGGGAGCTGCAGGTGATCGGGGCCACCACGTTGGACGAGTACCGCAAGTACATTGAGAGCGACTCGGCGCTGGAGCGACGCTTCCAGCCGGTGTTCGTCGAGGAGCCGACCATCGAGGAGACCATCGACATCCTGCGCGGGGTGCGAGCGCCCTACGAGAACCACCACAAGCTGGTGATTACCGACGAGGCGTTGGAGGCGGCCACCCACCTGTCCTCCCGCTACGTGACCGACCGCTACCTGCCGGACAAGGCCATCGATCTAATCGACGAGTCGGCCTCTCGGGTGCGCATGTACAAGAGCCCGACCGCTCGTTCGTTGCGCGAGACCACTTTGCAGCTGCGTGAGGCGCGCGAGCAGCACGCCCTGGCGCTGGAAGAGTCGCGCTACGACGATGCCCAGGAATTGCTGGAGCACGAGAACGAGCTGCAGGACAAGCTGGCCCGCTTGAAGGCCGGCTGGGAGCGTAGCGACGACAGCCCCAAAGTTACCGCCGAGGACATCGCCGAGGTTGTGGCGATGTGGACCGGTGTGCCAGTGATGCAGATCGCTCAGGAGGAATCCGAGCGATTGCTGCAGATGGAAGAGGTGCTGCACGAGCGGATCGTCGGCCAGGACGAAGCGATCGAGTCGATTTCCAAGGCTGTGCGGCGAGCGCGGGCCGGCTTGAAGGATCCCCGCCGACCGGTTGGCTCATTTGTCTTCCTTGGTCCGACCGGAGTCGGCAAGACCGAGCTCACCAAAGCGCTGGCGGCTTTCCTTTTCGGAAGCGAAGATGCCCTGGTCCAGATCGACATGTCGGAGTTCATGGAGCGCCATAGTGTCAGCCGGCTGGTCGGCGCACCTCCGGGCTACGTCGGCTACGACGACGCAGGGCAATTGACCGAGGCGATCCGTCGCCGCCCGTACTCCATCGTGGTCTTCGATGAAATCGAGAAGGCTCACACCGAAGCGCACAACATGCTGCTTCAAATCATGGAAGAGGGCCACCTGACCGATGCCCGCGGCCGCAAGGTCGATTTCCGCAACGCCATCATCGTGATGACCTCCAACCTGGGCGCTGAACTGATCATGCGTCAAGCAGAGCTCGGCTTTGCGGTGCAGCGCGATCAGGAAGTCGAGGAGAAGCTGGCCTACAAGGAAATGCACCGCAAGCTCACTGACGCGCTGCGTCGCGAGTTCCGGCCGGAATTCATCAACCGGGTCGATTCGGTGGTGGTGTTCCACTCGCTGACCATGCCTCAGATCAAGCAAATCGTCGACCTGGAGCTGGCCAAGGTGTCGCTGCGACTGGAAGAGCACAGCATCACCTTGCAGGCCACCGAGGCCGCACGTGAGAAGCTGGCCGAACTGGGCTACGATCCTGAGATGGGTGCTCGGCCATTGCGCAGAGTGATCCAGAGTCGGGTCGAAGATCGGCTGTCGGACGCTCTGCTGACCGGGGAGTTCCAGGACGGAGATGCAGTGCTGGTCGACGTCGAGGATGACGATCTGGTGCTTACCCACGGTGAGCGGCAGACCAGCGACGAGGAACAGGAGGGCGCGCTGGCGGCAGGTTAGGCCAGCCTTCGACGATCTCGATGATGGCCCGGCGTAGCCGGGCCTTTTTTTAAGCCTCGACTGCGTCACCGGCGCCGAGCGAGGCTCCTGAAGGCCTCGACTTGGCTCCGATATAATCTCTCCGCAACCTAGCGGGGTTTCCCCTTGGCCAAAGTCAAAACCCAGTACGTTTGTCAACAATGCGGCCGCACCGCACCGAAGGCGCTGGGCCGCTGCCCCCAGTGTGGAGCTTGGAACAGCATGCTGGAAGAGCGGCTGGAGACCGGTCGTTCGGGGGCGGCAATTCCAGCCGGACCAGCGCCGCTGCGATTGCACGAGATCGAGGACGGTGCACAGCCGGTGCTGCCGCTGTCGATCGGCGAGTTCGCACGCGTATTGGGCGGCGGAATCGTGCCCGGTTCGTTGGTACTGATCGGCGGCGATCCCGGCATCGGCAAATCCACCCTGCTGCTGCAGCTGGGCCTGGCCTGCGCGCAGGTCGGTCGGGTGCTCTATGTATCGGGCGAGGAGTCGCTGCGGCAAATCAAGGGTCGTGCGGCACGGGTGTCTGACGGAAGCGCGCTGCTGGACGAGTTCTACCTGGTCAGTGAGACCGACCTGGCCGGCGTGCTGGCGCACATCGAAAAGCTGGAGCCGCAGTTGGTGGTGGTCGATTCGATTCAGACCATGCGCAGCGCTGAGATCGAATCGGCGGCCGGTTCGATCTCGCAGGTGCGCGAGTGCGCTTCCCAGCTACAAAGGCTAGCCAAGCGCTCAGACCTGGCGGTCTTCCTGGTCGGGCACGTCACCAAGGAAGGCGCGATTGCCGGCCCGCGGGTGCTGGAGCACATGGTCGACACTGTTCTGTACCTGGAGGGCGATGCCTACCATTCCTACCGGCTGCTGCGCTCGGTGAAGAACCGCTTCGGAGCGACCACCGAGGTGGGGGTGTTCGAGATGGCTGGCGACGGGATGCGGGAGGTCGACAACCCATCGGAGGCTTTTCTGGCTGAGCGCCAGCAGGCCGCTCCCGGCTCGGCGATCGCGGTCACTATGGAAGGCACACGACCACTGCTGGTCGAGGTGCAGGGTCTCACCAGCCCGACTCCCTTTGGCAATCCGCGCCGACGCGCCAACGGGATCGACCCCAATCGATTGCTGCTGATCACCGCGGTGCTGACCCGGCGGGTCGGCATGCAGCTATCGGATCAAGACGTTTTCGTCAATGTGGTTGGCGGCCTGCAGGTGCGTGAACCGGCCGCTGACCTGGCAGTGGCGACCGCCATCGCTTCCTCGATGCGCGATCGCCCGCTGGCGCCGGATCTTGCGCTGCTGGGTGAGATCGGGTTATCCGGCGAACTGCGCAGCGTTCCACGCATTCGCGAACGTTTGGCGGAGACCGCCAAGCTGGGTTTCAAGCGCGTCTTGCTGCCTGGGCGCGGCGCGCAACAAGCGCCCGCCGGCTTGGATCTGGAGCCGGTGAACAGTCTGCGCGAGGCGTTAGATCGCGCCCTGCAGCCCGACTGAATCGTCGATTTTGACCGATTCGGCGATTCGGCCCGAATCGAACCCCCGGAATCCCAACTTCACAAAGCCGCCACCGGAGGCTCGACCCGGAGTGCTTCCTTTAACATTCAGCGCTTCGGTATGCCACCCACTGACACCACCCCTACATCTAGGGCCACGGACCGCGGACGGTCGGTGTCTGGGGACCCGAAACCGACCGCCTCGACTGGACGATCGAATATCAGCCCGCCCGATCCCAGTCTTCCTTTAACATTTCAACTTCTTAAAGATTCGAATCTTTTTAGGTTGTGGGGGGTCGCGAGCGTTGATCGGCCGCGGCCCCAGAGGTAGAATGCCTTCCGCGAGCTCCGGGGGGCAAATCGCTCGTGACGACCGGGCCAGGCTCGCGATGAAGCACGCCCACGACAGTCCGTCATTCACAACTTGGTTGTAGATCTCTCGCTCAAGTACGAGCGAGCTGGGGAGGAGCGAATGCACGCCGAGCGCCTCTGGCAAGCGGCTCTTGGCCAACTTCAGGTCGAAATGCCGCGTGCTGCCTATGAGACATGGGTGCGCGACGCCGAGTTATTGACCTACGAAGATGGGGAATTCGTGGTGGGGGTCCAAAACGCATTTGCCAGGGATTGGCTCGAGGACCGGCTGCGCCCGACGGTTAATCGGGTGCTGAGCGGGATTGCTGGACGGACCGTGGAGGTCCGTTTCGTGGTCTGGCAGGCTCCCATCGCCGAACAACCCACGGCGCTGAAGGCTCAGCCGGCGGATCCCTCGGAACAGCGGCTCAATCCACGCTACACTTTCGAGAATTTCGTCGTCGGCAAGAGCAACCGCCTGGCGCACGCCGCGGCCCGAGCAGTATCCGACGATCCGGCCGGCCCCTACAATCCTCTGTTCCTCTATGGCGGCGTTGGCCTGGGTAAAACCCACTTGCTGCACGCCATCGCGCATGCCTGCCGCGCGGCCGGGCTGCAGGCGATGTACGTCTCCTCGGAGGACTTCACCAACGACCTGATCGAAGCCATTCGTGCGCACAACACCTCCGCATTTCGCGAGCGCTATCGCCAGGTCGAGGTCTTGCTGGTGGACGATGTGCAGTTCATTGCCGGCAAGGAATCAACACAGGAGGAGTTCTTTCACACCTTCAACGCGCTGCACGGCCAGGACCATCAGGTGGTGCTGTCCTCCGACCGGCCCCCAAGCGCCTTCGTGACCTTGGAGGAGCGCCTGCGATCGCGGTTTGAATGGGGTTTGGCGGCCGACATCCAGCCGCCGGATCTGGAAACCCGGTTGGCGATCCTGCGCTCGAAAGCCGAGCGCGCCGGACGCCATATCGAGCAGCAGCACTTGGAATTGATCGCGCAGCGAGCTCAGAGCAACATCCGCGAGCTGGAGGGGGCGCTCACCAGGGTGTTGGCATACGCCGATCTGATCGACGCCAACCTGGATCGATCGGTGATCGAGGCGGCGCTCGCCGAACTTGTCGATCGCCCGCCGGCGCTCACGGCCGAGCGGATTATCGCCACCGTGGCGCATCATTTCGACGTGATGGAAGATGAGCTGTTGGGGCCGCGCCGCAGCCGCAAAGTGTCGCTGCCTCGCCAGGTCGCCATGTATTTGCTGCGTGAGGAGACCGGCGAATCGTTGCCGAAGATCGGGGAGGCTTTGGGCGGGCGTGACCATACAACCATAATGTACGGTTGCGAACGCATCACCGAGATGCTGGAAACCGACGACCGCTTGCGCAGCCAGCTGGTTGCAATTCGCAGCGCGCTGCACCGAGCGCCGGCGTGAACATTGTCGGACTGCATTGATGACATTCGTACCTAGCTGGCCCGGATGGCTGAGCAGTATCCTGCAGGCACAAGCCGCCTATTAGGCCGCGAGACAACAGTAAACCAGACCACCGAGCGTATTCTTGCGCTCCCAAACTAAACTGTGAAATCTCGGCGAGCCAGGCGGCTTGCCGTTTCTCTTTCCCCGCTCCCTCTCGGCATCAGATGTTAGACTGCTGCGATGCGCTTGCTTGGGATGCTGCTAGCTTGCGGTTTGATCGTGGGCTGTACGACCTCGAACCCCGGCAGCACCGCTGACCAACTCACGTTCGGTTCCCCAACTGCCGCGCCGGCATCCACTTCAAACCCCACCGAGGACGGCGCTCACGATCTAGCCGCGACCACGGCCGAGGCCGTAACTACAGCTGCCCTAATTCCCACGCCGGCCGGTCCCTCGACCAGCGGCACATTGCTGTCCACCCGCTACCCGGGATTGTTGTCAGAGGGAGAGCTGCCGCTGACCATTTATCTCCCGCCGGGTTACGACTGGACCCCCGGCCTGTTGCCAGCGGTTTATCTGCTTCACGGGATTGACTACGACGAGCGACAGTGGGTTGAGATTGGGGTGCACCGGCAGCTGGAAGCGCGGATCAATGCTGGTGATTGGGAACCGCTGCTGTTGATCATGCCGCGGATGCCGGATCCACTGCTCAGATCCACCGACGGCGGTCCAGACTCGTATGAGGTCGAATTCTTGAACGGTTTGATTCCGTACGTGGAGCGCAACTTCCGGGTCGATCCGCGGCGGCGGGCGCTGGCTGGAATTTCGCGAGGTGGGGTGTGGGCGTTGGAGATTGCCTTGCGGCATCCTGAGGATTTCCGCGGCGTGGCTGCGCTCAGTCCGGCTCTGCACATGAACTTCCCCCGCCCGCAGTATGATCCATCGGTGATCGTCGAGCAGGCGAGTCGTTTGCCGTCAGTGATCTACCTGGACGCCGGCGAAGGCGAACCGCGCACCCGGACGGCAGTGCTTGAATTCAGCGAGTTGCTGCTGGAACTAGGGGTCGGGCACACTCTGATGCTCGGCGAGGGCGGCCACGATCAGGAGTCTTGGACCCAGGTGGCACCCGCCGCGCTGGCAGCTCTGGTGGCGGGCTTCGCCCCTTAGACCATCACGGCTTCGATGGTGGCCCGCAGCTGGTTGATCGAGAAGGGCTTGGCCACGAAAGCGTCCGCTCCAGCTTGGGCCGCCTCGGCTCGCTCGCGAGCCATCACCAGCGCACTGACCACGATGGTCGGGATGCCGGAATGCGGGGGCGTCGATCTCAGCCGGCGGATGAAGGTCAGACCATCGACCTCTGGCATCATGATGTCGGCCAGGATCAGGTCCGGCTTCTCGCGCTGGATGAGGTCCAACGCCTCAGCGGCACTGTAGGCGATCAGCACGCAGTAGCCGTTGCGGATCAAGAGCTCACGGATGATCGTGCAATAGGCGTCGTCGTCATCGACAACCAGCACCTTTGGGCATTTGTCGCGCGGCGTATCCATACGCCGGGAAGGCTGCAAGCTTCGTGCCAACTGGCCCGCTGATACAATTCCGCGGCGATTCCAAAGGGAGCCAAAGGGAGACAGGCAGTGACTGATGCATCCGATCTCGAAGGATTGACCCTATTGGGAAAGGAAGCCGGCCCAAGCAAACGGCTGGAGACGTTTCCCAACCGGCATCCGGAGCGCCGCTACGTGGTGCGGCTGGAAACCAGCGAATTCACCTGTATGTGCCCTGCAACCGGACAGCCGGATTTCGCCACCATTAAGGTGGAGTACATTCCGGATCAGGTGATCCTGGAGTCGAAGTCTTTCAAGTTGTATCTATGGTCGTACCGAGATGAAGGTGTCTTCCACGAACACGTGACCAACACCATCCTAGACGATCTGGTAGCGGCGCTTGAGCCGCATTGGTGCCGGGTGGAGGGGGCCTTCAACGTGCGCGGAGGGATCGGGATCACGGTAAACGCCGAGCACGGGGAGCGAGGCGAGAACTGAGCGAGGCCACAACCGGCCGCGGCTCTGAGAACGGCCGCTCTGTGAGCTGGTATCCGGCGATCGTCGCCGCCTTCACCACCGCGCTGGTCGTCTCCAACATCATCGCCGTGCGGTTGACCGATCTGTTCGGGCTGACACTGCCGGCAGCGGTGATCCTGTTCCCGGTGGCCTACATCTTTGGCGATGTGTTGACCGAGGTCTACGGCTACGCTCGCGCCCGGCAGGCGATCTGGATCGGATTCGGCTGCAACCTGCTGGCGGTGGTCGCAATCTGGTTGGGAGGGCGTATCCCGGCAGCGCCGTTCTGGGACGCAGGCACCTACGCCGGCCCGGACCAGGCCGATCAGGCTTATCAAGCGATCCTGGGCTTTGCCCCGCGGTTGCTGCTGGCCTCGTTCCTGGCCTACCTTGCGGGCGAATTTCTCAATTCCTTTGTGTTGGCTCGGCTGAAGTTGGCCACCGAGGGCCGGCTGCTTTGGCTGCGCACGGTGGCCTCGACGCTGGTGGGTCAGGGCGCCGATTCGGCGATCTTCATCACCATTGCTTTCCTGGGCGTAATCCCGGGGAGCGCGCTGGGCAGCGCGGTGCTCTCACAGTGGCTCTTCAAGAGCGGCTACGAGGCCTTGGCCACGCCGCTAACCTATCTGGTGGTCAACGCTCTCAAGCGCGCCGAGGGGTTGGACTTCTACGACCGGCAGACCGACTTCCGCCCGTTGCGCTTTTAGGCACTCCAGAAGTCCCAGGCTGCTTTGGCGTCGTCCTGCCGCGGCGGCGCGGCTGATGATCAGAGCAGTGACACCGGATCGACGTCCACCGTCCAGCCCTGGGGCAGCTCCTCTGGCACCAGCCGCACTGGATCCGGAGCCCGGATCACCACCATCCAGCGGTACTCGCCGCGCACACGCCTGAAGTAGGCAGGGACCGGGCCGATCAGGTCTGCGTTGCGGTCGTCCAATTCACGGATGCGGGCCCGAATGGCGCCGGCCAGGTTCTCGGCTTGTTCCTGGGTTCGGGCTTCGGAGGTGTGGCGGTATTCCAACCGCACCAACCGGCGGAAGGGGGGATAGCCCAGCAGCTTGCGCTGCTCCAGTTCGTCCTGATAGAAGGCCCGGTAGTCGTGGCCAGCGGCGGCCCGTATGGCGTAGTGCTCCGGCTGATAGGTCTGCAGGATCACCTGCCCGCCCAGCAAACCCCGTCCGGCCCGGCCGGCCACCTGGCTGAGCACCTGAAAGGTCCGCTCAGGAGACCGATAATCGGGCAGGTTCAGCCCGATGTCGGCGGATACCACTCCCACCAGCGTGACCAGCGGCAGGTCCAGTCCTTTGGCGACCATTTGGGTGCCGATCAACACGTCGGCCTGATGAGCGGTAAAGCTATTGAGGATGGCGTCGTGCGCCCCCTTGGTGCGGGTGGTGTCACGGTCCCAGCGCAGCGTGCGCACGCCAGGGAATTGCTTCTCGACCTGCTGCTGCACTCGCTGAGTGCCGGCGCCGAACTGGCGGATGCGCGAGCTGCCACAATTGGGGCAGTTTTCCGGCATCAGCCGGTCGCGGCCGCAATGATGGCACTTCAATCGCTCGTGGGCGGTGTGGTAGGTCAGCGGCGAGTCGCAGCTCGAGCAGCGCAGCACATGGCCGCAGTCACGGCAAAACACGTAGGTAGCCGAGCCGCGCCGATTAAGGAACAAGATCGCCTGCAGTTGGTCTCCGAGTACTTGCTCCAAAGCCTGATGCAGCGCGCGGCTGAAGATCGAGCGGTTGCCGGCGCGCAGCTCCTGGCGCATGTCCACCACCCGCACCGGCGGCAGTTCGATGGTGTCGGCTTCACCGTCGCCGGGCTGGTAGCTGTGCTGGATGCCCAGCCGTGCGGCTTGCTGGCGCAGCCGCTCGCGGTGAGCCAGGATACGTTTGGGTAGGCTCAGGCGTCGCAGCCTGCCTTGGTCTGCGCGGTAGCTGGTCACCAGGTCGGGCGTCGCAGTCCCCAGCACGCACACCGCCGAGGTGATCTCGGCGTACTGCAAGGCGGTCTGGCGGGCGTGGTAGTGCGACTGTTCCTTGTAGGAATCATCATGTGATTCGTCCAGCACGATCAGGCCGATGTTCGGCAGCGGCGCAAACAGCGCGCTGCGCGGACCGACCACCACCGGCAGCAATCCGGCGCGGGCGCGCCGCCAGGTATCGTAGCGTTCACCTTCGCTGAGCTGGGAGTGCAGCACCCCCAGCCGGCCGGGGAAGCGTGACAGGAAGCGGCGCACGGTCTGTGGGGTGAGTGCGATCTCCGGCACCAGCACGATCGAGTCAACGCCCCGCGCTAGCGCCTCGCCCACAGCACGCAGATAGATTTCTGTCTTGCCCGAGCCAGTCACCCCATGCAGCAGGAAGGCCTGTTGCCGGCCGTCGCCCAAGGCGGCCTGGATTTCCTTCCAGGCCTGCTGTTGATCCGCGGTAAGCATGGGTGGATCGGCCGGCAAGAATTCAAGATCAGCCAGTGGATCGCGCCACACCTCCAGCCCGCCAAAGGCGATCAGTCCTTTGTTCTCC
>CAZJUE010000088.1:0-10792 GCA_964549025.1 uncultured Anaerolineaceae bacterium | reverse complement strand
GTCGAGATTGAAGCCCCAGTAATAGGGCTCCAACTGGTCCTCGATCGGATCCAGCGCTGGGCCCCACAGCTGCGGCAAAGCAAGCAGCTCAGCCAACGCAATACGGGGGGTGGCTCGAGTGTAGATCCGGTTCCATAGCAGCGCGCTCTCGGAACCGCGCCGGCTGAGATCGTGCAGCACACGCTGTGGCAGCTCTCGGAGCAGCGGCTCCTCGGCGCCCGCCTGGACACCGCGCAGTTTTCTTGGCTGCCAGCGCCCCGACATCTACTTGGCGGCTTCGGCCAGCGCTCGGCTGACCTCTTGCAGCGCCGGTAGCAATAGCTGGGCTTCTTCCTCTAGCGAGGGGATAAATCCCATGTCTTCCTGGCCGGCAATGCGACTGGCGATACGGTTCTCGAGCTGCTCCACCTGGGAGGCGGCGTCCAGGTAGCCGATGGCCTCAATCGCCCGGGCAGCGGCTACCCGGATCTGGATGTCCATACGTCGATCGCGCAAGATCTGAACCAGGGTGCCGCCGGAATAGGAGCATTGCTCAAGCACCAGGTGCACCAGCGCGGCGTGCCCGCTGGAGGATGCCGAGATTTGCAGCAGACTATAGATCTGCCGCCTGCGCATTTGGCCCAGCACGTGGCGCAACCAGGTGAGCACCTCGGCCGGTGAAGCCGCGGCGCCGGCGACTACCTCGGCCGCTGCGACCACGATTTCCTTGCGCAACGAGATGTTGGGTTCGTCGACCCGCTGACCCAACACGGCGCTCGCCAAGGCCGACCGTCGATGAAGATTGGTGTCTACCAGTCGCGCTAATCCGTCCCGCCGCTGTTCGACGGACGGCGCAATCAACAGGGTGAGCGCTTCCGCCAGCCCAGCCAGCTCTTCTGGCTGTGGCTCGCTCAGGCTCTCTTCAGGCAGCAGCTGCCGCTGTACCATCAGGCGCCTTATGTCAAGCCTTCGCGGCTGGCCATGTCCTGTGAAGTCCGCCCGATATGGCTTCGCCACACCTTCAACTCAGCGCCTCGATCACCGCCTGCAGCCAATCGTTCACGGTCGCCGGCGACTCGAAGGAAATCAAGGCGCACTCGTGGTGGCCGGCTGAGAGCTCAGCGAACATCGCCAGCCCTTGCATGAGCTGCAATTCACCGAAAGAACGTTCCTGTCCCGGAATCGGCTCATCCCTTTTGGGCTGCTCACACAGCAGCACGCTTACCTGCCGGTCGATTGGTCCGGAGCTCATCAAGCTGTCGCCCCATCCGACCCGCAGGTCTACCCCCCTGCCGGCCAGTGCCTGACCGAGGTCAGACAGCGTGCGCCGGAGCCGACGCGACCGACGACGCAGGAGCGTCAGGTTGAGCATGCCGGCCGTATCCAGCCGCTGGCCCAAGGCTTGGGCGAAGGTCTGCAGCTTGTCGGCCGTCTTGGCTTGCGGCTCCGAAATCGTCCACCACACCCGACCTCCGGGGAGGCTCGCATCGGGCTTTAGCCACGGCGCGCGGCCCGACCTCGAGCTTCGCTGCAGCTCGCGTCCAAAACGCTCGGCGGCGCGCTGCTCGATACCCGGCGGTTGCAGCTCCAACCCCAAGGCATACGCCGCCACCGCCACGCCCATCTGCCAGCGAACCACCTCTCCGCCGAAGCCGAGGTCCATATCGATCAGCAGGGACGGTATGCCACTCTCCACCCAGCTCGAGAATCGTCGATCGAGTTCGCCGGTATTGCGCAAATAGACCAACACCCGGTCCTCACTGCCGTTCTCGACCGGAACCTGTCGCAACACCGCTACGCGCTCGCCCAACCCGGTGCGCTGCAGGCTGTCAGCCAGCCAATCGGCGAACGGCTCGGCCTCCGGGTCGGTCAGCAATCCCAGCCGCCAGCGGCCTTGCTGTGCGGCAATCGTCAAAAAGCCACCCAGGTACAGCCCGCGGTTCTCGACCCCGCGGTGGTTTGGGGCGCAACGCGCTCGGGCGCCCTCGGCATTCTCCACCACTTCGGCGGCTCGCGAGCCGTTCAACTGCGCGGCAGCCAATGCCGCGGTGAAGATCGGGTCGCCGATTAGCAGCGGCAATCCAAGCGACTCGGCCTGCTGCTGTAGGTCAGATCCTTGCTCAGCGATGACCAGAAAATGCTGCGCGGCTTGGTCGCCCAACCGGTTGGCAGCCCGGCGCCAGTTTGATGCCAGCATCGCCTCCGCAGCCGGGTCGTGGGGACGTCGCGAAACGACCACAAAAAGCGTAGAGGCGGTCGGCGTATTGGATCGCAAACTGCGCTGGGCGGCGGGATCCAGACTCTCAAGCGACAGCTGCTGGCCCCCCGCCGCTCGCGGCCAGCTCACTCCGCCGGGCGCCAACCAAGCTACCCGTTCAACTTCCGACAGAGCGAGCCGATCGAAGCTGTTGTCCAGCTGGGGCAGCTGGGCCCGCCAGACCTCGGCTTGATCGACGACCGACTGACCGTCTGCCCTTGGCCAGAGCGAGGGATCGGCCCTCCAATAGCGGGACGCCACCCGGTCACCCTCGAACTCGGCCAGCGTTGAATTGAGCAGAGGCTGCAGGGCACCCAACTCCAGCCGCATTTGTGTCAATCTCTGGGCAACGCTGTCAATGAGCTGCTCATACGATTCGGCAAAGGCGCGAACGCCCTGCTCTTCAAGCTGCTGGGTCACCTGCGCCAGCGAAATTCCCAGGGTTTCGATCGCCTCCAGCTGGGCGCGTGCGTCGGCCAGATCGCGTTCCAAGCTCTCATCCGCGTTCCCGTGGTCACGGTAAGCCTGCAAGGTGGTCGGAGGCAGCGTGTTGACCGTATCGGGGCCGATCAGCTGCTCAACGTACAACACATCCGAATAGGCCGGATTCTTGGTGCTGGTCGAGGCCCAAAGCGGGCGCTGCACCCGCGCGCCTTGCTGGCGCAGCCGCTCGAAGCGCGGTTCCGCGAAAGTCGACTGAAACTGAGCGTAGGCCAACTTGGCATTGGCGATCGCGGCGTGGCCTCGCAGCGCCGCCGCGCGAGGAGCATGCGGTCCCTCCTCTCTTACGATCAACTCCAATTGCCGATCGACCGCGCTATCCACACGAGATACAAAGAACGATGCCACTGAAGCGATCCGATCCAGCGCCAACCCGTCCTCGTTGCGCCGCTCCAGGCCCCGCAAGTAGGCCTGCATGACTTCGTGGTATCGCTCTAGGGCGAAGATCAGCGTGACGTTGACATTGATCGCCTCGGCGATAGCCTGTTCGATGGCCGGAATTCCGGCTGGCGTGGCGGGGATCTTAACCATCAGGTTCGGCCGGTTGACCGCCCGCCAGAGCCGGCGAGCTTCTTCTAGACTGGCCTCCGTGTCGTCCGCCAATTGGGGGTTGACCTCGATCGACACGAAGCCATCGCGCCCATCGGTGCCCTCATAGACCGGCAACAGCAGGTCGGTCGCTTCGCGAACGTCGTGGACCGCTAGGTTCTCAAAGACCCGCTCGGGGGTCCACCCGGCGTGGGCCAACGGGCGCATGGCCGAATCGTAGAGAGCGCTTCCACCGATTGCCTTCTCGAAGATGCTCGGGTTCGAGGTGACCCCGCGGATTTCGCCGTCGGCGATCAACCGTGCCAGATCGCCGTTTTCAAGCATGTCGCGGCGAATGTAATCCAGCCAGAACGACTGACCGATCTGGTATGCGCCGTGGATAGGGTTGCCTGTCACCGGTTGGCCTGGATCAATCGCGTAAAACCAGCAATCGCTCGCTCTACTTCCCTGCTGGCTCGGCAAGCAGCGTTCGGGCCTCCGTGACGATCCGATCCGGAGTTAGTCCGAGCTGCTCGTAAATCACCTGATATGGCGCCGAGGCGCCGAAACGATTAAGGCCGATCGCCCTGCCTTGGTCGCCCACCCAACGTTCCCAGCCGAGCGGCACCGCAGCTTCCAGCGAAATCCGGGCGGTGACCTCTGGCGGCAGCACACTGTCCCGATAGCTCGGATCCTGCTGCTCGAATAGCTCCCAAGAGGGGAAAGAAACCAGCCGCACCGCCAGCCCCTCCTTGACTAGCTGCTCGCCGGCGGCAACGATGATGGCTACCTCCGATCCGGAGGCCATCAAAATCAGCGCTGGGTCACCATCTCCCAGATCCGCCAGCACATAGGCGCCGCGGTGCAGACCCTCAGCGCTGGCATAGCGGTCTCGATCCAGCGTAGGGATTCCCTGGCGGGTGAGCGCCAGCGCGGTCGGGCCATGCCGATTCCGCAATGCCGCCAACCAGGCTTGGGCGGTTTCGTTGGCATCGGCCGGTCGAATGAGGGTGAGATTCGGAATCGCCCGCAGGGAAGGAAGCTGTTCGACCGCCTGGTGCGTGGGACCGTCCTCCCCCAGCCCGATTGAGTCGTGGGTGAAGACATAGATCACACCCAGCTCCATCAATGCGGCCAGGCGAATGGTCGGGCGCATGTAGTCAGAGAAGATCAAGAAGGTCCCCCCGTAGGGGATCAGACCACCATAAAGCGACATCCCGCTGAGCATGGCGCCCATGGCATGTTCGCGCACGCCGAAGTGAATGTAGCGACCGCTGCGGTGTGCGGCCGAGAACGGCTGCTCCCCCTTGATGTCAGTCTTGTTTGATCCGGTCAGATCCGCCGAGCCACCGATCAGCTCGGGCAAACTAGGCGCCAGCACGTTTAGCGTCTTGCCGGAGGAGGCGCGGGTAGCCATACCTTTCTCGTCGGCCGGGAATTCCGGCAACTGATTTGGCAACCCATCCGGCAGTTCGCCGCTTCTGGCGCGCTCCCAGGAAGCCGCCAGATCGGGATGCGCCCTCCGATAACGAGCGAACAGCTCGGTCCATTCACGGTGCGCCACTCGACCGCGCTGGCTGGCTTGCTCGAAGTGGGCCCGCACATCGTCCGGAACCAGAAAACGCGGCTCGAGCGGCCAGCCCAAACGCTGCTTGGCTCCATTCAACTCTTCGTCGCCCGGCGGCTCGCCGTGGGCGGCGGCAGTGTCCTGCTTGGTGGGCAATCCGTAGCCGATATGTGTCGGACAGATAATCAGCGAAGGCCGAGGGTCGTTGCGCGCCGCCTCGAGCGCCTCATCGAGTTTGGGCTGATCTTCGACGTCCTGCACCCGCGAAACATGCCAGCCGTAGGCCTCAAAGCGCGCTCCTCGATCTTCGGTGAAGGTGAGGTCGGTGCTTCCGTCGATCGAGATGTGATTGTTGTCGTATAGGTAGATCAACCGGCCGAGCTGCAGGTGGCCGGCCAGCGAGGCGGCCTCGGAGGCCACACCTTCCATCAAATCACCGTCTGACACGATGGCGTAGATGTGGTGATCGAGCAACGGGAAATCCGGTTGGTTATAGTACGCCGCCGATCGTTCCATGCCCACGGCCATGCCGACGCCGTTGCCAAACCCCTGGCCCAACGGCCCGGTGGTTGTCTCTACCCCCGGAGCATCGAGGCTTTCCGGATGGCCAGGGGTGATGCTGCCCCACTGGCGAAAGTTCTTGATTTCCTGCATCGGAAACTCGTAGCCGGTGAGATGCAACATGGCGTAAAGCAGCATCGAGCCGTGCCCGGCGGACAGGATGAACCGATCGCGGTTGGGCCATTGCGGGTCGGACGGGTCGTAGACCATATGGCGGGTCCACAGCGCGTAGGCGATCGATGCGTTTCCCATCGGCAATCCCGGATGTCCGGAATTGGCCCGCTGAACTGCGTCGGCGGCCAGAAAGCGAATGGTGTTGATGGAGCGTTGGATCAGTTCGGGATCAGTCATCCTACCTTCTCACTCGAGGGAGCGATATGGCTGCCATACCAGCCGCGCAGCTCCTCCATACAATCGACGCCGAGCTTGTGCCCCACATTTGCTTCACACAGCTGAACCTGGCATCCGACTTGCTGCAAGCGAGCGGCGTCGGCACGCGCCACGGAGACCGGAATGAAATTATCATGCATTCCATGACCCCAGAAGACCGGGATGCTCGCGAGCGGCGTCAGATCTCCTTCGGGCAGATGGCCTGACAGGATAACCAGGCCCCGAGGCTGCACTCGCAGCGGGCTCATACTCGCCGCAAATGCCATCGCCGCTCCATTGCTGAATCCCATCAGCACGTAGCTCCGGCGATCGAATCCCACATGCTCGGTCAGGAAATCCAATAGCTGGTCAAGCTTGGCCACCGACTCAACGAATTCAGAAACCAATGGTGGCCAGCCCTGGATCGATTCGTTCCAGGCGAATCCATCCTGGGGTTGCGGATACGGACCGCGCGGAGTCACAATCCCGGCCGTATGCGGCACGGAGGCTTCCAACGCCCACATTGAGCTCTGGTCGCCGGTCAGACCGTGGAGCATCACGATCCAAGTTTGATAGCCCTCAGACGGAGCTCGGAGCCGGAACGCAAGCGGCGCTTCGTCCTGCGTAAACTGCTGGTAGCGATCTTCCTGCGACACGGTGCTTCTACTCGTTGGCTGCGGTCTCAGCCCCAAGCAAGCTGTCCACGATCAGCGCGGCGTCTTGCAGTGGATCTTGTGGATGCGGCAACTGATGGTCCTGATCTACGCCCACCACCAACCTTCCGGCAGCCTGCTTGAGCTCCTGCGGACCGTTGGTTGCCAACCACCGCAGCAGTACCAGCGCGCTGCGCGCCGGCAGCTCAGGGTAGCGTGCGGCGATCGCCCAGCCGGCTGCCCGGCGGGCGCAGACCCGCGCCCGCCCTTCTTTGCCGTGCTCTCGGGCCGCCCGAGCATAGGCCAGTTCGGCCTGAATCCGGCCCCTGGATTGCATCGTCCAGGATGCTACCATGCGCGCCGACGATCCCACTTGGCAGTCGGGCGTAGCGTCGGACTCGAGTGGCGCTTGGATTAGACGGCGTGTCGGCCGTTGGTGCGGGCCAAATGCTCCAAGAATTCCTTACGGGTGGCCTCGTTCCTGGAAAAGGTGCCGCTTAGGGCGCTGGTGACCATACGCGCGTTGGCTTTCTTCACCCCTCGCATCATCGAGCACAGGTGCAGCCCTTCGACCACCACCCCCACTCCGTGTGGATGCAGCGCGGTATCCAGGAAGTCGGCGATCTGACGGGTCAGGCGTTCCTGCACCTGCAAGCGTTTGGCGAACAAATCCACCACCCGCGGAATCTTGGACAGGCCGATGATCTTGCCGTGCGGCAAATAAGCTACATGCGCGCTGCCGATAAACGGCAGCATATGGTGCTCGCACAGGCTGTAGAACTCGATATCCCGCACGATCACCATCTCGTCGTAGTCGATGTCGAAGACCGCCGCGTTGATCAGGCGTTCCGGATCGATGCGGTAGCCTGCAAGCAGCTCGTCGTACATTCGGGCAACCCGCTCGGGGGTTTGCACCAGCCCTTCGCGGGTCGGATCCTCGCCCACCGCGGTCAGCAGCAGCCGGGTTGCCTCAGCGGCCCGCGCTCGGTCGATTCCGGGGCCCTCGAACAGCTCTGCGGCTTCTTCCAATTCGAGCCGATGCTCGATTGAGGATAGGTGATCATCTGCATCAGTCATTGTGTCCTCCGAATCCACCAGACGTGGCGAGGCACGCCGAGCTTACCATGGGCAAAGCGTCCTGCACCGGCGAAGTACAATACCGCGGTGATTGACCTCAGCGGCCACAACGCCCTGGTAACCGGAGCCGGACGGCGGCTCGGTCGTGCCTTCGTTGAGGCCATCGCCGAACACGGGGCGGGGGTGATCGTCCATTACGGCCACGCTGCACTGGAGGCGGAGCAGGTGGCCGCGGCCATTCGCCAGAACGGAACCTCTGCGGTGGCGCTGCAAGCCGACCTGGAAGATCCGGGGGCCGCCGTCGGCCTGCTGGAGGCTGCCCAACGGGAGCTCGGCACCATCGACCTGCTGGTGAACAGCGCCTCGATCTTTGAGCCGGTTTCCGCGCTGGACACCGACCTGGCGACCTGGCAGCGCCATTTAGATGTCAATCTCAGCTCGCCGTTCGCGCTTTCACAGGAATTTGCCCGTAGGTTGGAAGGCAAGCCGGGTGCGATCGTCAACCTGCTGGACTGGCGCGCTCTTCGCCCCGGTCCCGATCATTTCCCCTACACCATTAGCAAGGCGGCGCTGGCTTCGATGACTCGCGCTCAGGCGGCAGCGATGGCCCCCAACATCAGGGTCAATGGCATAGCGCTGGGCGCCATTTTGCCGCCGGCCGGCGGCGCCGAGGGAGACCCGCTGGCAGGTGTTCCACTGCAACGCTGGGGCACGGTGGAGGAATCGGTGGAGGGATTGCTCTTCTTGCTCGGAGGTCCGACTAGTATCACCGGCGAAATCCTGCAATTGGATGGCGGCCGGCACATGAGCCCATCGGATGTCTAAAGATCGGCTCTTTATCAAAGATCTGTTGCTGCGCACCATCATTGGCGTCAACGATTGGGAGCGCGATAACCGGCAGGACGTCTTGATCAACATCACGCTCTACGCCGATCTCTCGGTGGCCGGAAGCAGCGACTCGATCGAGGACACGGTCAACTACCGCACCGTCACCAAGCAGGTCATCGCTCACGTCGAGCGGAGCCAGCGCTACACGGTCGAAGCGCTGGCGCAGGACATCGCAGACATCTGCCTGAGCGAGCCCGGCGTGGCGCGGGTCAAGGTCGAATTGGAAAAGCCCGGCGCGCTGCGCTTTGCGCGATCGGTCGGTGTGAAAATCGTACGAGAGCGCGCTGACTGAGCTGGCATTCATTTCGCTGGGTTCGAACATCGATCCAGAACGCAACCTGCCGCGGGCGCTGGAGCACCTGCTTCGACTGGGCCGGCTGGTCGGCGTATCCAGCGCCTACCAGAACCCGGCGATCGCTCGCGAGCACCAGCCGGATTACCTCAACGCCGCAGCCTTGTTGGAAGTCGATTCGCCAGTGGATGTGGTTCAGGCTCAACTACGAGAAGTGGAAGCCGAGCTCGGGCGGGTGCGAGGCGAAGATAAGTATGCGCCGCGCACCATCGACCTGGACCTGCTGGGGTTGGCCGATACACGCGCGCCTTCTTCCAGGCTATCGGATCCCGAGATCGCTGAGCGCGCCCATCTGGCCATCCCGCTGGCCGAATTGCTGCCCGAGTTCGAGTACGCTGGAACCGGAGAGACGCTCGCGAGCATCGCGGAGCGTTTGAACGCCACTAGCACACTCGAGCGCCACGCCGAAGTGAGCGCCAGGCTGCAGGCGATTGTGAAGCGAGCGCAAACTCGGTGAACGCAACCGAGGTCGTGATCTGCGGGGCCGGGATCGCCGGCGTCTCAACCGCCTACCACCTGGCGATCGGGGGGAAATTCAGCGAGGTCACGCTGGTCGACGAGCGGCCGCCACTGTCGCTGACCAGCGACAAGTCGACCGAGTGCTACCGCAATTGGTGGCCCGGCCCGGGACCGGCGATGGTGTCGTTGATGAACCGCAGCATCGATCTGCTGGAGCAGCTTGCCGCAGAACACGGCAATCCGTTCAACCTCAACCGGCGCGGCTACCTCTTCGCCACCGCCGATTCGGAGCGGGTGGCCGACTTCGAGGCGCAAGGCCTGGAAGCGGCCGAGTTGGGTGCGGGGACGCTGCGGATACACCGCGGCCAGCCGGACGATCCCCCCTACCAGCCCTCACCGCCATTCGGCTACCAGGATCTGCCCACCGGCGCAGACCTCATCCTCGATCTTCAGTTGATCCATGAGCAGTTCCCGTACTTGACCGAATCGACGGTCGCGGTGCTGCACGCCCGACGTGCCGGCTGGTTCAGCTCACAGCAGCTCGGACAGCTCCTGCTGGATCTAGCACGCCAGCGTGGCGTACAGCTACTCCAGGGAACCGTGGAGGGGGTGGACCTCCGCGACGATCGGGTGCAAGCAGTCCGAGCCCGGACCGCCGATGGGCCATCGCGGCTGCCGACCAAACACTTCGTAAACGCGGCCGGCCCGTATTTCGGCAAGGTTGGGGCGATGCTAGGCGTCGACCTCCCCGTGTTTTCCGAATTACATGCCAAGGTGGCCTACCAGGATCATCTGGGTGCCTTCCCCCGACAGGCGCCCATGCTGATATGGACCGATCCGCAGCATTTGCCGTGGAGCGATGAAGAACGGCGCAGCCTGGAAGGGGATCCCGAATCGGCCAATCTACTCCACGAATTCGCCCCGGGCGCACACGGACGCCCAGAGGGCCCGCTCGATAGCCCGGTGATCCTGCTGATCTGGACCTACGACGAGCAGCGCAGTCAGCCGCGCTTTCCGCCGCAGTTCGATCCGCATTATCCCGAAATCACGCTGCGCGGCATCGCCCGCATGCTGCCGGCAATGGCGCAGTACTTCGAGGCACCGCCCCGCCCGGTGATGGACGGCGGCTACTACACCAAGACCGAAGAGAATCGGCCACTGATCGGGTCGATGGGGGTGAGCGGGGCGTGGATGATCGGAGCGCTGTCAGGCTTCGGACTCATGGCCTCTCCGGCGGCAGGGGAGCTGTTGGCGACGCAGATCGCCGGAGACGAGGCGCCGGATTACGCTCATTGGTTCGCGCTGGAGCGCTATCAGGACCCGCAGTATCAAGCCCTATTGCGCAATTGGGGACGCAGCGGTCAGTTATAGCCAGTCAGGTGAAAAACGATCGGCCGGACTCGGGCCCCCGTTAGCTGCGCCGCGAGCAGTCCGAGCGGATCAGCCAACTTTCAGCAACTTCCCAAGCGCGCCGATCAACTCGCCGCGCTGCCGTTCCGATAGCGGCTGCAGGGGCGAACGTACCGGTCCCCCGTACAGGCCAATTTGATCCAGCGCAGCCTTGAGCCCAGCGACGCCGAAATGCGAGGTCACCGCCGCAT
>CAZJUE010000087.1:5491-10822 GCA_964549025.1 uncultured Anaerolineaceae bacterium | reverse complement strand
ACCGAACAGCTGGCGCTGCTCGTCTGAGAGGCTCTTGGGGACTTCCACCGAGATGATCACCAGCTGATCGCCGCGACCGTTGCTGCGCAGGTGGGGCACGCCTTTTCCGCGCAGGCGAAATGAACGGCCGGATTGTGTTCCGGCTGGAATGCGCAGCTTTTCACCGCCGTCGACGGTGGGAACCTCAACCTCGGCGCCCAGCGCTGCCTGCGCGACGTTGATCGACAGGTCCAACAGGATGTCGTCACGATTGCGGCGGAAGAAGCGGTGTGGCTTGACGTTGGTGACCACGTACAGGTCGCCGCGTGGTCCAAGGTTGGGACCCGGCTCACCCTCACCGCTGATGCGAATCTGAGTTCCGTCGTCAACCCCGGCCGGGATCGACACCGTTCGCCCGATATGCCGCTGCTCTATCCCACCGCCGCCGCAGTTCTGGCACGGCGTGCCCACGGTTTCGCCCCGACCGCCGCAGGTCGGACAACTGGTGACGTTGACCATCGAGCCCAGCAGGGTCTGGCGCACCTGCCGGACCTCCCCGGAGCCCTGGCAGGTCGAGCAGCGGGTCGGGGTGGTGCCCGGTTCGGCGCCCGAGCCATCGCAGCGGCTGCAGGTGTCGCGGCGGGTAAACTCGATGTCTTTCTCGACCCCGAATATCGCTTCCTCGAATTCCAAACGCAGGTCGTAGCGCAAGTCGTGCCCGCGGCGCGGGGCCGAGCGGCGCCGCCGGCCCCCCATACCGAAGCCGAAGAACTCCTCGAAGATGTCGCTGAAACCGAAGTCGAAGTTGTTCGGCATGCCCTTGAGTACGGCGTGGCCGAATCGGTCGTAGGCCGCCCGGCGCTCGGCATCTGAAAGCACCGCGTAGGCCTCGTTGATTTCCTTGAATCGCTCCTCCGCTCCGGGCTCCTGATTGACGTCCGGATGGTATTGCTTGGCAAGCCGGCGGTAGGCGTTCTTCAGGTCATCCGAGGACGCGTTGCGACCGACCCCGAGCGATTCGTAATAGTCTGGCTTATCTACCATGGGAATCGAGCACGCCGGGGCGGTGCAATGCCGCCGCCAGGCTCACCGCGTGGACTAGGCCTCCGTGAATTCGCCGAGATCGGGAGGATTGCCGTCGTCGCCTACCGCAGTATCGCTAGTGTCCTGCACCCGGGCAGCCACGGTCTGCGCCTGTGCCAGCAGCTCATTGGTCAGCATGCGCAGCTGGTCGGTATCGGCGTCTTCGATCGCCACCTGCAGCTCGCGGATGCGGGTCTCCAGTTCCTCGCGGGCCCCCTCTGGAATGTGCTGCTCATCGCGCTTCAGGATCTTCTGGGCGTTGTAGATGGCGTTGTCGGCCTTGTTGCGTGCCTCGGCTCGCTCACGTCGGTCGCTATCTTGGCTGGCATGCAGCTCGGCGTCCCGGGTCATGCGCTCGACTTCGTCTTCAGACAGGCCCGAAGATGCGGTGATCCGAATGTGCTGGCTGCGGCCAGTGGCCTTGTCGGTGGCGTTCACGCTCAAGATGCCGTCGGCATCGATATCGAAAGTGACCTCGATCTGCGGTTCGCCGCGCGGTGCGGGCGGAATGCCGTCCAACCGGAACTTGCCCAGGGACTTGTTGTCAGCAGCCATCGAGCGCTCGCCCTGCACCACATGGATCTCGACCTCGTCCTGGTTGTCCTGCGCGGTGGAGAAAACCTGGGTCTTGCGGGCCGGCACGGTCGTATTGCGCTCGATCAAGGCAGTCGCTACCCCGCCTAGAGTCTCGATCGACAGCGTGAGCGGAGTGACGTCCAACAGCAGAATGTCCTTCACTTCCCCGCCCAGCACGCCGGCCTGGATGGCAGCGCCCAGGCCCACCACCTCGTCCGGATTGACACCCCGGTGCGGATCTCTGCCGAAGATGCGCTTGACCGCCTCCTGGACCGCCGGCATGCGGGTCATCCCGCCGACCAGGATCACTTCATCGATATCGTTCGCCGTCAAGCCGGCGTCTTTCAAAGCCTGCTCGCAGGGTGCCACCGAGCGCTCGACCAGGTCTTCGGTCAGTTGCTCGAGCTTGGAGCGGGTTAGGGTGATGTTCAGGTGCTTCGGTCCGCTGGCGTCAGCGGTGATAAAGGGTAGGTTGATCTCGGTCTCGGCTACGCTGGACAATTCGATTTTGGCTTTCTCGGCGGCCTCCTTGAGTCGTTGAAGCGCCTGCCGATCCTGCCGCAAATCGATGTTCTGCTCGGAGGTGAATTCGGAAACCACCCAGTCGATGACCCGCTGGTCAAAATCGTCGCCGCCCAGAAAGGTGTCGCCATTGGTGGCTTTGACTTCGAAAACGCCGTCGCCGACATCCAGAATTGAAATGTCGAAAGTCCCGCCGCCCAGGTCGAATACCGCGATAGTCTCATCGGTTTTGCGGTCCAAGCCATAGGCCAAGGATGAGGCGGTCGGCTCGTTGATGATCCTCAGGACCTCCAGGCCGGCGATCTTGCCGGCGTCTTTGGTGGCGTTGCGCTGTGAATCGTTGAAGTAGGCCGGAACCGTGATTACTGCCTGGTTGATCTGCTCCCCGGTGTAGGCTTCCGCATCGGCCTTTAGCTTGGCCAGGATCATGGCTGAGATCTCGGGTGGGGCGTATTCCTTGCCTGCCATGTGTACTCGCACATCGCCGTTGGCCGCGGCGGTCACCCGGTAAGGCACCAGCGTCAGCGCCTTCTCAACCTCGGGGTCGGTGTTTTTGCGACCCATGAAGCGCTTGATGGAGAAAATGGTGTTCTCCGGATTCACGATCGCTTGCCGACGGGCCACCTGGCCGACCAGCCGCTCACCGGTCTTGGTGTTGACTGCCACCACCGACGGGATCAGCCGGGAACCTTCGGCGGAGGTGATCACGGTCGGCTCACCGCCTTCCATGATCGCTACCACCGAGTTAGTGGTGCCCAGATCGATGCCGATAATCCTTGCCATAGTTGCCGAAACCTTACTTGGCGACCCGTACCAGCGCCGGTCGCAGTACCCGCTCACCCATGCGGTAGCCCGGCTGGATGACTTCGATGACCTGTCCCTCC
The DNA here is from genome assembly GCA_964549025.1 of uncultured Anaerolineaceae bacterium. Taxonomy (GTDB): domain Bacteria; phylum Chloroflexota; class Anaerolineae; order Anaerolineales; family E44-bin32; genus JADFRG01. Next base: position 7,778 of record CAZJUE010000087.1, on the reverse strand, counting down.
TTGTGGTCGCCGCTTTCCTCGTGCGACAGCGCCTCGTGCAGCATAGGATCGAACTGCTCGCCTTCGGCCGCGATCTTGCGCACCCCTTCCGATTCCAGCAGCGCGACCAGCTTGCGGTAGATCAACTCGATACCTTCGGCCCAGGCGGCGGTATCGTCCTCCGCCGGCCGCTCGCGCAAAGCCCGTTCCAGGTCGTCCACCACCCCCAGGTATTTGCTGATGGTCTCGCCCGCAATCCGTTCGCGGGCTTCCTCCTGCTCGCGGGTGGTGCGCTTCTTGTAGTTTGCGAACTCGGCGCGGGCGCGCTGCCAGCCATCCAGATACTCGTCGGCCTGTGATTTGACCGTCTCGAGTTCCTCCCTCAGCCCGCTGATCGACGCCAAATCGACCTCACCTCCCGATTCGTCCGAGTCCGCAACCTGCTCAGCTGCCTCAGCATCTTCCAATTCCTGCTCCTCGGCCGCATCCAGGTGCTCCTGGTTTGCCGCCGTGGGGTCCTTGAGCTCTGCGGTATCGCCCACTTCTCCTCCACCCATATCAAGCTGCAAATGCCTCGATTACCAGGTCGCTCATCAGCCCCGCCACGTAACGCACCGCCGATATGCTGCGGCCATACGGCATGCGGGTTGGCCCCAGCACACCCAGTGTGCCGGTAGCGTAGCCCGTGGCGCCGTAGCGGGCAAGCACCATCGAGTATTCTCGGAGCTCTTCCCAGGCGCCCTCGCCGCCGATCACCACTTGCACTCCTCCCACGGTAGGGCTGAGCGCTTTAGCCAGGACCTCCTCCAGCAGGCTTTGCTCTTCCAGCAGCCGCAGCGCCTGGCGCCCGCTGTCGGTATTGGCAAACTCGGGCTGCGAGAGCACGTTGGTCAGTCCGTCGCGGTGGATCTCGCCCGATGCGAATTCATCGGCCCGGCGCAGCGTCTCGGCGGCCAGGCTGGCGATTTCGCGCCCCAGCTCGTCAAAGCGGGCCGCCTGCGCCATAACACCGTCAACGCCCCGGCCACCGCAGCGTCGGGTGATCATGTCGGCGGTTTGCCGCAGACGGTCCTGCGGGATCATCTCCGACATGGTCAGCATTTGCTGGCGGACATCGCCGCCTTCCAGCACCAGCACCATCAGGACCTGACGTCCCTGAGTCCCGATGAGCTCCAGGTGCTTCAGGTTCGCACTGGCCGGGAGCGGAGCGGTGACCAGTGAGGCGACTTGCGAATGCTGCGCCAGCACCGATCCGGCCAGCCGCACCCACTGTTCAACATCGCGGTTGGCCTGATGGAACTGATGGCTGATCAAGCGCTTTTCGTTGTCCGGCAGGTCAGTGTCGCCCAGCAACTGGCCGACGAAGTAACGATAGCCGGCTTCGGTCGGCTGGCGGCCGGCCGAAGTGTGCGGCTGCCGCAGCAGGCCCATATCGGTCAAGGCCGCCATCTCGTTGCGCACGGTGGCCGAGCTCACCGCCAGCGAGTAGCGACTTACCAACCGCTTTGAACCCACCGGACGGGCATTCTCGATGTACTCGTGAACCACCAGAGCCAGGATGGTCTCCTGGCGCTCCGTAAGTTTGTGTTCGCCCATGGGACAATGAATAGCACTCTCCGATCGAGAGTGCTAAACAGACCTGAATCATCATACCATGTGGCCGCAAAGGGCGTCAATATGCTGTGCGGGTGGGCGGTCGAGCGGCAATCTGGGGAGCCGACAGAGACCGGCAGAGCCGGATCGCCAACCGGCACTCGGCTGGCGGGCAATCAACCGGCCTCGGGCTGCCTAGCCGTACAGTATGCTTGACAATCGCAAACTGCCTTTGTACACTGCCGACCCGTATTGGCAGTGCGGATGGATGGAGTGGTCGATGGCCGAAATTCCTGACCTTGACGACGCACAGTTCGAGCAAGAGGTGCTTAAGGCCGAGCTGCCGGTGGTGGTCGATTTTGGCGCCGACTGGTGTCACCCGTGCAAACAGCTGGATCCGGTGGTCGACGAGTTGGCCGAGGACTGGGACGGCAAGGTGAAGTTTGTCAAGATGGACAGCGATGTGAATGTCGACACCACCATGAAGTATCAGGTGATGGGTCTGCCGACGTTGATCCTATTCAAAGACGGCGAGCCGTTGGAACGGCTGACCGGCTACCAGCCCAAGCATCGCATCGTGCATAAGTTTGCGCCGCATTTGGACGGCGGCGGATAGGCTGGCATCCCCTTGACACCTGGCCGGGCTGCTTGGCCCGGCCCTTTGATTTAACCCGCCGCCCGCTCGTCAGCGCCCGGCGTTGCAACCAACGCGTGC
>CAZJUE010000087.1:0-5391 GCA_964549025.1 uncultured Anaerolineaceae bacterium | reverse complement strand
GGGCACTACGTGGGCTCGCTCGAAAACCGGCTGCGGCTGCAGGACAGCTATGAGTGTTTCTTCATCATCGCTGACCTGCACACTCTCACCACGCAGCCGGAACGCGAGCATATCGCCGGCGTGGCGGCCAACGTACATGAGATGATGCTGGACTACCTGGCGGTCGGTATCGATCCGGAGCGCAGCGTGATCTTCCTGCAATCCGGCGTGCCGGAGACCTACGAATTGAACCTGATCTTCGAGATGCTGGTGACGGTGCCGCGCCTGGAGCGGCTGCCGAGTCTGAAAGACATGGCACGCGCCGAGAATCTGGAGGCCATGCCCTTCGGTTTGCTTGGCTACCCGGTGCTGCAGGCGGCCGACATCCTGCTGCCGCGCGCCACCCTGGTCCCGGTCGGCAAGGATAACGAGGCCCACGTCGAGATCAGCCGTGAAATCGCCCGGCGCTTCAATCGGCTGTACGACGAGGTGTTCCCGCTGCCGGAGGCGCTCATCGGCGCGGTTCCGACATTGGTCGGCACCGATGGCCAGTCCAAGATGAGCAAGTCACTGGGCAACGCCATCTTTCTCTCCGACGACGCCGAGGCGGTCGAGCAAAAGGTTATGGCCATGTACACCGACCCCAAGCGGGTGTCGGCCGACGTGCCCGGTACCGTGGAGGGCAATCCGGTGTTCATCTACCACGATGCCTTCAATCCGGATACCGAGCAGGTTGACGACTTGAAGCAGCGCTACCGGGCTGGCAAGGTCGGCGATGTCGAGGTCAAGCGCAAGCTGATCCAAGCCATCAACCACTTCCTGGAGCCGATCCGCGACCGGCGCGCAGAATTCGCTGCCCGTCCGGACGACGTGCGCCAGATCCTTCTGGATGGCACCCGACGGGCGCGCGCCGAGGCCGAGCAGACCATGGCTCTTGTGCGAGAAGCGATGGGGATGATGCAGCTCGGTCCGGATGGCCGAATCGACCGCTAAGGTATAATCTCCGACTGCCTCATGGGAGACGCCAAAATCAGGGTTTTGGTCGCCAAACCCGGCCTCGACGGCCACGATCGCGGTGCGAAGGTGATCGCCCGAGCACTGCGCGACGCCGGCATGGAGGTGATCTACACTGGTTTGCGGCAAACCCCCGAGATGGTCGCTGAGGCCGCGCTGCAGGAGGACGTCGATATCGTCGGGCTGTCGATCCTCTCCGGCGCCCACATGACGCTGGTGCCGCGCATCGTAGAGATGCTCAAGCAGCAGGGGCAGGGTGAGGTCAAGGTGATGGTCGGCGGGATCATTCCCGACGCGGATCGGCCAAAGCTGGAGGAACTCGGCGTGGAAGCGGTGTTCGGCCCCGGCACCAGCACCGAAGCAATTATCCAGGCCTTTCGGGCAGCGGCGGCTCCAACTCCGGCAGCTCAGTGACCCTCGCCGAGCAGGTCTTGGCAGGTGATCGTTTAGCCCTCGCCCGGGTGCTTACCCAAATCGAAAACGAATCCGTAGCCGGCAGCCGAATATTGGCCGAACTGTACGCCAGCACCGGCAAGGCGCACCGCGTCGGTGTAACCGGCGCGCCGGGCACCGGCAAATCCAGCCTGGTCAACCAGCTGACGCTGCGGCTGCGCGCCGCCAAAGACCCGCTCGAAATCGGGATCGTGGCGGTCGACCCCACCAGCCCGTTCAGCGGGGGTGCCATACTGGGCGACCGGATCCGCATGCGCGAGCTCGCTGGGGATGCCGGGGTGTTCATCCGCAGCATGGCCAGCCGCGGCGCGCTGGGCGGCTTGGCTCGGGCCACCTCCAACGCGGTGGACGCGCTGGACGCCGCCGGCTTCGAGCTGATTTTTGTGGAAACCATCGGTGCGGGGCAGGCGGAGGTCGATATCGCTAGCGCGGCCCACACGGTGATCGTGATCGACGCACCTGGTCTCGGAGATTCGGTGCAAGCCTTGAAAGCCGGACTGCTGGAAATCGCCGACATCCTGGTGGTGAACAAGGGCGATCTGCCCGGAGCTGAATCGGCCGCCAATGCCCTGCGCTCGGCGCTGGAGCTTGGCGCCGAGGTCGGCGGACCTAGCGACTGGGAGGTGCCATTGCTGACGGTCAGTGCGCTCAACGGTGAAGGCATCCAGCAGTTGGCGGCGGCCATCGATCAGCATCGCGCCTATTTGCGCGACAGCGGCGAATGGGCATCCCGCGAGCGGCAGCGGATTGAGCGGCAGCTGAACGAGATGCTGCGCCAACGGCTGGTTGACCGTTTTCTCCAAACCCGTCCAGACGGAACCTACGCCGAGTTAATTGGAAAGGTGTTGGCGCGGGAGCTTTCGCCGCAAGCGGCCATCGAAGACCTGATGAGTGAGGAGTAACGTGGGAGACATGTTTGGTTACGGAGACATCAAACTGTTCGCCGGTTCGGCCAGTCAGGAGCTGGCTCAAGAAATCTCCGACTACCTAGCCACGCCTTTGATCGAGTACGACCTGATCGAATTCCCCAACGAAAACTTGTTCCCGCGCCTGCACGGCAGCGTGCGCGGCCAGGACGTGTACCTGATCCAATCGCTGCACCTCCCGGTGCACCGTAACATCATGGAGCTGCTGCTGATGCTCGATACGCTGAAGCGTGACTCCGCCGGGCGAATCACTGCGGTGATCCCCTACATGGCCTATGCTCGCTCTGACAAGAAGGATCAGCCGCGAGTGCCGATCGGGGCTCGGCTGCTGGCCGACATGATCGAGGTAGCCGGAGCCGATCGCTACATCACCATCGATCTGCATGCCGGCCAGATTCAGGGTTTCTTCTCGATCCCCGGCGACGTGCTTACCGCCTTCCACGTCTTGAGCGACTATTTCATGGGGAAGCATTCCGATAACACGGTGGTGGCGACCGCCGACCTGGGGTTCGCCAAGAAGGGCCGCAATTTCGCCGCAAAACTTGGTACCCCGCTGGCGTTTGTTGAGAAGCGCCGGGCGGAAGAGGACCCGCGAGCCCGGGCCACGAGCGTGATCGGTGATGTTCGGGACTGTGACGTCATCCTGGTCGACGACGAGGTGCTGACCGGGGGTTCGGTGGTCGAGGCCGCCCGGCTGTTGCGGGAGGCCGGCGCAGGCGAAATCTCGCTCTCGTTTGCCCACGCGCTGCTGGTTCCGCCGGCGGTAGAAAACCTAAAGCAGGCCGATTTGCGCGAGATCGTGATGACCAACACGGTCGCCATTCCGCCCGAAAAGCGGCTGGACAACATGACCGTGCTTTCGGTCGCGCCGCTGCTGGGCGAGGTCATCCGCCGAGCGCACGAAGGCCGTTCAGTAGGCGAGCTTTTTAACGAGTAGACGATACGCTTGGCGGCCACGGATTGGTGGTAGCCAGTGCCCACAGATCACACACCCGCTCATCGTCCGACAGATCCTCCGTAATGCAGAACCGAAGCGAGCAAGCCCGCCAACTAGCCCGACGCCTGTGGAAGGTAGCCCGCGCTACCGTCGAAGGCCTGACCCGCAACGAAGCCGGGCTGCGGGCGGCGGCGCTGGCATACCAGGGCTTGTTCTCGCTTTTTCCGTTGCTACTTTTCTTGATCTTCATCGGCGGCCAGCTGCTGGCCGGCGGGGACGTGCGCGGATCGTTGGATGAGTTCCTCAGCCAGGCAGTGCCTACGGAAGGGGCGCTGGACTTCATCCAGGAGATCATCGACCAATCGGTGCGCAACCGTGGTTCGATCGGCCTGGTCGGGGGCCTCGGTCTGCTGTGGACTTCCTCCTCGCTGCTCAACAACCTGACCACCAGCCTGAATGCGATTTGGGGCGCGCCTCGGCGGCCGGTCTGGCGCAGACGCCTGGTGGCGATCGCCGGCGTGCTGTCGTTGGGGACGCTGTTCCTGGTGGCGATCGTGTTCAGCGCGCTGCCGGCCCTGCCGTTCATCGATCGCAGCAACCCGCTGTGGGGATTGCTGGACCTGGGCATGGGCGTGGTGGTCGAGGTGGCCTTGCTGTGGGTGATCTACCGCTGGCTGCCCAACGTCTCGGTACGCGCCGCGCCTTCGCTGATCGGGGCGCTGCTGGCAACTGGGCTATGGGAAGTGGCACAGTCTGCATTCCGGTTCTACGTGACCTCGGCGCTCACCAATTTCGACGCAGTCTACGGAACGCTGGGTTCGGTGATTGGCTTGATCCTGTGGGCCTACTTCACCGGTTTCATCCTTTTCCTGGGCGCCGAATTGGCCGCCGCACTACAGCGTGAGTTCTGGCCCGGTCGAGTGGCCCATGGCGCGCCCGATCGGCGGCCAACTTCCACTCAAACTTGACATAAATTCCGGCTGACTCTAGCGTGCGGCCGGCGGAGGAGCGAACCATGTCGACCATGTTGCTGAAGAACGCCGACCTGCTGCTGACCATGGATGGGTCGCAACCGCGGCTGGATAACGCGGGGCTGTACATCGAGGATGGCGTAATCCAGAAAGTCGGTACTGCCTCTCAGCTGCCCGAGACCGCCGACCAGGTGATCGACGGTTCGCGCATGGTGGTTCTTCCGGGTTTGATCAACACCCACCATCACCTGTATCAGACGCTAACCCGGGCGTTGCCGGGCGCACAAGACGTGGAGTTGTTCGACTGGCTCACCCGCCTGTATCCGGTTTGGGGGGAAATGGGCGAGCAGGCGGTGTACGTTTCGGCGAAGGTCGGTATGTCCGAGATGCTGTTGAGCGGCTGCACCACTTCTACCGACCACTTGTACATTTATCCCAACGACTGCACGCTGGACGCCACGGTCCGCGCCGCAAGCGAGCTGGGCATACGTTTCCACCCGACCCGCGGTTCGATGAGCCTTGGGCAGTCGGCCGGCGGATTGCCTCCTGATCAGGTCGTTGAAGACGAGGACCAGATCCTGGAAGACAGCCGCCGGGTGATTGAGCAATACCACGATCCGGAGCCGTATTCGATGCTGCGCATCGGGCTGGCGCCGTGCTCGCCGTTCTCGGTCACCCAGGACTTGATGCGCGAAACCGCCGCGCTGGCGCGCTCGTACGCTGGCGTGCTGCTGCACACGCACGTGGCTGAGACGCTGGACGAGGAGCGCTTCTGCCTGGAGGAGTTTGGGGTGCGCCCGGCCGAGCTGATGCGGCAGTTAGACTGGGTAGGGCCCGACGTGTGGTGGGCGCACGCCATCCATTTGAACGACGATGAGATTCAGATGCTGGCCGAGACCGGCACCGGCGTGGCCCACTGTCCGAGTTCCAACATGCGTCTCGGATCCGGGATCGCCAATGTGCGGCAGATGCGAGAGAAGGGGGTCAATGTCGGCATCGCCGTCGACGGCTCGGCCTCCAACGACGGCAACGACCTGCTGCTCGAAACCCGCCAGTCGCTGCTGCTGCAACGGGTCGAATCCGGCGCGGCGGCGATGGAAGTGCAGCAGGC
>CAZJUE010000086.1:0-10869 GCA_964549025.1 uncultured Anaerolineaceae bacterium | reverse complement strand
GATGGAGCGCGAGCTGTTTGGCGAATCAAACTAGCTGAGCGCAGCGAAGTCCTGTGGGGCTAAGTGCAGCGTAGTCCTGTAGGTCTGAGCGCAAGGAAGTGCCCGTAGGCGAGCGCCGGGCATCAGCATAGAAAAAGCCCCTGCAATTTGCAGGGGCTTTTGGTATTGCGAGCTGCCCTACGGCCTTGGTGCCAGCGTGAGCGTCAGATCGAGCATCTCACCATCACGCATCACCGAAAGCGTGATCTCCTGGCCGACCTGTGCCTCGCTGACCAGGTAGGAAATCAGGTCGCTGAAGCCGGTCACCGACTGGTTGTCGATGGCGATAATCACATCGCCGCCGGGCTGGATGTTGGCGCTGTTGCACGATCCGGCGCCCATCAGGCCGGCGCGCTCGGCAGGGCCACCGTCAACCACACAGGTGATGTAAACGCCCACCGTATCGGCTGGCAGTTCCAGCTGCTCCAATTCGCGCAGATTCAGGGCGCCCTCGCCCAGGCTGGTGATGCCCAAATACGGATAGTCGAAGGACCCATTCTCGATCAATGAAGGCGCTACCCGCCGTAGGATGTTGACCGGCACGGCGAAACCGACGCCTGAGTTGGTGGCGCTGCCGACCGCGTTGAAACTATCGCTGGTGATGGCTCGGTTGATGCCAATCACCTGGCCGTTCAGATTGAGCAGCGGCCCGCCGGAGTTGCCGGGGTTGATCGCCGCGTCGGTCTGGATCAGATCACCGGCACTGAAGCTCTGACCGCCCGGCGCCTGTCGCTCGGAATCCAGCACCCGGCCGATGGCCGACACGACTCCTACGGTCATGGTGCCCGATAGGCCGAAGGGGTTGCCGATCGCCACCACTAACTCGCCCACCTCAACCGCATCCGAATCACCGAGTGTGATCGGCACCAGCTCATCGACCGGGGCTTCGACCTTGAGCACCGCCAGGTCCGAGTCGGGGTCTGTGCCCAGCAGCGTAGCCCAGGCGCGGTAGCCGGAGGCGAAATCGACCTCGATTTCATCGGCCGAAGCTACCACATGCTGGTTGGTGGCGATGTGGCCTTGGTCGTCGATCACAAAGCCGGATCCCTGCCCCGTCGGAAAGCGGTCAGCTTGCGCCGCGCCGAGATCCTCAAAGGTGAAAATCGTAACCACTCCTTGGCTGGCCCGTTGGTAGAGTTCGGCCAGATCGGCCGGCGCCATAAAAGGCTCCTCGATCGGCGCGGCTACCGTGACATCTGGGGCTGCCAGCGTGACGACCTGGCGCGGAGTTGGCGGTATTTGGGTCGGCGCGGTGACCGGGATCAAGCTGCAGGCCAGTGCGGCGAGCGCTGCGGCGCCCAAAGCCAGCGGAATTCTCTTCATTATGTTTGGATCCTCTCGGTGGGGGTTAATCGCTGCCCTGGCTGAGCTTGGAGAGCTGCTCGAACAGCGCGCGCTGCTCATCGCTCAGGTCGGACGGCAGGGTAACTATCAGCTTGGCGAAAAGGTCGCCGTGCTGATCGGGATTGCGTAGTTTGGGCATGCCGCGCCCGCGCAGCCGGAACGTCTGGCCGGGTTGGCTGCCGGCCGGAATGCTGAGCAGCACTGGCCCCTCCAGCGTCTGTACTTCGATCTCGCCTCCCAGCACCGCGGTGTACAGGTCCACCTCGACCTCGACATGCAGGTCGTCGCCCTTGCGGCGGATGCCGTGTTCCGGAGCAACGTTCACCCGCAAGTACAGGTCACCCGATTTCCCTGACGCGGCCTGGCCGTGCCCGGCCAGTCGAACCCGGGTGCCGGTTCTGGAACCTGGAGGGATATCGACCTCCAACCGCTTTCCGTTGCGGCTGTAGGTGCGGGTGGTGCCCTGGTAGGCTTCGCGCAGCGAGATGTTAACCTGCTGCTCGACGTCGCGGCCGCGAACCGGCACGCGGCCGGAGGGTCCACCGCCCCCCACTCCGAAGATGGCGTTGAAGAACTCGGAAAACCCTCCGCCGAACAGGTCGCCCAGATCGCCCATTTCGACCCGGACCCCGCCCGGCTGGCCACCGGTCCACTGCGACCAATCGAAGCCGCCGGGGGCGCCGCGCCGTTCCCAATCGCGATAGGAGGAGCCCAGGCGATCGTACTTGGCCCGCTTTTCGGGATCACCAAGCACCTGGTAGGCCTCGTTGATTTGCTTGAACTGCTCCTCGGAACCGGACTCCTTGTCGGGGTGGTGCTTTTGCGCCAACTTGCGATAGGCGCGCTTGATCTCGGCCTCATCGGCGCCGCGATCCACTCCCAGAATCTGGTAGTAGTCCTTGTATTCCATCCAACGAATTCTATCTGGCCGCGGAAATCAGAGTCAAGCCGCGCCCCTTTGGTCTAATGGAACTCTTATGGGGTGGTGGCGCCCTTCGCGCATGTAGGTTGCGCCGCCCGAAGGCGTCGCTACGACGGGTCTTCCGTACGATGCAAACGATGGGGGCCACCGTGCTATCATACCGACCGTGAGCCCCTCCCCGCAGACCGAACGGGTGCTGATCGTCGACGAAGATCCGGATGTGCTGGACCTCCTATCGAGGGACGTGCTGGAGCCGCTCGGATACCGGGTCGCCACCGCCGACGAAGCCGGGGTAGCGATCCAGCAGGCGGTCTCGTTCGCCCCGGATTTGATCGTTGCCAGCCTGACGCTGCCTGGATTGAGCGGCAAGGACCTGCTGGTGGCGCTGCGCTCGCAGGGCATCGAGGTGCCGGTGTTGGTCACCGCCGGAGAGGGCAAGGAGGCCGACGCCATTCAGGCATTCCGCTTGGGAGCCCGCGACTACCTGGTCAAGCCGCTGCGGGAAGCCGAAGTGTTGGCGGCCATCGAGCGGTCGCTGAAAGAGATCCGGCTGCGCAACGAGCGTGAGCAGCTAGCCGGTGAGCTGGCGGATAGCCACCGGCAGCTCGAACAGCGGGTGCGCGAGCTGACCACCATCTACGGGATCGGCAAAGCCGTTACCTCCACCACCAACCAGCGCGACCTGTTCGACAAGCTGATGAAGAGCAGCTTGAATGTCACCAACGCCGATATGGGGTGGGTGCTGATACTGGACGAAGACAGCGGACAGCTTTATCTGCGGGCGCAGCGCGGCATGCCCAAGGCACTGGCCAACAAGCTGCATCAGACCTGGGACGACGGGGTGAGCTCGCTGGTGATGCTTTCCGCCGAGGCGCTCAGCATTCACGGCGACGGTCTGGCTCAGTTCAAGATCGCCCGCTTCGCCAAGGCTGCCTTGATCGTACCGATCAAGGCGCGCGATCAGGCGATCGGGGTCATCACCGTAGCCCGCGAGCAGGCCAAGCCGTTCTCCGAACCGAACCAGCGGATGCTGGAAGCGGTGGCCGACTACGCTTCGATCTCGCTGATCAACGCCCGGCTATTCCAGGCGCTCTCCGGCCGCGCCGAAGAGCTGCAGGAGGCGGTCGAGGAAACCCGTACCGGTCTGAAGGATCAGGTGGATTGGGTCGAGCGGGTGCGCACGCAGCTGGAAGCGCTGAAAGATCAACTGCCGGATCTGCTGGATAGCGCGGAGAACCCATCGCAACGCAAGCGGGTGCAGGTGTTGCGTGGCGACCTGGAGGCGCTGTTGTCCGAACTGGACGAAATGCCGCACTTGGCCCCGGCCGCTGCCCCCTAGCTAATCAACCCGAGTCCAGCTGCTAGCTGCCAAACTGGCCGTGGCAGACTTCATGCAACCGTCCATAATAGGCGAGCCAGCCAGCGCTGCTTGCCGGACCGCATCCCGATGAACAACCCACTGATCCTGGTCGCCGACGACAGTCCCGACATTCGCAGCTTCCTTAAAGAGGCGGTGCTGGGCCCGGCCGGCTATCAAGTGCAGCTGGCGGCCGATGGCCGGGCTGCGCTCGAGCTGGCGCAGGAGAGCCAGCCCGATCTGGTGATCACTGACCACCAGATGCCCAAGCTCAGCGGCCTGGAGCTTACACGGGAGCTCTGCGCCTCCCAGCCACACCCACCGGTGATCATGATGAGCAGCGACCATAGCGATCGGCTGATGCTAGAGGCTATGCGGGCCGGCGCCTTCGAGTTTTTGGCCAAACCTTTCGAACCAGAATTGATGCTGTCGGCGGTTGGTCGAGCGTTGGCCGGGCCTCGACCGGCGGTTGACCGTCCGCCCGCCGGCGTGGTGGCTGCGACCTCGGCCGATCGGCTACCCAGCCAGCTGGAAGAGCTTCAGACGCTGATCCTGCTCGGCCGCGCCGTGACCGAAAAACTCAACCATGACGAGGTGCTCACCGAGGTGGTCGGCGCCGCTGTGCGGCTAACCAATGCCGAGGAGGGCAGCTTATTGCTGCTGGACGAGGACAGCGGAGAGCTGTATATGCGGGCCGGCAAGAACTTCGACGACGAGTTCGTTCGCACTTTCCGCTTGGAGGTCAATGATTCGCTGGCCGGGCGGGTCATCGAAACCGGCGAGCCGGTCCTGCTGGATCAAGACACGCCGCAAAAGATCAAGACCGCGTATTTGGTGCACTCGCTGATCTACGTGCCGTTGGCCGTCCGCGGCCGTACGATCGGGGTATTAGGTGTGGACAACCGCAAGGCCGGCCGCACGCTCACCGAAGACGACGTCACCATAATGTCTGCAATGGCCGATTACGCCGCTATCGCGATCGAGAACGCCCGCCTCTTCTCGGCCAGTGAGACTGAGCGCCGCAAGCTGGAAACCATCCTGACCGGGGTGGAAAACGGGGTCATCGTCGTCGATCTGGAAGACCGATTGATGATCATGAATCAGAGCGCCCGCGAAACCGTTGGGGTCAACGGTGATTGGGCAGGCAGAACGGTGAGCGAAGTGGTGAAGGACCCGCGTCTGCTCTCAATGTTCTCGGCCTCGGGCAAGTTCTCCAAGCGGGAGGAAATCGAGCTGGATGACGGCCGGGTCTTCAGCGCCCAGCAGACGCCGATCGACGGCATCGGCCAGGCGATCGTGATGCAAGACATCACCAAACTAAAAGAGCTCGATCGGATCAAGTCCGAGTTTGTGACCGCAGTCTCTCACGATTTGCGCTCGCCGCTGACCGCTATCCTTGGCTACATTGAGTTGGTGGAACGGTCTGGCGAGCTCAATCAGCAACAGGCCGAATTCGTTCGCAAGGCGCGGCTCAGCGTGGGGCAGATCACTGACCTGGTGAGCAACCTGTTGGATTTGGGGCGGATCGAGGCCGGGCTGGATGAAGCCAAGGAGCTCACCCCCGTGACTATGCTGGCCCGCTATGCGCTGGAGAGCATGCGATCGGCGGCGGCCGCCAAGGGAATCCAGCTGCAATCGGAACTGCCGGACGACCTGCCGATGGTGTGGGGCGCGCCGATCCGACTGCGCCAGATGTTTGGCAATTTGATCGACAACGCCATCAAGTACACGCCGGCCGGCGGCCGAATCACCGTCGCTGCACAACGGGAAGGTAGTCAGGTAATTCTGACTGTGCAGGATACCGGGGTCGGGGTGCCGATTGCCGATCAGCCACGCCTTTTCGACCGCTTCTTCCGCGGCAGCAACGCGCCGGCCGACACCCAAGGCACCGGTCTCGGGCTCTCGATCGTCAAGTCAATCGTCGACAACCATGGGGGACGGGTGTGGGTCGATTCGCAGCCCGGGCTGGGGACGATATTCAACGTGCTGCTGCCCACCGCCGCATCCTAGATCCACCGTTCCAGTTCATCCAGTGAACCGATCGACAGGTTGAGCCCGGATTCGCCGCCTGATGCTTGCCCCGACGGCCGACAGAGGCGGATGCCGCTGCGATCAGCGTACACTTGCTTAAAAGAGCGCCTCCACCGGGGCGGTGAGGGGTCTTCCCGGTGGAGGCCTTCGCCAAAGGAGGAGACAGCGGTGAGCGCAGGGATTCTGTCTCCGGCCCTATAATAGCCTGCGCACGCCGGTGGCCGGCAATGTCAAAGGTCACCCCAGGCTTGTGACCTTTCTCACCATGACCCGGAAATCAGCACGTCCCCGCGATCTCAGGCGCCGTTTGGAACGGCTGGACCGTCGCAAACCGTCCCGCAAAGGGCCAGACGATGGCAAGCGGCGCGCGGAATTGAGCTCAACTGGCGGCCTGCCGCCAGGCGATCAGCTTGAGACCAGCCACGGTGTGGCGTTCCGCATCGAAAACCGCTATGGCTTGGACCACGTCCACGGCTCGGCGGCGCTCGAGCAGCTGCTTGGCTTCCAATCCGAGCTTGCGGCCGAGGTGGCCGGCGATCGCGCCCTGCAGCCCGCCGACCCAGCCAATTGGGTGTTCGTTGATCTGGAGACCACCGGCTTGGTGGGCGGAGCCGGTACGCTGGGTTTTCTGATCGGGGTGGGGGCCTACGTCGAAGGTGGCTTTCGGCTGCGCCAGTATTTCCTGCGCGATCCGGCGGAGGAGCCGGCGATGCTGGAAGCGCTGCGGGAGGATCTGAGCCGCGCCGCCGGAGTGGTTAGCTTCAATGGGCGCGCCTTCGATCTGCCGTTGTTGGAAGCCCGCTACACGGTGGCGCTGCGTGACCGCTGGCGATTGACTAACCTGCCGCACTTCGACCTGCTGTACCCTTCCCGGAGGCTGTGGAGCACGACCCTGGCCGATTGTCGGCTATCGACCCTGGAACGACAGGTGTTGGGGGTTGAGCGTTCGGATCAGGATGTTCCGGGAGCGCTGATCCCGGAACTGTACTTGGAGTACCTGCGCACCGGGGAGGCTGGCGAGATGTCTCGGGTGATCTACCACAACGCCATCGACATCCTGTCGCTAGTGGGGCTTGCCCATCAGGTACTCGATCGGCACACCGCGCGGCGGCCCGAAGCCCTCTCAGCCGGCGAAGCGCTGGCGCTGGCCCGCTGGCATCAGCTGGCCGGCCGCGGTCAGCAGGCCGAAGCGGCGTTCCAGACCGCGCTGGCAAACCGCGGCGATTCCGGGCTGGGCACTGAAATCCTGCGCTGGTACGCGGCCTATCTCAAACGCCACGATCGCAGAGCTGAGGCGGTGGCCCACTGGGACCAGTGGCATGCGCTCGATCCTGACGACCTGACCCCGTGCATTGAGTTGGCAATGTACTACGAATGGCATGCCAAGCGGCTGGACCAGGCGCTGGATTGGGCGAACCGTGCGCGGGATGCCGTGTTGGAGTGGCCAGAGGGCTGGCGTCGCGAGCAGGCGCTGGTTGAAGTCGAGCACCGCATCGCTCGCCTGGAGCGGAAGCTGGGCGACTGACTCGTTGCCTAACTGCTTGCTTCTTCGACCTCTTTTCGCACCGTACGGTAAAGGTGCTCTGCTTTGAGCTCCTGCAGCGTGTAGCACGGCGCACTTAGTCGCTCGGCCAGAGCGCCGGCCAGCCCCTGGTCGAACGCCGCGTGCTCCATATTGATCACTACCGAGCGGATCTCCAATTCGCGGAAGCGATCGGCCACCTGCATGGCTTCCTCCTGAGGCGGCAGCTCACTCATTGAGACATTGCCCGCCCCGTCGGTGAGCAGCAGCATCAGCGGCAGCACCTCCGGATGGCTCAGCCTCTCGCGCGTGAAGATTTCGAGCGCCTGCACCAAACCCGCAGAAAGCGGGGTCTTGCCGCCAACCGGGATATCAGCCAGGGCGCGCTGGGCCAATTGAATGGAATTGGTGGGCGGCAGCACGGTGAGCGCACGGTCTTTTTGGAATACCACCAGTCCGACCCGATCGCGACGCTGATATGCGTCGGTGAGCAGCGAGAGGATGGCCCCCTTGGTGGCCGACATGCGCTCGGCCACAGCCATCGACCAGCTGGCATCCACCACGAACAGGATCAGATTGGCGGCTTTGCTGACCCGCACCTTGCGCTGCAGGTCGCTGGACCGGATGGCGAAGGCGACTTCTTTGGGGTCCCGGCTGCGCTGGTAGGGTGCGGCCGCACGCAGCGTGGCGTCAAAGGCCAGGTCCGGGTTGACCTCGTGCGCCGGGCGCGCCGAAATGTACCTTCCTCTGCGGCGGTCGGAGCGGGTCTGTGTGCGGCGGCCTCCCTGCTTGCGCGAGAGGCGGTCGATCGGATTCTCGATGCGGCGTGGAACGAATGATTCGCCGACCTTGACTCGATCGCCGCCCTCCCACCAGCGAGCTTGCAGCGAGTCGACCACGGTCTGTTCGGCCGGCTTGGTTTGCCCGAGCTGCCTCTCTTCGGGTTCGGTGTCGGCGGCTACGCCCGGGCGCTGACTTTTTTTGGGGCGGGTTCCTGCTGCTCGGCGGCCTCGGGATCTGGTTGGGTGCTGGCGCCGCTCTGCGCCTGGATCTGCTCCAGCCGCTCTTCCAGGTCGGCCAGCTTGATCTCGGACTGCTGGAATAGGCCTTTACGCAGGCGGTGGGGCAGAGCCAATTCGGCCGCCCGAGCGATGTCCGGTTCCTCGATTACCTGGCGGCCCTCAAAGGCGGCCTGAGCGGTGGCGGCCTTGAGGATCACCAAGTCCGCCCGATGGCCATCGACCCGCAGCGAAGAGGTCAGCGCTGCGATGGCTTGCAGGTTCTGGCTGGAATAGGTTACGCGGTCAATGAGCTCACGGCCGGCGACGATCTGCTGCGAGAGCGCCTGCTCGTGATCGCCCCAGCTTTCGCGGAAGCCGACCGGATCGGCCTCGAACGCCAGGTTACGCTCCATGATGGTCACCCGGTCGTCGGGATCGGTCAGGCCACGTATGTCCACTGACAGCGCGAAGCGATCCAGCAACTGCGGCCGTAGATCGCCTTCTTCCGGATTCATAGTGCCGACCAGGATGTAGCGCGACGGGTGGCTGAAGGAGATGCCCTCCCGTTCTACGATGTTCATCCCCAGCGCGGCGGAATCCAGCAGCAGATCGACCACGTGGTCGTCCAGCAGGTTGACTTCGTCGATGTAGAGCAAGCCGCGGTTGGCGGAAGCCAACACGCCCGGTTCGAAATGGCGCTCGCCTTCCTTGATGGCGCGCTCGATGTCCAGCGTGCCGACCACTCGGTCCTCGGTAGCCGAGACCGGCAAGTCAACGAAGGAGGTGCGGAACACCGCGGTCGGCAGCTGCTGGCCGGAGGCTGCCCGCTCCCGGCACTCGGTGCACCAGGTGGTGGGCGTATCCGGATCGCAACTGAAGCGGCAGTCGGCCACCACCCGCACTTCCGGCAGCAGCGCCGCCAGCCCGCGGGCGGCGGTCGATTTGGCGGTACCGCGTTCGCCGCGGATCAACACGCCCCCGATACGGGGATTAACTGCATTCAAAATAAGAGCGCGTTTCATGCGCTCTTGGCCAACAATGGCGGTGAAGGGGTATACAGGGGCCAACTGAGACTACTCCAGGCCGCCGTGGATCGCCCGCCGGCGGCCGCGCGGCATTATACCGCATGCGGAAAATGAGGCTGGCCGAGCCGAAAAACAGCTCAGGTATCCGGAAATCAGGCACCGGCACCCGGAAATCAGGCACCGGCACCCGGAAATCGGGCACAGGTACCCGGAAATTGGGCACAGGTTGTCAAGCCCAACCTCACCCTTTATAATGCCACAACGGGTCCGTTAGGAGCCTTTGTATTAATGGCAGGTGACGAGCAGGAGGGTGACATCGGGGAAGCAGAGGCGCAGCAAGAAGCCGACGTCCACCCGATGGACGCGCTCCTGGAGTCTGAAGACTACGAATTAGACGCCCCGCGCCGCGGTGAGATCCGGGTGGGCACGATTGCTCGAGTGACCGAGGCCGACGTCTTGGTGGATATTGGCGCCAAGTCGGAGGGCGTGATTTCGGCGCGCGAGCTGGATCAGCTGCCCGACGAGCAGCGTGAAAACCTGGCCATCGGCCAGGAAGTCAACGTCTATGTGGTGCGGCCGGGGGGCCGCAGTGGCGCTCCGGAACTCTCGCTGAGCAAAGCAGCGGAAGAGCAGGATTGGGTGCGCGCTGAGGAGCTGCTCGAGAGCAAGGAGATCTACGAAGGCGAGATCACCGGCTACAACAAAGGCGGCTTGATCGTACGGTTGGGCCGTTTGCGGGGCTTCGTGCCGGCCTCCCAAGTCAGTCTGGCCCGCCGCCGGCGAGCGGTCGGCGAGACGCCCGAGCAGCGTTGGGGCGACATGGTCGGTGAGCAACTGGTCAGCCGGGTGATTGAGGTCGACCGGCGGCGCAATCGGCTGATCCTGTCCGAACGCTCGGCAGCCCGCGAAGCGCGCGAAGCGCTCAAAGAGAAACTGATATCGGAGCTGGCGGTGGGTGAGATTCGCTCCGGCCACGTGATCAGCTTGGCTGACTTCGGCGCTTTCGTCGACATTGGCGGAGCCGACGGCCTGGTGCACATCTCCGAGATGTCATGGAAACGGGTTGGCCACCCTAAGGAGGTGCTGACCGTCGGCGACGAGATCCAGGTGAAGGTGTTGGGCGTCGATCCCGATCGCAATCGTATCAGCCTGTCGATCCGTGAGCTGGAAGACAACCCCTGGGAGATGATCTACGATCAGTTCCCCGAGGGCAAACTGGTCGAAGGCACGATCACTAAATTGACCAAATTCGGCGCCTTTGCCGCAATCTCCGGGTTGGAGGATTACGGGATCGAGGGACTGATTCACATCTCGGAGCTGGCCGATCGCCACATTGCTCACCCGAGCGAGGTGGTCCAGGAGGGCCAGACGGTAACCATGCGGGTGTTGCGTGTGGATGTCATCCGCCACCGAATCGGCCTGAGCCTGAAACGCGTCGATTCCACCGAATACGCGGACCTGGACTGGCAGACCGCGGTGCAAGATCGTGAAGAGCCGGAGCCGGAAGAAGTGCCAATCGCCGACTTCGATGCTGAGTTGGAAGCCGAACAGGCGCTGGCGCAACCGGAACCCGCTGAGGCGACCGAATCCGAGCCGGAAGCTGAACCGGAAGCTGAATCGGAGCAGCC
>CAZJUE010000085.1:0-11015 GCA_964549025.1 uncultured Anaerolineaceae bacterium | reverse complement strand
CACTGCAACACCCGCGGCTGGGTTTCGCCGTGAAGCTGCTCGGACGGCCCGAGTTGCGCTCTCACGACACCCGTCGCTGGCAGAACCGGCCGCATTTGAGGACCAGCCTGGAATACCTGCGGGAGATCTTGGCCTACCTGGAGCAGGTAGAGATCGGCATGTACCGGCTGGCTTCCGGGCTGGTGCCCTACGCTACCCACCCCGAACACCCCGAGTTCCACAACCAGGTCAAGCAATGCGCGGTCGATCTGGCCGAGGTGGGAGAGACCGTGCGCCGCCAGGGGGTGCGGCTGTCGTTCCACCCCGGGCAGTTCATTGTGCTGAATACCCCGGATGATGCGCTGGCTGCGCGCTCGGCGGCGGATATTGAAGTACAGGTTGCCGTGCTGGATGCGATGGGCCTGGGCGCCGAGGCGGTGGTGGTCACCCATGTAGGCGGTGTGTATGGAGACCGCCCGGCCGCGCTGGAGCGCTTCGCCCGCCGGTTCGAGCAGCTGTCTCCCGGCGCCCGCCGGCGCCTGGTGGTGGAGAACGACGACCAGCGCTTTGGGCTTGCCGATGTCCTTCAGCTGCACGCCCAGATTGGCATTCGGGTGGTGTTCGACGCCCACCACCACCGCTGCTACGATCCGGCCGGAATCCCGCCCACCGAGGCCGCGCTGGCCTGTATGCGCACCTGGCAGGGTTGGCGGGCGCGGCCCAAGGTGCACTTCTCCTCACCGCGCACCGATTGGGGATTTCGAAACGGGGTTGATGCTGGCCTCTCCCGGCGGCCACTGAGCGCCCACGCAGAATTCATCGATCCGTTCAGCTTCATCGACTTCTACCGCCCGATTGCCGAGGCGACAGCCGAGGCGGCGCCGGATGTCATGCTGGAGGCCAAAGCCAAGGACCTGGCGCTGCTGCAACTGTGCCAGGACCTGACCCGGCACGCGCCGGATCTGGCCGCGCGGTTTCGGGGCGAAAGACAGCCCTCAATCGACGAACCGGGGAAGTTGGCCGAGGCGGACCGATGAGCGAGCGCGAAGACCGGCTGGTGCTGGTCACCGGGGCCACCGGCTACATCGGTGGCCAGCTGGCAGGCCGGTTGGTGGCCGAGGGCTACCGGGTGCGCGCCATGGGGCGCCATCTGGAAGGCTTGCTCGCCCGCCCGTGGTCGGGGCAAGTCGAGCTCGCGGCCGCCGACGTAATGCAACCGGAGGGCTTGGCCGCCACACTGCAGGGGGTCGACACCGCCTACTACCTCATCCACAGTATGTCAGGTGGCGATGACTTTCACCAACAGGACCTGCGGGCGGCGCGCAATTTCGGACGCGCGGCCCGTCAGGCCGGCGTGCGCCGGATCATCTACCTGGGGGCGCTGGGAGATGAGCGGCAGTCCCTCTCCCCTCATCTGGCCTCCCGCCAGGCCACCGGGCAGGCGCTGCGCCAGTCGGGTGTGCCGGTGACCGAGTTCCGCGCGGCGGTGGTGGTCGGTGCCGGCAGCCTGTCGTTCGAGATGGTGCGCTACCTGACCTAGCATATCCCGGTCATGGTGTGCCCCCGCTGGGTGTACACCCACACCCAGCCGATCGCGGTCGACAACTGCCTGGACTACCTGGCGGGCGCGCTTGAGCAGCCGCAGAGCACCGGGCGGGTGATCGAGATCGGTGGCGAGCAGGTGTTGACCTACGGAGAGATGATGACCGGCTACGCTCGGGTGCGGGGTTTGCAGCGTTGGCTGCTGCCGGTTCCAGTGCTCACACCCCGCCTATCGTCCTACTGGGTGCACCTGGTTACTCCCATCCCGGCCGACATCGCACAGCCGCTGATCGAAGGTCTGCGCAGCGAGGTGGTGGTTCGCGACGACACCGCCCGGCGGCTGTTCCCAGAGATCGCGCTGCTTGACTACCCCACGGCCGTGGGACGAGCGCTGCGCGAACTGGAGCAACCGGTAGTGGACCGGCCGCTTGCCGATCCGTCGCCGGTGCAGGTCACCTGGCAGCGCGGCCTGGTCGTGGAGCGTCATAGCGCCAGCACCGGTGCCTCGGCCGACAGCCTGTACCGGGCCGCTTCCGAGTTGGGCGGTGCGCAGGGATGGCTGGCATATAACTGGGCCTGGCGGTTGCGCGGTGCAATGGACCGCGTTCTCGGTGGGGTGGGCATGCGCCTAAAGGCGCGGTCGCCGGGTGGGCTGCGGGCCGGCGAGGTGCTGGATTTCTGGCGCGTGCAGTCGGTTGAGCCGGGACATCAGCTCCGACTGCGGGCGGAGATGAAATTGCCCGGACAAGCTTGGTTAGAATTCGAGATTGAGCGACTGCCGGACGCTCAACAACGCCTGCACCAGACGGCAATCTTCGCCCCCAAAGGCCTGAGCGGGCTGCTATATTGGCTGCTGCTGTACCCGATCCACCGTCTGATCTTCAGCCGGCTGCACCGCAGGCTGATCGAACGCGCCGTCAGGCTGGATGCCGAAGCGCGACGCAAGCGAGCAGGACCCCGATCAGCAAGCGGTGCAGCCTAACCGATCCTATCCATCAAGGAGTTGAATATGCGGATACTCGTCCTACTGTCTGTGGTCGCGACCATCGTGGCCAACGGGCTGGCAAACGCGCTGCCGATCAATGGGCAGACAACCGGTGAGATCTCCGACCGCTTCGCGGTGCTGTTCACCCCGGCCGGCTACGTTTTCGCCATCTGGGGATTGATCTACCTCGGGCTATTGGCGCTGACGGTCTACCAGGCACTGCCAGCGCAGCGCGACAACCCGCGCCTACGCCGGGCGCGCGGTTGGATCGCGGTCAGTGGGCTGGCCAATATCGCCTGGCTGCTGCTTTGGCACTACGAGCGCTTCCCGCTCACCCTGCTGGCCATGCTGGGGTTGCTAGCCACCCTGATCGCCAGCTACGAAGGCCTGCGGATCGGGCGCGCTGCGGTATCTGCGCCAGAACGCTGGCTGGCCCAGGTGCCGATCGGCATCTACCTGGGCTGGGTGAGCGTGGCGACCATCGCTAACGCCAGCGTCCTGCTGGTCTCGCAGGGCTGGGGCGGCTGGGGACTGACAGCTGAACTGTGGACCGTCATCATGCTGGGGGCGGCACTGGTTATTGGCTGGCTGCTGGCGCTGCGGCGCAGCGAGTTTGCCGCGCCGCTGGTTTTGGTGTGGGCTTTTATCGGGATCGCGGTGCGCGATACCAGCCCAGCATCGGTGGTACTGGCGGCCTGGATTGCGGCGGTGCTGGCCGGGATGGCCGCACTGGCTGGCTGGTGGCGGGGTCGCACCTCAACGGCTCGCCCTACAGACCTGGCGGCAAGCCATGCTGAGGCGGCCACCTAGCGGACTGAGCAGGTACCGGCACCAGCACCTGGCGGTACAAGCGAAAACGCCCGGGAGTTGCCCGGGCGTTTTCGTGTTATTGGGAGGAGCAGAAAGCCGGTGTGTTCAGCCGGTGGGCGGCAGCAACACTCCGTCGATCACGTGGATTACGCCGTTGCTGGCCTCGATATCGGTGATGATGACTTGCGCCTCACCGATCAGAACCGAATCGCCGTCCAGCATGAAGTCCAGCGATGCACCCTGCAGGGTGGTGGCCATATCGATCCCGGCCACTTCCGCCGCCAACACCTTGCCATCTACCACATGGTAGAGCAGGACCTCGGTCAGCCGCGGGATGTCGGCTAGTAGCGCATCCATCGTGCCCTCCGGCAGTGCGGCGAAGGCCTCGTCGGTGGGGGCGAAGACCGTGAACGGGCCCTCACCGGCCAAGGTGTCGGCCAGTTCGGCTGCCTGCAATGCCGCTACCAGGGTGGTGAACCGACCATCCTCCACCGCGATGTCGACGATGGTCTGAGCCTGCGGCTCATCCATCGCTTCTTCCATCGGCTCTTCGGTCGGCTCGGCCACTGGCTCCGGCGCCTCGGTTGGGCGTACGGTGGGCTCAGGGGTCGCGGTGGAAGCGCAAGCCGCCAGGATCAGGCCGGTTGCCACCAAAAGGGAGAACACTCCATACCGTTTCATCTTCTATACCTCCTTATGAGATTACGTTCCAGTTGTCCACGAGTCTCCCAAAACATGGACAATATTTAGACAATTATATGACGTTATATTAACAAACGCTGAACGTGGGATGAGAGATTCGGTGGTTTTCAGGACGGGTGGAATCTCTGTGCTGGCTTCGCGCAGCTAGTCCCGAATTGCGGGGAGAATGTACTCTGCCAGAATTTCGTCGATCGGGCCCAGCTGGACGTAGTTGCCGCCGGTAAAGACCACCACCATCCGCTCCGCCGGAAATACCATGATCCGTTGTCCACCCCACCCGTCCGCAAAATAGGACTGGACCTCGCCCTTGGCAGTGGGAAAGCGATCCACCCACCACTGGTAGCCATAGTCGGAAGCCCACCAGGTAGAGACATGCGGCTCGGTAGAGGCCCCAACCCAGTCTTCTGAAATTACCCGCTCGCCCTCCCACACCCCTCCCTGCAAGAACAGATAGCCGATTTTGGCCATGTCTCGCGGCCGCAACCTGAGATTTCCGGCGGCATAGACGGTCTGGGGATTGATGTAGAACCACTCGTAGACGGAGATCCCCAGCGGGCCGAAGAGGTATTGCTCGGCAAACTCATCCATCCGCATTCCAGAAGCCCGATGGATCACCTCGCCCAGCAGCACGGTCTCTCCGGCGTTGTAATACCAGCTTGTACCGGGGGTCGACACGATCGGCTTGGCCAGAATGTACGCCAGCGGATCGTCGACAGCGAACAGCTGCAGCACGTCGTGGCGTGGGTCGCGCGTATTGATTGGGATTTCGAGCCCGTTCCACTCGAGACCGGCGGTCATGGTGAGCAGATCCTTCAATGTGATGCTCCGGTTCTCGGCGTTGCGCAGTCTTATGTATTCGGGGAAATAGGAAAACAGCTCCTGATCCACATCGGGGATGTAGCCGCGATCAATGGCAATCCCAACCAGGGCGGAGGTAATGCTCTTGGTCACCGAGGCCAGATTGTGTGGGTTGTCGCGGCCGAACTCGCTGTATGCTCCCCTGAAATCCTGTCCATAAAAGTCCCACAGATAGCCGGGCCAGTAGCGCTCAAACACCAGCTTGTCGTTTCGTACGATCAGGATGCTGTGGACGTTTGGGTGGACGCCCTCATCGACCCGGCGGACCAGCTGATCGAGGATCGCTTCACTCAAGCCGACGGATGCCGGATCGGCCGTCTCCCAACCATCCGCAATCTGCTCCGGCGCTGGCAGGCCGCATGCGGACGCGCAGCAAACCAGCACCGCCACGAGCACTGACCGCGAGACCGCAGGCCTTGAGCTCATCTACCTCTCCAGTGTTGCGGTCCGGCACGCCGAAGTCATCTGACAGGCGGCCAGTTAACAGCTGGCCGGTCGTCCAATACGGACGCTACATACCGCGAATCAGCCCACCCGGCTGGCAGCTGCGGCAGAAGTTAGTGATGCGGTTTCCGGCGGTGATCTGGGATACCCGGCCGCCACAGCGCGGGCAGGCCTCGCCGGCGCGCATGTGCACCGCGAAGAAGTCGCGCGGCTTGAGGTGGATGTCCTCCCCCATCGCATGACGAACCTGCTCGATCGACTCGGTCAGCGTGGTGCGCATGGCCTGATACAGCTCGCCGGTCTCCGCTTCACTTAGATCGGTCCGTTTGCGGTAGGGGTGGATGCGAGCCTGCCACAGGATCTCGTCGGCGTAGGCGTTGCCGATACCGGCTAGAAACCGCTCGCGGGCCAGCACGCCCTTGATCTCACCGCGGAATTTGTGCAATCGTTGGCGGAACTCGGCCTCGCCAACCGACAGCGCGTCGGGTCCCATCTCGGAAAAGGTGGGCACCTCGTTCAGCGCGCGGGTGAGGTAGAGCTGTCCCATGCGCTTCTGATCGACGTAGCGCAGCTCGTCATCGAGTTGATCGAAACGAAAGGTGACGTGCACCGGGCCAGCCTTCTTGGCGCCGGGAGCGCACAGTTGAAACCGGCCAGTGAGTTTCGGATTGGCGACCAACAGCAGGGTGGGCGCAGGCAGTTCGCCCTGATGCGAATTCGCTTGCGCTCCGCTTGCGTTCAATACCTGGGGCACCTCATCCCCTTGGGGCCTCGCTTGTGCTCGGCTTGCGCTCATCGGGAAGATCAGGAACTTGCCGCGGCGCGCCACTGCCGAAAAGGCTGCGCCAATCAGACCATCCCGGAAATTGCCGCCGGTCAGATCGCGGGCCACCAATGGTCCGCCGCGCGGCGCCAGGGTGACCTCCCGAATCGGGTGGCCCGCCAACCGACGCTCCAACACCTCGCGCACGACCTCCAGCTCAGGAAGCTCAGGCATTCGAACCTGATGTTGCGAACGATCTGCCCACTACTTACTGCTCACAATTGCGTGGACGCTGAACTCGCCGTCGTCATAGCGCGGCTCCAGCCGATCGCACTGTAGCCCGCCTTGGTCGGGCTCGAGCACCACATGGGTGACGCCATATTCGCCGGCGAAGACCTCCAGCAGCCCACAATCCACCTGCTCCGGACTGCCACGATAGAAGAAGTTGAGCAGCCGCACCCGCTGATGCCACTCGAGCACCTCGGGTCCGAAATAGGGGATCGACTTGAAGTCGGCCAGGATCGGCGCGCCGGTGGCTAGTCGGAAATCTTGCATCCCGGCCGGTACCAGGTACAGCTGGCCGGCGGCCTGTGTACGGCGCACGTACTCAAACACCCGGCGCTCGGGCATCGATCGCCGCTGGGCAAATTGCACCGCCGACCAGCCGATGCCGCTGATCACCGCCAGCGCCACCAATGCCAATCCGATCGCCCGCAATACCGACGGCCGCAATCGCCAAGTGGAGTGGCGGTCGCCGCCGCCCGTTTCTTGGCCGGATTCGAGCCACCGTGCCCCGCCTGGCTCGCCGGTGGCTGCCACCGTACCATCTCCGCGCGAGGTACCGGCGCGACCGGAGTTGGTTGCCAGTCGAACCGCTATTCGTCCGGCCAGTACCGCGCTGGCCAACGGAACCAGCGTAGCCGAGAGTCGCCATGGGAACAGCAGCGCCAGCGAGAGGCTTCCAGTGACGATTTGCAAGGCGGTCAGCGCTGTCCCGACCGCCAACAGCGCCAGCATCACCGGCCGCAGCCGCGTATTCCGTACTAGGCCCAGCGCGGCGACGGTCAGCCCGAGCTTGAAAAGCGTAGTCAAGTCAAACCACTCGACCGGGACCGCGTGCTCGGGAATGCGGAATTCGACCATGATCTCTTGTGCTACGGCGGAGGGAGGGAGGAAATTGGCGTACACGTAGAGCACGATTGGAAGTACCAGGGCCAAAGCGGCTGCGCCGGCCAGCAGGGGTCGGCGTGGGACCGTGCTGCGCCGGATCCAAGCGATCCAATAAACCGCCGATAGGCAACTGGCGGTCAGAAGGTAGGTCGGGTGAAAGCTGGCGGCGACGACGGTTGCCAGCATGGCGGGCAGTGGTCGTTGCTCCAGGTACAGCCAAATCGAGAGCAGCAATAGGGCGCCAAACACGCTGGGCTGAAACACCGGACCGAGCAAACGTTGTCCACCAATGCCGCCGTCGAACAGATAGCTCCACTCACCACCCGGGACGAAGGCCAGCGCGTAGCGCAGGGCGGCCGAGTGGCTGACAAACAGCAAGCCGAAAAACAGCAGCGACATAGTTCTGCTGCGCCTAATCGAGTACAGCTGATGGGAAATCCCGAATGCGCTGGCCAGATAGACAGCGAAGATCAGCAGGTAAAGCAGGTAGTTGAGCAGCACTACGGCGTTGAGCGGGAGCGCCAGCTGTGCCAGCGCGTCCTCCGCTCCGACACTCAGCGCCATCAGCCGTACCAGGCCGCTGAACAACGGAGTCGGATCGCGGGTGTTGGCCAGCCAGTCGGCGCTCAAGCTACCAACTCCTGCATGGGCCAGCCCATGCAGGAAGTATTGATTCTGATTGGAGGTGTACAGCGGGCTTTGGCCGTAGGCCAATCCGAGCGCTGCTCCCCACAGCAGCAGCGCCGCCGCCGTTCGTTTCGCACCGACGTTCACCCAGCAACTATGCTCGAACTGCCGAGCCCTGACAAGGGAAACCGGGATGGAAGGCGTACACGGCGGGCTAGCTGAAGTGCCGCGATGTGCTGGATATCCGTCCCTTGACAGCCCGCCTGGCCTGCACGATAGTGCTCTCGGAATGCCGACCCTGGGTGAGGCGGTGCTGGCCGCCACAGTCACCATGCTGGCCACTGGACTGGGTGGCCTGCCGTTCGTATTCGTCCGCAAGTTCCCGGATGAGCTTGCGCGCCTGGGATGGGCGGTAGCCGGCGGCATGATGCTCTCGGCCTCGGTGTTTAACCTGATCATCCCGGGCGTCGACGAAGGCGGCATCACGCCGGTGGCGATCGGGCTGCTGGTCGGTACCCTGCTGTTTGGTTGGGCCACCAACTATCTGGGCGAGGGGCACGACCATAGCGAGGATGGGATCCCAATTCCCCGCCCGAGCACCCAGGGCGCGGCCCGGGTTGTCCTGATCATCGGCACCATGTTCATTCACAGCTTCCCTGAGGGGCTGGCGGTCGGGGTGGCCTACGGATCGGGTGAAGCTACGCTGGGTTTGCTGGTGACGGCGGCGATCTCCGTGCACAACATCCCGGAGGGCGTGGCGGTTTCCCTGCCGCTGCGAGCGGAGGGGGTGAGCGGCTGGAAATGTGTCGGTTGGGCGATCTTCTCCAGCCTGCCGCAGCCGATCGCTGCCATCCCGGCCTACCTTGCAGTGCAAGCCTTCCGGCCGGTGCTGCCGTTCGCCTTCGGCCTGGCGGCTGGCGCCATGTTTTTCCTGGTCATTAGCGAGATGATCCCCGAGAGCCGGGCCTCCGAAGGCCAACGGCTCTCCAGCGCACTGGCCACCATGGTCGGTTTCCTGGCATTGATGGTGCTGCAAAACGTGCTGGCTGCGGTCTAGGCTCCCAGCCAGACTAATGCTTGGTGTGCTCCAGCGCGTTTGTGGCAGTGCCCCACGAATGGCGACCGTATGACTTGATTCCCCCCTTGCCAGCCCCAAAAATTTAGGCTAGACTAACAATATGATAAGTACGACCAAATACGTGGTCTGCCATGGACGCCATTGAACCGCTGCTGATCGCGCTGGCCGTGCTGCTTGCCGCCGTGGTGGTGCTGTGGCCCGGCGGCGGATTGGTCGCCCGTTGGCGAGGCGCAGTGCGCATGGGCCGACGGGTGCGGATCGAGGACGCGCTCAAGCATCTGCATAACGCCGAGCTCAATGGCGAGCGCGCCACCCCGCAGAGCGTGGCCGGTGTAACCCAACTCACCGCTGATCAGGCGCTCAGGCTATTGGTCGAGATGGAAGGGCGCGGCCTGCTCCAGGTTGACCTGGATGGCATCCGGCTCACCGAAGACGGCCGCAGTTCGGCGCTGCACATCCTGCGGGCACACCGATTGTGGGAGCGTCACCTGGCGGACGAGACCGGGGTGGAGCAGCTGGATTGGCACGACCAGGCCGAGCGCATCGAGCATGAATTGTCGCCGGAGCAGGTCGAGGCGCTGGCCGCCAGGCTGGGCCAACCGACCCACGATCCGCATGGAGATCCGATTCCTTCCGGAGAGGGCGAGCTGGTTCCCCACGGTGGAATTCCGATCACCGCCGCGCCGCTGAATGTACCGCTGCTAGTAGTGCACATCGAAGACGAACCGCCAGCGGCCTATGCCCAATTGGTCGCCGAGGGATTGCATCCGGGCAGTGAGATCCGCCTGATTGAGTCCACTCCTGAGCGAATTCGATTCTGGTCGGACGGCGACGAGCACCTGTTGGCCCCGATTGTGGCCAGCAACATTTCGGTGCTGCAGCGGCCCGCCTCCAAGCAGGCCGCTCCGGAAGACGCCCTCCGGCTGAGCGATCTGACCCCGGGTCAGTCCGGGCGGGTGTTGGCGATATCCGAACGCTGCCGCGGCCTGGAACGGCGACGGCTGCTCGATCTGGGCGTATTACCGGGAACCGAAATCCGTTCGGAGTTGGTCAGTCCGGGCGGAGATCCGGTCGCCTATCGCATCCGCGATGCGCTGATCGCATTGCGACAGGACCAAGCCGAGCTGATTCTGCTTGAATCGGAGACGGTCGAGCCTTCCGCGACGGAGCGTGAAGGTCCTGACTGGCAGCAATCCGAGGCTAAGGCGCTTGATCCCCAGACCCCTGAAGCCGAGGGAGCAGACCGGTGAACGACCACAGCATCGAGTTGCAGCCAGCTGCTCCCGAGCCAACAATGGCCGGCTGTCAGGACTGTCCGGTACACCATGCCGCCAACCTGCTGAAGCTGGGCGTCGACATGCAGGACTGGGATTACGTGGTGGCGCTGGCCGGCAACCCCAACACGGGCAAGAGCACCGTCTTCAACGCGCTCACCGGCTTGCGGCAGCACACCGGTAACTGGCCGGGCAAAACTGTCGCCCGGGCTGAGGGCGGCTTCGAATACGCCGGCAAGCGGTTCAAGCTGGTGGATTTGCCGGGGACATATTCGCTGCTCTCCACCACCGTCGATGAGCAGATCGCCCGGGACTTTATTCTGTTCGGGCGACCGGATGTAACCGTGGTGGTGGTAGATGCTAGCCGCCTGGAGCGCAACCTGAACCTGACGCTCCAGGTATTGGAAATCACCGATCGAGCGGTGGTCTGCCTCAATCTGATGGACGAAGCCAAGCGCCACGGCTTGCAGATCGACGAGCGCCGGCTGGCGCGCGACCTGGGCGTACCGGTGGTGCCGACCTCCGCCCGCTACGGGGAGGGATTGGACGAACTGCTGCAGGCGGTCGAGGAGGTCGCCAGCGGCAAAACAGTCGGCCGCCACCATCAACTGGACTACCTCTCCGGCCCGCTGAAGAGCGCGGTCGCACGCCTGACGAGGATGATCGAGCGCCAGCTGCCGGAGCTGCCAAACCCTCGCTGGCTCGCCATCCGACTGCTGGACGGAGACCCGCGCATCCGCTCGGCGCTGCAAAGCGGCGAACAGCAGGCGATCGCCGCCGCAC
>CAZJUE010000084.1:0-11119 GCA_964549025.1 uncultured Anaerolineaceae bacterium | reverse complement strand
GGTGGAGGAGTTTGTGGCCGAACTCTCGCAACCGATCTCTCGTTCCACCAACCAACAAGAAGCCTGACACTCTGAGCGGAAGCACCAACTCAGCCGCGCGCTGAAGAGGAGGCGCGATGGTGGATTTCATACGTAATTACGTCGACGGAGCATGGCACGATCCGCAGGCCAGCGATCGCTCTCCGGTGACCAACCCGGCCACCGCCGAGTTGCTGGGCGAGGCGCCGCTCTCAGACCGGAATGCGGTTGATCAGGCCGCTGCAGCTGCGGCGGCCGCCTTCCCGGAATGGCGCCGCACCCCGGCGGTCGAGCGGGTGCAATATCTGTTCAAGCTCAAGCAGCTGATGGAAGACTCGTTCGATGAGCTGGCTCGCACCATCACCACCGAGAACGGCAAGACGTTGCGCGAGTCCAGCGGCGAGCTGCGGCGGGCGATCGAGAACGTCGAGGTAGCCTGCGGGATTCCCACCCTGATGCAGGGATACAACAGTGAAGACATCGCCCGCGGCATCGACGAGATCATGATCCGGCAGCCGGTGGGAGTGGTATCCATAATATGCCCCTTCAACTTCCCGGCCATGATTCCCTTCTGGTTCCTGCCGTACGCGGTGGCCTGTGGAAACACCTGCCTGGTGAAGCCCTCCGAGCGGGTGCCCCTGACCATGATCAAGGTCTTCCATCTGATCGAGCAGGTGGGCTTTCCCCCAGGCGTGGTGAACCTGGTGCATGGGGCGCGGGACACGGTCGAAGCGATGCTCGAGCACCCGACCATACGGGCGGTCAGCTTCGTTGGTTCGACCCCGGTCGCCAGGCGGGTATACGCCGAAGCATCGGCGCACGGCAAGCGGGTGCAGGTGCAGGGCGGAGCGAAGAACCCGATCATCGTGCTGCCAGATGCCGACCTGGAGCAAGCCACCGAGATCGTGGCCGACAGCGCCTTCGGCAACGCTGGCCAGCGCTGCCTGGCGGCCTCGCTGGCGGTCACGGTAGGGGAGGCCGGCGAGCCGTTCGCCGCCGCCATCACGCAGGCCGCCGCCGATCGGGTGGTCGGCAGTGGATTGGATGAGGGCGTGCAGATGGGGCCGGTGATTTCCGAGCAGAGCCGGGAGCGCATCCACGGCATGATCGAGCGCGGGCAAACCGAAGGCGCCGAGTTGGTGATCGACGGCCGCAACCCGCGCATTAGCGGCTATGAGAGCGGCTATTTCGTGCGGCCGACGGTGCTGAAGGGTGTGCCGCGGAATGGGGAGGTGTTCCGCACGGAAATCTTCGGGCCGGTGCTGGGGCTGATGCAGGTTGACACGATCGACCAGGCGATCGAGCTGGTCAACAGCGGGGACTACGGAAACATGGCCTGCTTGCTCACCCAGAGTGGTGCGGCGGGGCGCCGTTTCCGCTACGAGGCCGAAGTCGGCAACCTGGGCATCAACGTCGGGGTGGCAGCGCCGATGGCCTTCTTCCCGTTCAGCGGCTGGCGGGACAGCTTCTTCGGCGTACTGCACGCGCAAGGTCGCGACGCGGTCGAGTTCTACACCCAGCAGAAAGTGGTAGTGGAACGCTGGAACTGAAGCTTGACCGTATAGAACAAATGTGCTAAATTCGTACGGTATCCAACCTTATTCGGAGGAGTGAAATGAGCGGAGTCGTACATGTCGAATTGTCGGCCGAGGATCCCGAGGCTGCCGGGAAGTTCTACAAAGACCTCTTGGGCTGGGAAATCGAGGTCGACGAGAATATGAACTACGTGCAGTTTGGTGGCGGTGAAGGTGGCATCGGTGGTGGATTCAACAAGATCGGCGAGAACGACATCCAGGCTGGAACGGTGATCGCCTACGCCGACGTCGAGGACATCGAGGCCACGCTGGCCAAGGCTGAGTCGATGGGCGCCACGCCGGTGATGCCCAAGACTGAGATCCCGGGCGTCGGTTGGTTTGGCTTGTTCGTGGACCCGAGCGGCAATACGGTGGGTTTGTACACGAACCTGCCGCAGGATTAGCGAGACAGCTTTCTGAACTGCAACGGGCGACCCGGAGGGTCGCCCGTTTTGTTACCTTGGATCTGCATGCAGCGATCGCCACTCCCAAACTAAGCCGGCTGGATCACGGTTCGGTCGCACTTGCCTCGCAGCCAGTGTCGAAGGTCAGCGTGACCGAGTAGCCACCTGCTGGCACTGGGTTCAATTCGAATTTGAAGCGCAGTTGTCGTGTCTGTCCATCGTCGATGGTCCGTTTGTCGCTCGATCCGGACCATCCGCCGTTGATCGTTGCCGGCGAACTTGCCGAATCATTCCAGAAGTCTCCCCCGTCCATTTCCGCTTTATCCAGGTCTTCTGGAAAGGACCAGCTTAGTTCGAACTGGGTTAATACGATGGTGGTGCCGCTGTTGTTGGTGAGATTCCACCAAATTTGGTCCCCACTTACAGAGAAGCCGGTCAGCGAGATCGAACAGGGGTTCGTGGTCGGCGTTTGAGACGGCGTCGGGGTGTTGGATGGCGTGGGCGTGCTGGAGGGCGTGGGTGTCTTCGATGGGGTTGGCGAGGGCGCCGGATCGATGTAGAACTCGACGTAGACCCAGCCGCTGGACACCCCTTCGTCGTCCTGCAAGACCTTGGCCTTAAGCCTGTGCAGCCCGAGGCTGATCGGGATCCCACCGTCGGGCCACTCACCGCTGCTCAGGTCGTGTAGGCTGCAGCTTGAGAACGAGCAGTACGGGTCCTCGCCTTCAAGCTCGGTGTGAACCAGTACCCACGAGCTGCCGCTCCACCACTCGATCCGCATTTCCACTTCCGGATCCCCGGGGAGCCCACGGCCATCGTCTGCAGGGAACGATCCCGCTGCGATCGAACAGGTTGCCGGGTCGACGTTGTCGGGATCGAAGGCGAAGGCCTGAGCCGGCAATTGCTCACTCATATTGAAATGCTGGCCATCGAGCGGCGCAATGATCTCGATATAGGGCGGCACCTTACAGCCGCCGGGAGTTGGGGTCTTGCTCGGCGTTGGCGTTTTGCTGGGCGTCGGGGACGTGGTCGGGGTAGGGGTCGAAGTGGTGGTCGGCGTGATGGTCAGCGTTCCCGTTGGAGTCTCTGTAGGAGTCCCGCTGGGTGGCGTCGGGCTGGGTTGGTCGCTGGTAGAAAACGTCGGCTCCGGGGTTTCGGTTGCCTCGGAAGTCGGGGTCGCGGTCGGCGCAGCCGGAACCGTCGGCACCGCGGTCTGCATGCTCTGGTAGACCTGGGTCGCTCGCTGCTCAACGTCGCCGGCCTCCGGATCGTGGTCACGAATCACCGCTGCGATAATGCTGATGTTCAAACTCTGCATCCCGCCGGCCAATGCGTCTTGGCCGTAATTGGCCCGGGCATTGGAGTGCAGCGGTGCCGGGATGAAGGACTCGGCCTCCCCCTGGCTGACGTTGGCGAACAACGACCACAGACAACACAGCGTAGCCAGCAGTCCAGCAGGCAGAAGCAGCAGCGCCGTCTTGCGACGACGCTCGTCATCATGCTCCTGCATTTCGACAGCGCTCATCCGAATGGCACCGTGCGACGCAGCAGCGTTTGATGGACGGCTGGGGTGCGCATGGCGATTGCCCCGTCGGCCCCCTCCAGCTTGATCATGCGAACGAACTCATCGACCACTTGTGGGTCGAAGAGCACTTCTCGGTGGGACTCCAGGTGTTCCATCACCCGCTCTTCCGGCCAAGCCTTCCGGTACGGCCGATCGGAGCGCAACGCGTCCCACACATCCACCACGGCGAAGATGCGGGCCGGGAGCGGTATGTCTTCGCTCTTCCAGCCTAACGGATAGCCGCTGCCGTCCCAGCGCTCGTGATGGCAGCACGGAATCGCCAGCGCCGGTCGCAGGTAGCCGATCGGGGACAGCATCTGATAGGCGAAGATCGGGTGCTTGCGCATGATCTCCCACTCTTCTTCGCTGAGCGGCCCCGGTTTGTTGAGGATCCTGTCCGGGACACCCATTTTGCCGATGTCGTGCAGCAAGGCGCCGCGCTTGATTTGGATCAGATCGTCGTCGCTAAAGCCCATCCGCCGAGCCAGGCGCACGGTCAGATCGGTGACCCGCTGGGTGTGTCCTTCGGTGTCTTCGTCCCGCATCTCCAGCGCTTTGGACCAGCCTTCCAGCGTGCTGTTGTAGGCCTCGATCAGCTCGCGGTTCGACTTTTCCAGCGCGCCGACCATGTCGTTAAAGGCGGTTGCCAGCGTTGTCAACTCGTCGTTGCCGCTGGTCGGCAGCTTGACCGTCAGGTTGCCTTGCGCCACCTCCTCGGAGGCCTCCACCACTTGCAGCAGCGGCCGGGTGATCCGATCGGCAATCAACATCCCGGCCGCGATGACGAATATGAAAGCTACTGTCGCCAGGCCGAAGATTTGCAATCGGGTTACTTGGCTGGGTTGCACCAGGAAGGTCTGCGGAAGCGAGGTGCCCACGATCGCCACATCGCTGCCGCCGCGAGCCTCCAGGGTGCCGACAATTTCGGTGTAATCGATGTTGGCGATGGTGAGATTGCGCAGGTAGCTTTCAGACTCCTGCCGCTCCAATACGCCGCCCACCAGCTCACCGGCCAGCGTCTCGGTTTGCTCGATGAAGGTGGTAGCCAACTGCTCGCCTTGGAAGTCGTAGACGGTTGCCTGCGCCAGGGTGGCTTCGCGTATGCCGGTGGCCAGTGTATCGAGCGACCTGCCGATCAGCGCCACGCCCACCAGCTCCCCGCTCGAGTTGCGGATCGGCCCGGACACGTAGAACAGCTCACCCCATGGAGCGAGCGCTACGCCTGCGTACTTGTCACCCTGCTCATCGACTTCCTCGGCCAGCACCCGCTGGACGAAACTCCAGTTCTGGAAGACCGTGTCGCCGCGCGAGGCCACATAGTCTTCGAAATTGCCGTCAGCCTCCCGGCGCAGTGAGAGCAGGCTGGTCCCACCCAAATCCAGGATCTCCACCGCTTCAAGCTGGCCGTTGATGGCGATCGGCAGCACGATCTCGCGCAGCCGCTCAGGATCGGCCGCCAGCGCTGCTTCGGGCACGCCCTGTGTGTGTGACACCAGCCTCAGCGACTCCAGCATGCGGTCTTCTTCTTTGACCATCCATTCGGCGGTCAGGCGGCCGGTTTCGATCAGCTGGTTGGTGAAGCGCTCCTCGATAGTGTCGAGCACCACGTTGGTGACCAGATATGCGGCGGCCATCGCCAGTACCAGAGCCAGGGCAATATACGGAAAGGTGATCTTGTAGCGGATCGGGAACCGCAGCTTGGAGAAGGGTCCGGTCTCGTCCACGGCCTCGCTGCCGAGGCCGACGCCGTTGCGCTCGAACTGTAGCGCCTTCTCGACCTTCGACACGGTGAAGGGCGGGGTGATCACTCCCCAGTTCTTGAATTGCTTGTTGCGCTTGAACGGGCCGCTGCTGTCGCCATTGCTGGTCAGCACGAACTTCGAGTCGGGCGCAGCCTGTTCCATTTCGGGGAGGGCGCGTGACCAGTTGTCTCCCAGCATCTGCACATCGAGAATGATTCGGTCCGGCTTGTAGCGGTTGACGATCGTGCCGACTTCTTTGAGGGAGGAAGCGGTCATCACCACATCGCCGCGGTCCTCAAACAGCTTGGCCAGCGAGAGCTGATGCTTGCGTTCGGGCTGTACGACCAGTATGCGATGCGCCATGGTTTGTCTGCAGGAAAGGGTGAATCCTTCCGCACTTGGCCCGTCGCTCCATCGGCGGAGCCCGGGATTGTGGGACTCGATACAACCTCTCCCAAAAAAAACTGTACAGGAGGACCAGTTTGCTTGGGCTTACAGATCTGTAAGGCCCGAGCGCCGCACAGCGCTCTGGCTTAGGCCTAGCTTACAAACGGGAATTCGGGGAAATCAAAACGAAATCGAACGGTGTCTACTGGCGCTCGGGCTGGTGGTCGCAAGGCAGCGGACCACAAACTGGCGCAGTTGGAGGGCGCCTAGTCGGCGGCGGTGGGCCCCACTGCCGTCCGGCCCCCGGACGCTCGGAAGGCGCCGATCCACACCCCCAGCATCACGATGGCGCCACCGATCAGGAAGCGCAGGGTCACCTGTTCGTCGGCCACCAACACGCCGATGGTCACGGTAGAGATTGGGAAGAGCAGGAACGAGTAGGAGGTGGCGGAAGCCGACCAGCGATTGAGCACGTAAAGCACCATATAGAACAGCGCCACCGTTCCGACCAGCACCAGATAAAGGTAGGCCGGCGCGGCTTCTGGATTCAGCGGCCACACCCATTGCTCCCCGGCGATCAGCGAGACCGCGGTTAGCATCAGCGCGCCGGTGGTGACCGCGATGGCGTTGGTGGCGATTGGGTGCACCTTGGGCAGCAGCTTGAAGTAGGCGGTAGCCTCGGCGACGCAGACCGACCCGGCCAGCAATGAGAGCACGGAGGCCAGCGGGACCGTACTGCCCAGCTGCTCGCTGACGGCCAACGCAATGCCGGCCAGGGCGAACAACGCGCCTCCCAGTGCCCGCCAACGGAAAGCTTCGATGCGATGAAGCCGGGCGAAAAACAGCGTCAGCAGTGGCACGGTGGCGGCGATCACCATCGCCAGCCCGGCCTGCACCTCCAGCAGACCCCAGTACAGGAAGCCAAAGCTGGCGCCGACGCCCAGCGCGCCGTACAGCATGGTTCCGTAGAAGCCGCGGCCGCCGGGGATTTCGATTCGGCGGATCAGCACGATGGACCAGAAGACCAATGCGGCCAGCACGAAGCGCGATGCGGCGCCCCAGAATGGTGGCAGCGCCTCGTGGCTGAACCGAACCACTACCGCGTTGCTGCCGCCGACCACCACCAGCATTGCGAAAACCAGCAGCGTCGATCGGTCCAGGCCGCCCAGACCGCTCTCAGATGCGCTCATTGATTTCCTTTGGCTTCGCGCAAGCCGCGATCGTCACCCTCCGATCCCGCGCCTGCCCTCTTTCAGCACTAGCCCCACAGCACCGGCTGGAACACCATCAGGTAGATGATCACCAGCACGATCACCCCTAGCGCGATCCCCAGCCACTGGCCCCGGTTGGCAACTGCCTTGTACTGCTCGTCGTCGGGGCCGACCTGCTCGGCCAGCTCGATCTGGCGCCTCAGCGTCGGCGTGTAGCCGACGATGCCAAGCAGCAGCATGGCGAACCACAGCACCAGCGCCACGGTCACCCAGGGGGTGCTCAACGGGATATCGGCCGAGAGCGTCATCCCGATGCCGGTGAGCAGGATCAGCACGTAGGCCGGGGTTGCGACCCGGTCATCGATCGCCTTGATGCCCCGCAGCGTGAACGGCAAAGCCTGCCGGTCGGCCGTCGCCCGCTGAATCCAGATAGCGTAGGTGATGTTGGCTCCTACGGCGCCGATCACCAGCAGGACATGGATGAGCTTCAGCGTGAAGTACATTGCAGGGCTCTCCTCCTCTACTGAGGTGCGAGCGAGCCTGATTGTACTGGAGGTAGGGGGAACTCAATCTGGGCTAGCCAGAACTAGTCAAGTCAATGCGCCGTACAGGAATCAAACCTGTAACCTTGGGTGGAGGTGGCGCGCCTAGTCATCCCAACTCTCGTCCAGCGCGTCCAGCTCGGCATCCTCTGAGTATCGCTGCCACACTGCGGGAGATTTGATACCGAGGGCTTTCATTGCCAGCCTGTCGGATACATGCTTCTCAGCAAACCTGGCGCCCCTGCCTCTCCGGAAGTCATGGGGCGAGACTTTGAAGCCAACCCGAGCCTCAAGCCGATCAATAACCGAGCTCACGCCATCGATCGATAGGCCGAAGATTGTAGGTTGTGCGCCGGCGCACGACTCCCACTCCCTCAAGGCTTTGGCAGTCGCCGGCCCGAATGTCTTTGTTTCCCACTGACGACCCCTGCAGGCCTTGGCCTTGGTGGGGACTCGCAGCCGGCATCGGGAGAGGTCAAGATACTCCCATTCGGCCCGGGCGAGTTCGCTGTTGCGAATCCCGGTGTCAAAGAATAGGTGCACGAGCGCCCAATCCCTCTCCGGGTCGCGCCCATCATCGCAGGCTTGCAGCAGCTCGTCTCGCTGTTTCAAGGTCACCCTGCGCTGAAGCTTTCTCACTCCCTTCGGCCAGGGAACAGAGTAGAGGGCGTGTTCTTTGTGCTTGCCGTTGAGGGTCTGACGGAGATAATAGCGCACCGCGCTAAGGGCTCGGCGTTCTGACTTGTACGCCCACCCTCGCGCTTCTATGAATTCTTGCCAGTGATCTGCAGTCATGTTCTCGATCTTAAGATCCTGCTGCTCCAACCACTCGCTGAGATAACCCAGGTCGCGGTTATATCCTTCGAGGCTCGTTCGCTCTTCGCGAAACTCAGTTGCGGAAATAGAAAGAGCCGCCTTCCGATCAGTCATTCCTGTACTCCCATCTCTAGTCCGGGGTGCCACCCGGTCGAACTCAAGAAAAAACGCCTCTGTTGAGGCGGCTCGGTTTCTGGTATAGTGCTCTTGCATCCGTTGTCGCCTCAGCGGGTGCAAAGTTCCCGCCCGGCGCCCTCTCCTTGGAGGGCGTTTGGCTTTTCTGGGGCCTGTGCGCTGTGCAATTCGTGACGTGCATTCCTAGTGTGCCATAACGCCGACAGCGATCAAGGCTGGAGAAAGTGATTTTGCCCTAAAATGCTCCTTTGCATTTAAGCCGTGAAGCCCCGGAATTTCTTTAACATTCGGTCAATTTGCAGCAATCGCCGGCGGGCAACTTGGCGCAGAAGTAAACTGGTATCTTGATATTTTGACTTCGCCTTGGTGATGCTCGGCGCGCCGGCGGTGGGCGTCAGCTTGCACGTGCTCTTGGTTGGACTTAAGGGGAATGAAAATGGGTGATCGGGAGATAACTGAAATGCCGGTCTCGTCACGGCTCCGCGCAATAGCCAGTCCTCTCGACGGCATAAGCAAAACCCTCGAGTACTATCAGAAGCGAACTGGCGCCAACTTTGGAGGGTTGATTAACGGTCCTGACGGCATGCGCTCTCAGATCCAAGCTCTCGAGGCGATTGCAGACAAGTTGGCCGCTGACGAAGCTGTATGGTCCAAGCCGGCACTCCCGGGCATTTCAGGATCTACAACGGCCAGGCCACAAAGGACGGGACAACCTGCCAGGTGCAGGGATCTTCCGGGGTCGGATCGGGCGACATCGATTTCGACGGCACGATCACTGCCGGGCAGTAGGTGACTATTTCATCCCTCGATATAGCCGAAGGCAACGCCTAAGCAAGGAAGGTCTAATGAATAAGACGCGCATAAGTGCAATCGGCATGGTGTTTTTGATATTGGCTGCCGTTTGGCTGGTTCATACATTGGTTTCTGCGCTGGGTGCGTCGCCACCTCAAGGCGAATACGATCTGGAACCGGGGCAGTACATCTCCAACGTTCCGGGCGTTACAGACACACCGCCTCCGACAGATGCGCCGGAGCCCACCGATATGCCAACCCCCATTCCCGCGACTCATGATGAAGCCCTGTGGCATCCGCTGGACGAAGAAGTAGGCCACGTTCACGGCGTCGATCCGGGCGATTTCAATGCTGAGCTCGGAGAACCCGGATGCTTCTTTGGAGAATGTGGAAGGGAGATTGGATACCCAATGGCTCCACAGGAGAAGCATGAGTTCTTCACGTGGATGGGCCGACAAAATCTGACGGCCACGAATGATGTCTATGTCGAAGCATTTCGCGGAGAATTCCACTTCTCTGGAGGAGCAGTGGGAGTTGATGGAGGCGAAGCAAAAGGCGGATATCTGGTTCGATATCACTCCTTCTCCTGGGAGGCCGTGGTATGCCGACAATCAGATGGCGCCTGCGGTGTGGTGCGGCTCTCTGGGCCCGTTGATACCGGATGCCTTCAAATCAACGGGACGCAACACTGCTTAGCCGGAGAAGAAGACGCAGCAGGAGATAACACCAATCTTCGATGGCGAGCTCATGCATGGTTTGACGGAAACGATCCCCCGGGAACCAAGAATCATGTTCTGTGGTACGGCAAGATTGGCGATGCCGGACTTCCTCCCTTCAGGCGAATGGCAGTTGATCTGGACGTAGATGACGCATCTGTTCAAATTGACCCTAATGACATTGGAACCTTGAATCTAGTTTGCCCAGATAATCAGTGTGAGTTCAACAACTCCCTGATGCGGGTGCATAGAGTCAAGTTTGCTCTGAATGATCGAGATTACGATGACCCTGATGGGGACGGATTAGTATCGGCCTCGGGCTTCATGAATGAGTTTGGTGTGCTGGATGAGAGCTGCACTGAGCCAAGCCCGGTGTGCTGGCCATTTTCAGTAGAAAATGCTCCTCTTGGATTCTACACATACGATCCGACCAATAATGCCCCGGACCAGCCGCTGTATTTTGAATTCGACATTTCGCCCCCGGGTGAGTTTTGGATTAGACATCCGAACTAAAACCCCCCGCGGTAAGAGTGAATAATGGCCCCTTCACCAACTTACCGCACCCATATTGAAGGCAGACCCAGGTCTAGCGTTACCCACGGTGAGAGTCCCTGGCCGAAACCACCAGGACGGTCGCGGACGGTACTCGGTCCTCGCATCATCTTCCGCACTAGGCAGCAGGTCTGCTACCTCCGCGTCCCAATACCGAGTAGGATGGACGCGGGCTCTGGGTTTCAGGCCGAATTGGGTGGGGACTTCCTTGCTGGGGGCTTCCCCTGATGAGGCCGACCTGGAGCCTGTTTGTTGGAAGCGCGTTTGATAACGGGGCGGCGCTACACCCCCGCGCTGTTGCAGGAATCGAAAACAAGCCGGACCGAGTTCCGCTTGAGAACTCGATTCAGCCTGCGATGATTGCGCCCCCGCGCCTGGCACAGCAACGGGGGTAGTGGAGGGAGTTAGGAGATAACTGCTTGTTGCAGGGAGACTGTTTCTTCGGTTAAGAGTGCCAGCCCACCTGGCACGGCGGGCTGGCGGGAGTACAGGAGCTGCTCCGTAAGGAGACGGCTCCAGGTGCGCCGTACAGGAATCGAACCTGTAACCTTGGGCTTAAAAGGCCCCTGCTCTGCCAATTGAGCTAACGGCGCACGGGGGCGATTTTAGCACGCTAGCCGACTGCCTCGGCTGCCTCAAAAGCGGCAAGGATCTCTTGGCTGTGGC
>CAZJUE010000083.1:7606-11502 GCA_964549025.1 uncultured Anaerolineaceae bacterium | reverse complement strand
CATGATGCCGCGACGGATCACCGCGATGCGGGTGGCCATGGTCATGGCTTCCACCTGGTCGTGGGTGACGTAAATGAAGGTGGTGGCCAGTTGCTGATGCAGCTTGGTAATTTCGGCCCGGGTCTGAACCCGCAGCTTGGCATCCAGGTTGGAGAGTGGCTCGTCGAACAGGAATACGCTGGGTTCGCGCACAATCGCCCGTCCGACCGCTACCCGCTGCCTTTGCCCCCCGGAAAGCTGGCGCGGTTTACGGTCCAACAGCGCCTCAATTCCCAGGATTCCGGCAGCTCGTTCGACCCGTTGCCTGATCTCATCCTTGGCAGTCCGCCGCAGCTTCAATCCGAATGCCATGTTATCGAACACCGACATGTGTGGATAAAGGGCGTAGGACTGGAACACCATGGCGATGTCCCGGTCTTTGGGTGCTACGTCGTTCACCACCCGATCCCCGATCTTGATCTGACCGTCGGAGATCTCTTCCAGGCCGGCCAATAGCCGCAGGGCGGTGGTCTTGCCGCAGCCGGAGGGCCCAACGAGTACCAGGAACTCCTTGTCTTGGATCTCGATGTTCATGTCGTTGACTGCAACGACTTCATCAAAGCGTTTATA
The DNA here is from genome assembly GCA_964549025.1 of uncultured Anaerolineaceae bacterium. Taxonomy (GTDB): domain Bacteria; phylum Chloroflexota; class Anaerolineae; order Anaerolineales; family E44-bin32; genus JADFRG01. The sequence continues at coordinate 10,893 of CAZJUE010000083.1, read as the reverse complement.
TACGTGATCGTACGTTACGCTGGCCATTGGCCGTCCTCCTTCCGTCGGGTATGGTAGCGCCGATTATACACCCCACATCTGGGGGGTCTGGCGAGCAGCCAGGCGGTCGCGTTGACGCTCCAGGTACTCTCTGGTATAGTCGCGCGCGTGAGTGAGGAAGGGCCGGGCCACAGGCAAACCGGCCGGTTTCAGCTGCTCTGGCGCTGGTTGCAGCCGGGGCTTGGCGTGAAGCGCTGGCTGGCATTGCTGGTCCTGGGGGTCGGCCTGACCGGACTGGGGCTGGCAAATGCCCTGGTGGCCTCCTATGCGCTATCTCCCCCAACAAGCTGGCTGAATCTGGGTTTCTTGGAACCGATGGCACCGGGTTTGCGCGCCGTCGTGCTGATCGCCGGCGGTCTCGCTGCCTCGATTCTGGCGCTATTTCGTCTGAACCGCAGTCTGCTGCTGCCCTACCTTCGCCCCGGCCGGCACATGGTCGAAGTGGTCGCCAATCACCGCCGATTGGGGCGGGGAGCCAAGATCGTGGCTATCGGTGGTGGCACCGGGCTGTCGACCTTGTTGCGCGGGCTGAAGCACCACTCGGGAAACCTCACCGCTATTGTCACCATGGCAGATGACGGCGGTTCATCCGGTCGATTGCGCAGCTCGCTGGGGCTGCCTCCACCGGGTGATTTGCGGGCTTGCCTGGCGGCGCTCTCGGATGACGAGGAGTTGCTCACCCAGCTGTTTAAGTATCGGTTCCTCAGGGGTGAGGAACTCGAGGGGCACTCCTTTGGAAACCTGTTCATCGCTGCCCTAACCGGAGTCACTGGCAGCTTCGATCAAGGAATTCTGGAGGCTGGTCGGGTGCTGGGCATCCGCGGACGGGTGCTGCCCTCTACGCTTAGCGATGTGGAGCTGGTGGCGGATAAGGTCGACGTTCAGGCCATCCGGGTGCAGGGCGAGAGTCGCATCCCGGAAGTGCCCGGGCGCATCCGCCGGATCTACTTGCAGCCGGCAGACCCGCCAGCTTACCCAGAGGCGATCCGGGCCATCCTCAGCGCCGACATGGTGGTGATCGGCCCAGGCAGCCTGTACACCAGTGTGCTACCCAACCTGCTGGTGCCCGACATCGCCAGGGCAGTGCGCTCCAGCCGGGCTTTTCGGGTGTACGTCTGCAACGTAGCCACCCAGCGTGGGGAAACCGACCATTACAGCTGCGCAGACCACTGGGCAGCGATCACCCAGCACGCCGGCGACGGACTGGCCGACCTGGTGGTCGCCAACGACTGCATGGACGCTTCGATGCCGGAGAACACCTCGCCGGTTGCGCCTCCTGAGAACGGGTTGCTGGAGGTGCCGACTTACACCACAGATTTGGTGGATCACGATCGGGCCTGGAGACATGACTCAGATCAGCTTGCGGAACGACTGATTTCATTGCTCGAGGAACGAACCGGTCCGCTAGAATTGCCACAGATGGATCGTGTCGAGCCGGTCATCGACTTGAACTAGACACGACCGCCGAATACCACAGCAGCTACGGAGAGAAGCAATGAGTACCAGAATTGGGATCAATGGCTTTGGCCGTATCGGCCGCCAGGTGATGAAGATCATGAAGGAGCGCTACGCCGATGAGTTTGACATCGTGGCCTTCAACGATCTGGGCGATCTCCCGACCATGGCCCATCTGTTCAAGTACGACTCAAACTACGGCAAGTTTGACGGGACGGTGGAGGTCGCCTCGGACGGGCTTACTATCAACGGCGACGCGCTGAAGGCGCTTTCGGTGCCGAATCCGGCCGAGTTGCCCTGGGGCGACCTTGGAGTGGAGATCGTGATCGAATCCACCGGACGTTTTCGCACCCGTGCCGATGCCGGCAAACACCTGGAGGCTGGCGCCAAGAAGGTGATCATTAGCGCACCCTCCAAAGATCCGGACCTCACCATGGTGCTGGGGGTCAATGACGACAAGTACGATCCTGAGCAGCACCACGTCGTATCCAATGCCAGCTGCACCACCAACTGCCTGGCGCCAGCCGCCAAGGTGGTGCAGGACGAGTTCGGCATCCAGAAGGCGCTGATGACCACCATTCACTCCTACACCAACGGCCAGAGCATCCTGGACATGCCGCACAAGGATTTGCGGCGAGCCCGGGCGGCGGCGATGAACATCATTCCCACCACCACCGGGGCGGCGCGCGCGGTGGCGCTGGTGATCCCTGAGCTGGCAGGCAAGTTTGACGGGTTCGCTATGCGGGTGCCCACGCCCACGGTATCGGTGGTCGACTTCGTGGCCACGCTGGAGAGGGATGCCACAACCGATAGCCTGCACCAGGCGTTTCGCGCCGCATCCGAGGGGCCGATGAAGGGCATCCTGGGCTTCAGCGAGGAACCGCTGGTCAGCATGGACTACAAGGCCGACCCGCGCTCCAGCGTCATTGACGCCGAATTCACCATGGTGTTGGAGGGCAATCTGGCCAAGGTCGTTTCCTGGTACGACAACGAGTGGGGCTACTCGGAACGTACCGCCGATCTTGCGGCTTTGATTGCCAAGTCACTCTAGCCCTCGCAAGTGGCCAAGCTGCGTACACTCAACGACCTGCAGGTCGAGGGCCGAAAGGTGCTGCTGCGGGTCGATTTCAACGTTCCTATCGAAAACGGCCGGGTAGCGGACGATAGCCGCATTCGGGCTGCGCTGCCGACCATCGAGGCGCTGCTGAAGAAGGGAGCTGCGGTCATCCTGTCCTCGCACCTCGGCCGTCCCAAGGGCGCCCGGGACCGGGATCTCTCGTTGCGCCCGGTGGCCGATCGACTGGCAACCTTGATACGCAAGCCGGTGGCCTTCGCGGAGGATTGCATCGGCAGGCCAGCCCGCAGCGCGGCCGAGCCGTTGCAACCTGGCCAGCTGCTGCTTTTGGAAAACACCCGATTTCACCCGGAAGAGAAGGCCAACGATCCGCGCTTTGCACAGCAGCTGGCTGAGCTGGCGGATGTGTACGTCAACGATGCCTTCGGCAGCGCGCACCGTGCGCATGCCTCCACCGAAGGTGTGGCGCACCTGCTGCCGAGCGCCGCCGGGTTGCTCGTCGAGAAGGAGCTCAAGTTCCTGGGTGAATCCCTGGCAGATCCGGAGCGCCCCTATATGGCGGTGCTGGGTGGAGCAAAGATCTCGGACAAGATCGGAGTGATCGGCGCGCTGCTCGACCGCACCGACCAGCTGCTGATCGGCGGCGGCATGGCCAACACTTTTTTGGCCGCGCAAGGTCACCAGCTGCAGGACTCGCTGGTCGAACGGGAGGCGCTGC
>CAZJUE010000083.1:3293-7596 GCA_964549025.1 uncultured Anaerolineaceae bacterium | reverse complement strand
CGATCGTGGCGGTGAGCAGCTGCATCTGCCCGATGATCTGGTGATCGCCGATGCCTTCGATGAAGGCGCCGAGCGGCGGGTGGTGGCGGTGAACGCGGTTCCGCCTGGCTGGATGGCGCTGGATATCGGTCCGCGGACGGTGCAGCGTTACTGCTTGCTGCTGGTTGGCGCCGAAACGGTGGTTTGGAATGGGCCGGTGGGGGTTTTCGAGATGCCTCGCTTCGCTGCCGGTACCTTCGCCATCGCTCAGGCCATCGCCAGAAGCGGCGCGCTGAGCGTGGTCGGCGGAGGCGATACGGTGGCTGCGGTGCGGGCCGCCGGCTTGACCGGCCGATTCTCGCACCTTTCGACCGGCGGCGGCGCTTCGTTGGCCGTGCTGGAGGGCAAAACCCTGCCGGGCATCGCCGTGCTGCAAGCTTAGCCAGCCAACACGCAATCCAGCGCACCATGGCGGCTGGCAGAATGCCAGCCGCTTTGCGCGCCGGGACCACTTGCGCGCTGTGCGCCAATTGGCTTCTCCCGGCCGCGCGATTCCTCTATGCAGCTGAGCGGCCGACGGCCTTCCCCCTGACAATTTACTCAGTGTTCACGGCGGTTTGTTGTTCACATAATGTGAACTAGCGAGGTTTGTTTCCAAGGAGCGTGCATGAGCTTCAATCCCGGCGAAAACGTCGGTCCGTACACCATCATCGAACAGCTCGGACAGGGCGGAATGGCTACGGTATTCAAGGCCTATCACGCCGCGCTGGATCGCAACGTGGCGATCAAGGTGCTGCACCCGGCCTTTACTCAGGATCCACAGTTTCTACAGCGATTCCAGCGCGAAGCGCGAGTGGTAGCCAAGCTCGAGCATCCCAACATTGTCCCGGTGTACGACTACGCAGATCACAACGGCCAATCGTACCTGGTTATGAAATTCATTGAGGGTGAGACCCTCAAAGCAAAGCTGGACAGGCAGTGGCCAGAGAAGGCGGAGATCCTACGGATCATCAAGTCGGTGGGCAGTGCACTGACCTACGCGCACGCAAAGGGAATCCTGCATCGAGACGTCAAGCCATCCAACATCCTGCTGACCGACGAGGGAGGCGTCTTCCTGGCGGACTTCGGTCTGGCGCGCATGGCCGAAGCCGGACAATCGACCCTTTCCGGCGACCAACTGCTCGGCACCCCGCACTACATCTCGCCCGAGCAGGCGCGCGGCGAGCAGGAGCTGGACGAGGGTACCGACATTTACTCGCTCGGCATCGTGCTGTACCAGCTATCGGTCGGTCGGGTGCCGTTCAATTCGGACACGCCGTTCTCAATCATCCATGACCACATCTTTACACCGCTCCCGCTGCCACGCGAGCTGAACGCAAAGATCCCGGAGCAGCTTGAGCAGGTGCTGTTGAAGGGCCTTGCCAAGGAGCGCGGCGACCGCTTCACCACGGTCAGCGAGCAGGTGAACGCCTTTGCACAGGCGGTGAACGGCGGCTCGCCCTGGGCCGCGCCGGCGGCGGTGGTCACTGCCGTCGCGGATGACGATGGAAAAGGCCCGGCTGCCGTGCCGCATCATGCCCCGGAGGCTACGCAGCAGCAGGCCGTCAGCACCGCTAGCTGGCCATGGGTAGCCGCCGGGCTCGGAATCAGCGGCCTGAGCTTGCTGGTCTTTGCCTTTGCCATGGCCAACGCGGTCTCGGGCGCCGCAGCCGGTTCAAGTTCTCGAACCGATTCGGCCGCCCCGGCAGACCAGGCCATCGAGCTCCCGGCCCAGCAGGCGGCAGATGTATCACAGCGAGCCGACGCCACGCCGCTGCCGCGCCAGGTTCCCGGCTCGGCCGACCCCTGGGAGCACATGCGGCGTGGGGAGCAGTTGGCGGAAGCGGGCCTGAGCGACAGCGCTGCGCAGGAATACCTTTTGGCTGCCGAGCAGTTCCTGGCTTCGCTGGACTATCTCGAGGCTGCTGAGGCGCTTGTCACCGCCTTGGAGCTGACCGGCAAGGCGCCGCAGGAGGACCCAAAGCTGGCGAACATGCTTTCACATGCACTGTTTATGGGGGCCGAGACAGGGCAGATGATGCCGGTCATCGACAGCCTGGAGCAGCTGGCCCCCGATTGGCCTCCGATCCAGGCGCTCAGGGCCCGCAGTCTGCTGTTCATGGGAGAGCATGACGTGGCGGGCGCGATCGTGGATGAGGTTTTGGGGCATGCGCCGAACGATTTACTGGCGAACGCGGTCAATCTAGACCTGGCGTACGCGGCCGGCGACCTCGGTCAGGCGCGGGAAATTGCGGCGAAGCTGTTGGAGCGCGATCCGTTGCCGGCCTGGCTGCGGCAGCATTTAGTAGTCAAGCTGGAAGAGCTCTAGCGGGTGATTCAACCCCACTGTAGCTGCGTGGCGGCCTCCGGAAGTCAGGCTGAGCCGGCTTTGGCGGATTCTTCCAGGGTGCCGCGGTTGCGGCAGAGCAAGCTCAGGTAGGAGCCTAGGCGGTACCGAACTGCCGGTCGCCGGCGTCGCCCAGACCCGGCACGATAAAGGCCCGGTCGTTGAGGTGGTCATCGACGGCGGCCAGATGGATCGGGACGTCCGGGTGCTGCTTCTCCATCTCGGCGATCCCCTCCGGGGCGCCAATTAAGCCTACAAACTTAATCCGCTTCACTCCCCAGCGCTTGAGGATATCGATGGTGGCGGTGGCGGAGCCGCCGGTGGCGAGCATCGGATCCAACACCAGGCAGACGGAAACGGTGGGCTCGACCGGCAGCTTGTTGTAGTATTCGACCGGCCGGAAGGTCTCCTCGTCCCGGTACAGCCCGATGTGCCAGACTTCGGCCGACGGCATCAGCTCCCAGGCGCCTTCCACCATGCCCAACCCGGCCCGCAGGATCGGAACCAGCCCGATCTTTTCGGCGAGGTCTCGGCCGTCGGTCTCTTCCAACGGGGTGGTCACCCGCACTGAATTCAGCTTCAGATCTCGGGTGGCTTCGTAGGTGAGCAGCGCCGCGATCTCACGGATCAATTCCCGAAACTTCTTGGGATCGGTGGATTGATCCCGGATGCGGGTTAGCTTGTGGGCGACCAGCGGGTGATCCGAAATTCGAACGGTCACAGCGTGCGATCCAATGCGTACTGGGCCAGCTCGGATAGTGCCCGGATTTCGGGGCGTTCGGCCGGCAGCGAAACCAGCAATTGCTGGCAGCTGGAGACCAGCTCGGACGCTTCGCGCAACGCCGCCTCGACGCCACCGGAAGTGCGGATCGCCTCGATCATCTCGGCTTCAGCCTCGGAAGACAACCCGCCGGACATCAACTGCTCCACCTGGAGCCTCGATTCCGGATTGGCCTCGAGGTGGCAGATCGTCGGCAGGGTTAGCAGGCCGCGGCGCAGGTCGCCGGCCACCGGCTTGCCAACTTCTTGCTGACTGCCCGTGAAATCCAACACGTCGTCGACGATCTGGAAGGCGATGCCGACCTGACGCCCGAACTCGGCCATCAGGTGCTCGGTAGCAGCATCAGTTTCAGCCAGCAGCGCCGGCCCACGGGCTGCCAGCTCGAATAGCGAACCGGTCTTGGCGTAGGCGCGCTAGAAGTACGCGGCCCGTTCATCGGGCGATAGCGAGCCGAAGATCTGGTTAAGTTCACCGTTCACGATGGTCGAGAGCGTGCCGGCGAAGCTCTCCATGATAGGCAGCGATTCGGTCTCAGCCGCCAGCCGGGCTGCTTGAGCGAAAACGTAGTCCCCCATCAGCACCGTGGCCCCGCCGTCCCAGGTGGCGTTCAAGGTCGGGAAGCCGCGTCGCATCTGCGAACCATCGATCAAGTCATCGTGTACCAAGGTGGCGGTGTGCAGCAGCTCGATGGCGGCTGCCAGCGTGATCGATCGATCGAAGTCCGCTTTCAATAAACCACCGGAAAGCAGGACCAAGGTGGGGCGCAAGCGCTTGCCGCCGGAGGCCAGCAGTTGCTCGATCGCCGACCGCAAATGCGGGTGGCGCGGCCCACTGCCCGAGAGCATGCGAGCTTCAACCAGCTCCAGCCCGTCGGCGACCAGGTCAGTGAAGCTGAGGGTCTTGGTTTCCATGGTTTAGGTCGAAAAGCTCGGCGGCGTTCATAGAGGTGGCGTTGGCGGTGGAAGCGATGTCCAGGCCGTGCAGGCTGGCCAAATCCTCGGCGATGTACGGTAGATATGCCGGCTCATTGCGCTTGCCGCGTCGGGCTTGCGGTGCCAGGTAGGGCGAGTCGGTCTCTATCAGCAGACGGGCCAGCGGCAGCAATCGCAGCGTATCGCGCAAGCCTTCTGTACTGGGATAGGTCACTGGCCCGGCAA
>CAZJUE010000083.1:0-3283 GCA_964549025.1 uncultured Anaerolineaceae bacterium | reverse complement strand
TAATACTCCTGCGCGCCGCCCAAGGCCGGTACTCAAACCCGCGGCCCATTCTATCAGAAGCTCCAGCAGTTCCTGCGTGGCCTCCCGATTATGGATGATGACCGGCTTATTGAGCGACTCGGCCAACTCCAATTGCCCCGCCAGTGCTTGACGCTGCATCTTGCGCGGCGCCAGCTCCCGGTAATAGTCGAGCCCGATTTCGCCGATAGCCACCACTGCTGTTGAGCGGGCCAGCTGCTCGAGCTCGCCGAGCAGCTCAGCAGACCAGTCGCCAGCGAAGTGAGGGTGCAAGCCGACCGCCGCAAACACATCGGGTTCGCGTTCAGCCAGCGCGACTGCCGCCCGACTGGTGTCCAGATCGATACCGGGAACTACGACCCGAGCAACCTTCGCCGAGCGCGCCCGGCCCAGCAGCAGGTCGACCTCAGATTCGAGTTGGGGTAGCGTGAGATGGCAATGGGTGTCGGTCAGGCCGTAAACGGATTCGCTCACTTAAGCCCGACGATCTCCAATCCGTCGTTGAGGATCGGATCAACCCGCTGCTCGTCAGTGGTCTCGCAATAAACCCGCACGACCGGCTCGGTTCCGGAGAAGCGGATCAGCAGCCAGCCGCCGTCCTCCAGCTCGAACTTGTGGCCGTCCATCCGGTTGATGCCGGTCACCTTTAGGCCGCCGATGGTTTCTGGATTGGCCGCCTGGATCAGCGCTTCCTTTTCCGACCGCTCGCTGGCCTTCATTGGCGTGTCGATGCGTCGATAGTAGCTGGGACCGACCTTCTCAAACAGCAGCTCAATCAGCTCGGACGGCTTGCGGTCAAGACGGACCATCATGTCCAGGATATAAAGCCCGGCCAGGATGCCGTCCCGCTCCGGCACGTGCCCACGGAAGGCGAAGCCGCCGGACTCCTCGCCGCCGATCAAAGCCCCGACCTCCAGCATCTTGGGCGCCACGTACTTAAAGCCGACCCCGGTCTCATAGACCGGCACCTGGTAGAGCTTGGCCAGCTTGTGCAGCATGCCGGTGGTCGAAATGGTCTTGACGATCGGGCCGCGCTCGCCGCGCACTTCCAACAGGTAGTAGGCCAGCAAACCATATACCCTCAGTTGGTCGATGTATTCGCCGTGCTCGTCTCCCAGGCCGACTCGATCGGCGTCGCCGTCGGTGGCTACCATCACGTCGGCCTGGTTCTCGACTGTGGCGGCCAAGCCGGCATCCACGTTGGGAGGGATCGGCTCAGGCCGGGTCATTTCGGGGAAGCTGGGATTGCGTACATTGTGGATCTCGACTACCCGGATCGAGCCTCCATCCAGCAACCGTGGGAACCAACCGCATCCATTGCCCCACATCGAATCGACCAGCACCGACAATCCGGATGCGCGGATCGGTTCCAGATCGATCAGCTGGGCGATTTTCTCTTCGTAGGACGGCGCTGGGTCGAACCTGCGCACCGAACCATTCCCCAGCGCCTTGTCCAGGTCCACTTGCGACACCTGATCTGCGCGTGCGGGGATCAGCTCTTCGATGCGGCGCAGGCCCTCGGGCGCCACCGCGCCCCCGAATCGGTTGCGCACCTTGAATCCATTGTCACTGGGTGGGTTGTGTGAGGCGGTGATGTTGACTGCGCCGGCCCCCTGGTGGGCGACAACTGCGTGCGCGATCACGGGCGTGGGGGTGGCGCTTTCGGTGAGCAGCACCGACAGACCATTGCCGGCCAGCACCTCCGCCGCTGCTGCAGCGAAGTCGGCCGAGCCGAAACGCTGATCGTAACCCACCACAACCGGCTGCTGGTCGCCTTCAACGTCCAGCAGGTACTTCGCATAGCCATCGGCACAACGGCGTACCGCATCGAAGGTGTACTCGGCGGCAATCCGCCCTCGCCAGCCGTCAGTCCCGAATTTTATGGGTTGGGGATCCATGCTCCGTCCAATGGCGATGACCGAGGAACTTGACGCTTATGTAAGCTGGATTATACCGTGGAATGCGTGAAGCCTGTAACAATCGGAGCGCTGAGCTATGGGGGGCATGCTTTCCGGCTTCAGTTGTCCGGACCGCGAAGCATAGGAATGCTGGAGGTCGATGCCACTCGCGCTGCGGGCCGGACACAAGTAAAGCAGACCTTCGGGCTAATTACGGCAGGTTGCCAGCGCTGTAGACTGATTGCCAATCGATTGGCCAGCTGATTCTGATGTCCGAAAACGATCGAGCCCGAGACATTCGAAATATCATGACCGACGTGTCAGAGCTGCGCCAGGAGGTCGCAATCCACGGTGCGCCAAGCGGCCTATGGCGGGGCATGTTGGTCATGCTCCTGGTCTTTCGTTTGGGCCTGGCATTCGTCACCGTAGCGTTCCCGCAAGGCAGCGTGGTGGGTGATTCGAGCAACCACCTTGCGCTCGCGCATCAGTTTGCCGCCGACGGCCAGTACGGGCTGCAGCAGGACGAGCAGCTGGATATGATGAGCCCTCCGGCGTTCGTGGTTTTTCTTGCCGGCCTCGAATTGGCGTTCGGCCCCGATCTGCACTGGGTGACTCTGGTCCAGCTCTTATTCTCGGGGCTAACCAGCCTGATTCTGCTTCGAATCGGGATCGAGCTGCAGCGATCCCGTGCTGGATTGCTGGCCGCCTGGTTCTATGCCTTGAGTCCAAACGTGATGCTGTGGTCGCTTACGATTACGACCGAAGTTGGCTTCGCCATGCTGCTGGCGCTTGCCACGTTACTGACGATCCGCGCCGTGAATTCCTACAAACGAAGGTGGCCAGCGGGCGCAGGCCTCGCGTTGGGCGCCTTAGCCTACCTTCGACCGATCGCGCTCGCACTGGCGCCGCTGTGGGGTGCAGCAGTGTACTGGTTTCGCCGATCCCGCTATGGCAAGCTGCGAGCGATGGTCAGCGCTGGGCTACTGGTTCTGCTAGCCGTGCTGGCGGTCGCTCCGTGGGCATACGGCAACTGGCTCGCCTATGGCGAATTGACGTTTTCTACCGCCCCCCGTGCAAGCTGGGTCGGCTCCAACTTGGCCCAGGTGGTGTCGCAAGCAGAAGGAATCAGCCCCGAGGAGGCCAATGGTTTGCTGGATCCCTCGCGGGGCACGCTTGATCTCTCGCTCGATGTGCTGTCGAGATACCCACTCGAGTTTGTGGAAGTGCAGGTGGTAGGCGTGGTGCGCACGGTGGCCGGGTCAGATACCGGAACCTGGGGATCGGTCTTCGGGGCCGACAGCTTGCTCGGACGGATCCTGCTCAGCGGAGCCTCTTTGGGGAGGCCCGACAGGTTACTTCAGGCGCTG
>CAZJUE010000082.1:11427-11777 GCA_964549025.1 uncultured Anaerolineaceae bacterium | reverse complement strand
GAGCACCGGCACCGCGTGGTAAAAGGCGTGCCAGGTCTTTGCCAATTCATAAACGTAATTCGAAATCTGCAGCGGTCGGTATTGCTCGGCGGCTTGCTGGACGGTGTCCGGGAAGCGCGAGATCAAGTCGATCAACTCGGCTTCCAGCGGCATGAGCTCGTAGTCAAACTCGGCGGCATCCGGGTAGCCGCCAGCTTTTCGCAGGATGCTGTTGGCCCGAACATGGGCGTTCTGGATGTACGGTGCGGTCCGGCCCTCGAAATTGAGCGCTTCGTCCCATTTGAAAACGATATCTCGAGTGCTGTCGACCGAAATCAAGGCGTAGACCAGCGCACCCAGCCCCACCTGGC
>CAZJUE010000082.1:5624-11417 GCA_964549025.1 uncultured Anaerolineaceae bacterium | reverse complement strand
CTGGCGGGCAACCTCTGCGCGCCGATCGCCGGTTAGCTCAGGGTTCTTTTCGGCGATAATCTGGGTAACCCGGCGCTGCGCCTCTTCCGCGACGTCCATGAACAACACCACGTTGCCCAGGCGGGAGGACATGGCGCCTTCGGGCAGCGTCACGAAGCCGTAGGCCAAGTGGTAGCACTTGGCAGCTTGTGGGAAGCCCCATAACTCCAGGATCTTGAAAACCTGTTGGAAGTGCAGGCTCTGGCGCACGTCCACGACATAGACCGAACGATCGACCTTGTATTCTTCGAACTTTCGCTTGGCCAGCGCCAGGTCCTTGGCAGAGTACAGCGTGGTGCCGTCGGCGCGCAATAAGACGATGGTGCGGTACTGCTCTTTGTCCAGTCCCAGTTGTTCATCGATCTTGACCAGCACCGGACCCTCCGGCCGCTCGTCGTCGGCGATTCCGCGCTCGACCAGCTCCTCCACGATCTGTTTGGCCTCCTCGTCGACCTCGCTCTCGAAGAAGAACACGTCAATCTCGGCTCCGAGCATGCGCAGGATGTCGTCGAGCTCATCCAGGCTCCACTGCCGGGTCTGCTCCCACAGCGCTCGCACTTCCGGGTCGCCGCGATCCCAGGCCCGGTATAGCTCGCGCCGTTCGGCATCGTACTGTTCGCGCTGCTGGCGCTGTTGTTCGGTCTCGCCTTCCTGCTCACGCACCAGTTCGTTGGATTCGTGATAGACCTTGGCCAGCCACTGTCCCCGCTGGTGGACCCCTTCCGGCTCCTCGCCCCGGTGAAAGCGTTGGTAGCCCCAGACGCAAGTCATCACCCCCAGGCCGATGTCGCCCGGGTAGGAGGCGCGAATGGTCTCGAATCCGGCGAATTCAACCAGCCGCGCCAGCGCCTCCCCCAGGAGCGTGTTGCGGGCATGTCCGATATGAAATGAGTGGTGCGTGTTGGGTTGGGCGTATTCGACCATAATGCGTTCGCCCTTGGCGGGTCCACGGCCGTAGTCTGTTGCGCGGCTCAGGACCTGATCGACCAGCCGAGTGGCGAAAGCCCGGGTATCGTAGTAGGCATTGACGTAGGCGTTGGCGGCTTCAATACGGGCGAATCCGGCAGGCGGGTCCAACTGATCGGCCAACTGCTCGGCGAGTTCGCGGGCCCGCTGCTGTACGCTGCCCTCCCCTGGCAACTGGGCGGCCAGTTGAAAGGCAACCGGAGTGCCGATTCCCCATTGGCCATGAAAGGGAGTAGGCGACCATTCGAGCCGCTCCGGTGGATCGATTCCAAGCGATCCGATCGCCTGAAGCAGCTGCGCGGTGAGTTCGGCGACTTGCTCGTCAAACATCAGATCGCCGGCCTGGCGTGGTTGGGTGGTCGGGCATGGGATGTGGTGGCCTGCCGCGTGCCAGAGGGTGGGCAGGTCGCGAAAAGAAAGGGCCACGGCTGGATGGCCGAGGCCCAATCATACAGGGATGCGCTGGCTAGCCCGCCGGCAGCTTGGCCAACCTGCGCATAAGGCGGCCGACACGCCGGGCGGCGTTCTTGCGGTGAAGGATTCCCTTCGAGGCCGCTCGATCGAGCTCGCTGGTCGCCGCCAGCACGGCGGCCTCAGCCGCCGGTCGATCACCTGCCTCGATGGCGACCATCGCCTGCTTTACCCGCGATCGCGCCCGGGTGCGCACCGCTTTGTTGCGGGCGCGGCGCTTCTCGTTCTGGCGGTTGCGCTTCTTTGCTGATGCTGTGTTTGCCAATTTTGCTCCAATCCTAACTGCAGCCGACGATTCTAGCCCAAGCTCCATCCAATGTCCATAGCGCGCATCACCGCAGCGTTCGAGCCAGGCCGATTGGCGGGGCAAAATGCGGTCGCGCCGGCAACGGCCAGGACCGGATGCCAGTTGGATTTGGGGTCGGCTTCAGCGCCAGCGGCTAGAACGGGATCTCGGTTGAGGTTGGTGTAGGCGTGGGCGTGCCGGGGGTCGGGGTAGGGGTCGGCGTGGCGGTAGGCGTGGGGCTGGCGGGCAGCGTCGGGCTGGGCGTGGGGGTCGGGCTGACCGCCGGCGTGACCGACGGGGTCACCGGCAGCGTGCCGAATGGCGTGACGGTTGGCGTGGTGGTTGTGGTTTGGGTCGGCGTGGGAGCGAGCGTAGGGGCCACGCCGGTCAGCTCGAACAGGTGTTGCACCGCCAGGTCACGCAATTCCGGATCGGCAAACTGCAGCTCCAGGATCCAATTCCAATTGTCGATGGCGTAGTCCAGCAAGTCCGGCGCCGACTCGGAAATCAGCGCCCGCAAAGCGTAGCCCCGCGAAACCAGCTTGTGCTGAACGGTTGCGCGTTGATCCTGCAGAGCGATGTCGATGGCCGTGTTGGCGTTATTCAGCCCCAGCTGCCAGTTCTGCAAGTAGTAGTGCGCATAGCCAAGCCCGATAAACAGCTCATAGTTCTCCTGGCCGAAGCGGCGTGCCTCATTGAAGTCGTCCAGGGCGGTTTGATAAGCGCCCACCTTGAGGTTGAGCCATCCGCGTGAAATGAAAGCCGGGGCATAGCGTGGGTTGATCTCCAGCGCCCGCGCAATCGAGTTCGAGGCACTCACCAGGTCATCCAGTTCCATCTGTGCCCGTCCGAGGTCGCTCCAACCACGATGATCGCCGCCCTGGTAAGCGACGTAGGTGAGCAGCGGGTCGATCGCCGCCGGGTAGTTTTCCAGGCGCACCAGCGAGCGGCCGAGCACCCGGTAGCCGTCGAGCAGTGTGTGGTCCGAGCCTGAACCTTCGATAGCGTTCTCGAGCGCCAGTTCATACTTCTGGCGGTTGATCTGCGCTTCTGCAATGCGCACGTAAAGGATCGGGTCGCGCAGGCCGCGGTCGATAGCAGCCTGCAGGGTCTCCTCCATCGTCTTCCAGAGCGACACGCCGGCCAGGAAGTCCACGTGGGCGACGTAGGCCTCGATGAAGCCGGGGTCAACTTCATAGGCACGGGCAAAGTCGGAGGGGAGATCCTCTGCCCGCAGGTTCTGCGGCTCGACCCGCAACAACGTGCGGGCCAGCAAGGCGCGGCCGCGACCGAGATATGCGGGAGCATACTCTCCGTCCAGCACGATCGCCCGGTCGTAGGCGTTGATGGCCTGTCCCAGGGTCGTGCCGGCCTGATCACCGCCTTCGGCCAGCGCCATCAGGCGCAGGGCTTCGCCCTTGAAGTATTGGGGGTCGGGCAGCGTGCCGTCGAATTGAATCACCTGGTCGAAGAAGCCAACCGCCTCGGTGTAGTTGCCCTGCATGATGGCCTCGATTCCCGCGGCGTAAGCCTCGTATTGCGGATGCGGGGTCAGTCCGGCGATCGGCGTCGGAGTCGGCGTTTGGGGCACGAAGAACACGATCGGGGTCAGCGCCAGTTCGGTGGGGATCGCGGTGCGTAACACCTGTAAATTGGCCGGAATGGGGGTGTTGGTTGCGGTGGGCGGCGGAGTTGCACTGGGGGTGGGGGTGGGCGGCGGCAGCGTAGGGGCTTGCGAAAGATTGCGAGGCCCAAACAGTGGCGCCAGCACTCGCACGATCACCGCCAGGACGATAATCCCGCCCACTCCGGCGGCTCCGATGGCGATCATTCGCCATGGAAGCTTCATCGCCTGGCCGACTGCCTGCCCGGCGCTGATCGAAGGGCGATGGCGGCGTGAGATCTTTCCGGCGCTGGCCAGCTCCTGCTTCTTCGGGACGCGGGCTCCCAAAACGGTCAGCCCGCGCAGCACTGCCGGGTTGTCAGGATCGATCTTCTGCGCCGATTCGAGGCAGTAGATCTTGTCTTTCTTGGAGTGGACCACGGAGCTCATCCACAGCCAATAATCGACTGAGCTTGAGTCGCTGCGCAGCAGTCGGCTGAGCAGGTTGCGAGCCTTGACACGGTTCCCGGCCTTTGCCGCGGCTAGGGCCTGACTGAAGGTGTCTTCTGGCGAGCCGTCCATTGGCCGCCGAAGTCTAGCATAGCGAAAACTGCCGCACAACGCGGACCTTGTTCCCCTTTGGTACGCTATAATGCCAGCCGCTTGATGCCCCGCTGGCCGCTACTGATCCCGGTGCTACTGGTCACCGCGTGCTCGGCATCTTCGCCGACGCCCAGCGCCACTCCCAGCCCGACCTTGGAAGCAAGAATACTGACAACCGCGACGTCACGGCCGGCGGTTATGGCCGCCAGTACGCCGGTAGCCACCGCCGGTCCGAGTCCCACGCCGCTGATCCACGTGGTCAAGCAAGGCGAGACGCTGCTGGGCATCGCCATCCAGTACGGGGTCGAGCTGGGAGATCTGCTGCTCTCGAATCCAGACGTAAACCCGCGATTTCTCTCCGTGGGCTCGGGGCTCATCATCCCTGAGACGGGCGCACAGAGCGCGGTAGCCACGGCAACCCCATTGCCGCTGGAGCTTTCGGCGCCGAGATGCTTCGCCGATCTGGGCGGTGGCTTATGGTGCCTGACCATCGCCTCCGGCCCCAACTCCCAGCCGGTTGAGGCGGTGATCGCGCTGATCACCTTGATCGACGTCAGCGGCCAATCACTGCGTACCGAACCCGCATTCAGCCCGGTCAACGTGCTGCGGCCCGACTCTGTGCTGCCGCTGGCAGCATACTTCCCGCCGCCGGTGGCGAACTTCCAAGGCGCCTCGGCGGCACTGGCCAGCGCCCTGCAGGCAAGCGAGCTTGACGAACGGTATTTGCAGCTCAACATCACCATCGAGGCCCAGAGCATTTCAGCCGACCGGCTGACCGGGCGGGTGTACGGCACCCTGCGGCTGGCCAATCCGCAGGCGCAGCCGGCTTCTGGTGCGCGGTTGGTCGCGCTGGCCCTGGACGACGATGCCCAGCCGGTCGGCTACCGAGTTTGGGAGACTGATCAACTCGATCTGCTGGCCGGCGGAATGGAGTTCGACCTGGTGGTGGCGAGCTTCGGCCCACCGATCGCCGAGCTCACTTTGCTCTCTGAGGCTCGCTGAATGAGCGGCAAAGCTGCCGATTGCCTGCATGTTATAATCCCCGCTCCCCCGGGAGAGGTAGCGTAGTCTGGCCTAACGCGCGCGCCTGGAGAGCGCGTGAGCCGCAAGGCTCCGTGGGTTCGAATCCCACCCTCTCCGCCTACCCGAGCCGATGGACATCCCACGCCAACGCCCACCGAGCCAAACCGGAGCCACCGCGACTGTGAGCCGACCGCGGGCGACCCAGGTGGGGCGTGAACTGCTGCCTCTGATCCTGGCCGGACTCGGCCTGTGGGCTTTGTTCTTGACCACCGCCAGACCGGTGCAATTGGTGATCGATGGCAGCAGCCAGCTGTTCCACACTCACTCGAGGCAGGTCGATCGGGTGCTGGAGGAAGCAGGCGTCGTGCTGGCCGGCTCCGATCGGGTGTCGCCAGCGCTCGACAGCGATCTGGCCTGGCACGATGATCAACCGGCCGCGATCGTCGTCGAGCGGGCTCGGCCGGTGCTTCTTACCTCCAACGGTGGCCAGCGGCTTATTCAATCGCCTGAAGTCTCGACCGCGAACCTGCTTGCGGAGATCGGTTGGATGCAATACCCGGGCGACCGCCTGACCGTAGACGGAATCCCGGCAGGGACGGCCCCAGCGACGGTAGCCCAGCGATCGGTGTGGCTCGAGCAAGCGGTCCAGCTTTCGATTAGCGACGACGGCAGGCGGCATAGATTGTTCTCTGCAGCGCCCACCGTCGGCGCCGCGTTGGCCGAAGCCGGGTTCGAATTGCGCCAGGGCGACCGCCTGCTGCCCTCGGCTGGCACGGCGCTGGACGGACCGGTGTCCGTGCAA
>CAZJUE010000082.1:0-5614 GCA_964549025.1 uncultured Anaerolineaceae bacterium | reverse complement strand
CGAATCGTCGACTGGTGTACTCCGCAGCCATTCGGCGGCAGATACGGTAGCCGATGCGCTGGCTGAGGCCGGGGTGCCCTTGCTCGGCCTGGACTACACGATTCCGGCCGCTGAAGGCCCGCTGCCGCCTGATGGGCAGATCCGAGTTGTGCGGGTGACTGAGACCGTCACGCACGAGCAGGAGGCGCTGGCCTTTGAAACCCGCTATCAGCCGCTGGATACGTTGGAGATCGATCAACAGCAGGTGATCGAGGCCGGTTCGTACGGCGTGCGCACGAACCGGATTCGGGTGCGCATTGAAGATGGGCAGGAGGTCAGCCGATCGGTGGAGGGTGCCTGGGTCGCTCAGCAGCCTTCGCCGCAGATCGTTGGGTACGGGACCCGAATTGAAATTCGGACGGTCTCCACCGCCGACGGTCCGCTGGACTATTGGCGGGCGGTCGAAATGTACGCCACCTCGTACTCGCCTTCACGTGCCGGGGTTTCGCCGGACAGCCCGTGGTTTGGGATTACGGCATCCGGCAAGCCGCTGGTGAAGGGCCTGGTGGCCATCGATCGCAGCTTGATCCCCTTCGGCACTCGAATGTATGTTCCTGGTTACGGATTTGCGGAAGCGGCCGATACTGGAAGCGGAGTAAAGGGACGCTGGATCGATCTCGGCTATGAAGACGACAATTGGGTGGGGTGGTCGGGATACGTGACGGTCTACTTCCTCACGCCGGTCCCCAGCAACATCGTTTACGTATTCCCCTAGTGGACCCGGTCATCGACGCGCGCAGATTGCTGCGCAAGCACGGCCTGCGTCCGCGCAAGCGGCTCGGCCAGCATTTTCTGACCGACCGCAGCGCGCTTCTTCAGGTGGCCCGTGCGGCTGAATTGGATCAAGCCGACCGTGTGCTTGAGATCGGCGCCGGCCTGGGATCGTTAACGCTGGTGTTGGCCGAGCAAGCGGGCTGGGTGATCGCCGTCGAGCTCGATCAGCGGCTAATCCCGATATTGCAGGAGGTGCTTGGCGGGCGGCCGCAGGTCCAGCTGGTGCAGGGCGATATCCTGCAGCTTGATCTCGAGACCTTGATGGGCAACCGCAGCTACTCGGTGGTGGCCAATATTCCCTACAACATCACCTCGGCGCTGATCCGCCGCCTGACTGAAGCCGGCAATCGGCCCGAGCGGCTGGTGCTAACCGTACAGCGCGAAGTCGCTGAGCGCGCAATGGCTGAGCCCGGAGCGATGAGTCTGCTGTCGCTCAGCGTGCAGGTTTACGGCTCGCCGTCGATTGCGGGCTACATCCCGCCGCGCGCCTTCTACCCGCGGCCAGCTGTCGAATCGGCGGTGTTGCGCCTCGACCGGCACAATCGGGCTGTGATGAACTCGCAGACGGTTTCGCAGGTTTTCGAATTGGCGCGGGCCGGCTTCGCCCAGCGGCGCAAGATGCTGAAGAACGCGTTGGCAGCCGGATTGGGGCTGCCGGCTGAAGCGCTGGCTCAGCACCTGGAGCGGGCGGGAATTCAAGCCAAGGCGCGGGCGCAGGAGCTCGCTTTGGATGATTGGGTGCGGCTGGCCGAAGTCAGCGCGATGGAGGATTAGATCCGCGACTCGGGGGTCTATCCCGCGGCGCGCTACCGACGGTAGCCGACTATTGCCATGGTCTGCATCGGGTGGGCGGCAGCCGAAGGCTAGCTAGGGCTGCAAGCCGCGGTGGGTGAGCGGCAGCAGCTGAAGGCTAGCTAGGGGTGCAAGCCGCGGTGGGTGAGCGGCAGCAGCCAAACTCGCAAGGCGGCCTCGAGTTGGATGCGAAACGACATCTTGGACTGGCCGATACGCCGGTCTTCGAAGTAGATCGGCAGCTCCAGGATGCGGAGACCCAGTCGTTGCGCCAGGTAGGCCATCTCAACCTGGAACACATAGCCTTCCGACTCGATACGGCCAAGCGGCATCCGACGCAGCGCCTCCGCTCGCCAGATACGGAAACCGCCGGTCGTGTCCAGGACCTTCAATCCCAGGATCACCCGAGCGTAGTTGTTTCCAAAACGCGATAGCGCCAGCCGGCCGATCCCCCAGCGCTCGTCCAGACGACCACCCTCGACGTAGCGCGATCCAAACACCGCGTCGTATTGCTCCAACGCCTCCAGGAACCCCGGCAGATAGGATGGCGAGTGCGACAGGTCGGCATCCATCTGGGCGATTGCCTGGGCCCCTGCATCCAGCGCCATAGCGAAGCCTTCCAGGTAGGCCGATCCCAGACCTAATTTCCCGGCGCGTCGCCGTACGTGCAGGCCGAAAGGCAGCTGTTCGGCCAGCCGCTCCGCCAGGTCAGCGGTGCCGTCTGGCGAATTGTCGTCGATGATCAGCAGCTGCAGACCCGGAAGCCCGAGTTGGGCGAGCAATTCGGTTAGGGTGGGAAGGTTTTCGGCTTCGTTGTAGGTGGGGATGACGACGGTTAGTTGTCGCATCCTAGAGCAGCTTGGAGAGGTCCTCCGTGGCGCGGCGCATGTCGAGGAATAAGAGACCGAGCTTGGCCTGATCCCGGGCAAGCACCGTCAACACTGCTTCACGGGCGATCGACATCAAGATCACGTAGCCGGTCTTACCTTTGATGTAGACCTGGTCGAGCCTGCCTCGGCCGAGTTCGGTCGCGATCCGCTCCCCCAGCGACAACATGGCCGCCGACATGGCCGAAACCCGGTCTTCTTCCACGTCGGGCGGAAGCGCGGAGGCCATGGTCAGGCCGTCCACGCTCACCACCGCCGAAGCTTCGACGTCTGGAGATGACGCCTGCAGGTCTCGCAGGCGATCCATCATGAGTTCTAGACGCGGCTTTGACAATAAGGAGCTCCGGGGGCGTGCGAACTTATGTTCAAAGAGCCGGTAATGTAGCACAGCGGTAGGGGCGAGTCAAGCAAACGTTGTTCCCAGGCCAGATTGTCGTTATACTCGTCCGGCTGTCCTGGTTTTCCCGTTCGAAAGTAGGGCACGGACGTCGATAGGAGGTCGTTTGCCCGCCTGGCTTGAGCACGAGATTGTGTTGTTCCTGACCAATCTTTTCCAATCGATCGGTTGGGGTGGAGTGGTCGGAATCATGGCGCTGGAAAGCGCCAATATCCCCATTCCGAGTGAGGTCACTATGCCGCTCTCAGGCTGGCTGTTGGTTCAAGCCCGCGGTGGGAGCGCGCTGCAATCGATCTGGCTCGGGGGGCTATGGGGTGGGGTGGGATGCACCCTGGGATCGGTTGCCTCATACACCTTGGGCGCCCTGGGCGGTCGGGCCTTCCTGGATCGCTACGGCAAGTACTTGATGATCAGCCATCACGACCTGGAAGTGGCCGACCGCTGGTTCGGCCGCTGGGGTTCCTGGGCGGCGTTCCTTTCGCGCCTGCTGCCGATCGTGCGCACCTTCATATCCTTCCCGGCCGGCGTGTCCCGGGCGCGATTCGGCCCCTTTGTGGCGTTGACCTTCGTGGGCTCGTTTATCTGGTGCGCCGGCCTGGCATACGGCGGCTACGCCTTCGGCGCCCGTTGGGAGGAGCTGCGGGCCATCATGCGCCCCTTTGACATCCCCATCGCGGCGGTGCTGCTCGCCGGGCTGGTGTTCTATCTGGTGCACCACATCCGACGTGGACGCCAGCCGCAAGCCTCAGTCCAGCCGAGTCGGCAGCCAGATTAGGCCTGCCAACGATACCCCCGCTAATCCGATCAGCCCCGCCGAGGCGGCCAGCTGGCCGATGGTGTTAGGCAAGGCGCCCAGCAGGCCGAGTTCCGACCCGATTCCGTAGCCCGACAGCCCGAGAACCAGGGCCAGGAAGTTCCATAGCCCATGAAGCACAACCGCCACACCGTACAGCAGCGGCAAACTGACCCACTTGCGTTGGCGGAATGCCATTGCCAGCCCCAGCGCCACCAGTCCAGTATTAAAAGCATGGATCAGCGGCGTGCCGGCGCGCGCCACCATCGTGGCCAGCCACTCGTCACCGGGTTGTGGTAGGAAGAGCGACTCAAACAGCGCGTAGCCGGCGCCGCCCAGCGCGCCGCCAATGAAAGCATGGCTGTTGGTCAGCGGGCCGCTTAGCAGTGGCCAAACCGCCAAGGACTTGAGCACCTCTTCAATGAGCGGAACGACCAGCGATAGGTAACCAACCATCACCGCCACGATGGCCGGTTGCGAGAGCAGATCCGCCGCCAGCTGCGCAGCCTGTGCTTCATTGGCGAATTCGCCCACTGCCAGCGAGCGCAGTAACGCTACGGTTTCGGGGCTGAGAGCAGCACCGAGAATCAATACGATCCCGGCCGGGATCAGCGCAAGCAGTTCTACCAGAATGCTGAGCGGTGGAGAACCCCACAGGCCGGCCAGGAAATGTCCCCAGCGGCGCCGTGCCGGAAGCGGCTCACCTCGTTGCAGCACGATCGAACTCACGAATAGCACCGGGGCGCCGGCGGCCATCAAGTGGGCCATAGCGCCCAGCGGTCCCGGCAGCACTCCCTCGCCGAAGGCCAGCTGTCCCATTCCGATCGAAATCGGGAAAAGCAGCAGCGCAAGGATCCAGATTGGCCTCGGCCGTTCAATGGCGCGATTGCGGGAGCCCATCGCTCCCCAGTAGATAGCCGGTATTCCGAGCGCGCCGACGACTGCCATGGATATGGCCTGGATGCCGGGCAGTAAGGCATCCCCCGACTCGCCATCCAGAATTGAGAACAGGGCGAAGGTCCCAAACAGCGCGGCGCCCAGCAGGTTGATCAGCATACCAAGCGCTCCGCCAATTAGCAGAAACTGATCCCATCGATCCCGCGACGGGCCGGAAGGTTTCAGCGCTTGTGGCTCGGAAGGTTGGGAAGCTTCAGCGATCATCAGTGGATTGTAGCAAGGAGCGCATCGAAAACACGACCCTTCGCATGGGAATCTCGGTCCAATGCTGAGTGTGCTGTGAGAATCGCCCCGGCGTATTGAAACCTATGTAGCCCTACGGTATGCTTCCCTGAGTTTGGGGGTGGTTGGGCCCCGGTGGGCTCCACGGTCTTCAAAACCGCTGGCGGGTCGCTCAGCGGGCCGCGGTGGGTTCGACTCCCATCCACTCCCGCTCCCTATTTTGAGGAGGCGCGTTGGACGAAATTACCGAAAGCGAAGTCACGCTGGTTGACCGGCTGCTGCCGCACGTCCGGATGGTGATGCAGATCAGCGCCAAAATCGCTGGTGCGGAACGGGCAGGAGCGAAGGCCCAGTTCAGGGGGAAGCTCCGAATGCCGGCGCATCAGGCCTACGATCAGCTGCTGCCGCATTTCGAGCGGGAAGGTGTCACGCCGCTGCTGCGGGAGCATGAAGGTGAGCACCTGATTATCGCAATCGATCGGCTTCCGGAGGCCGGACCAGGTCGGCCGTGGTGGAACGGAATCCTGTTTGTGCTGACACTGGGCTCGGTGCTCTACACCGGCCTCAACCACGCTTGGAGCTACTTGCAGCCAGATCCGAATCTCCCGCTCCCCGAACTGATCCGCATCGGGCTCCCCTTGGGGGCACTCTACACAGCCAGCCTGCTGGGTATCCTGGTGGCGCATGAATTCGGCCACTACCTGATGGGCCGGCACCACCGCACCCCGGTCTCATTACCGTTCTTCATCCCAT
>CAZJUE010000081.1:0-11789 GCA_964549025.1 uncultured Anaerolineaceae bacterium | reverse complement strand
CATCATGGCATCCAGATTGCCCTGATTCACACCCAGGTGTTCGGCGTTGATCAGGCCGTACAGCACCAGTTTCACCAGATCGAACCACTGATCGTCGCCGTGCGGTACCACAGGTGTCAGCGGTTCTTCGGAGATCGTGAAGTCCAGGATCACATGCGCGCTGGGGTCAGCGAAACCGGCGCGGATGGCGGCCAGCTGGGACATATCGCTGGTGGTCGCGTCGCAGCGACCTTCCTCATAGGCGCCGTACACCGCCGCGGTCTCTTCAAACACCACCGGGGTGAATTCCAGCCCTCGTTGCCGGAAGGCGTCCGCTAGGTTGAGCTCGGTGGTGGTGCCGCTGGTCACACACACTGCGGCTCCGTCCAGCTCCTCGAGCGTAGTCACGCCCAGGTCGGCCGGCACCATGAAGCCTTGACCGTCGTAGAACATGACGTTGGTGTAGTTGCCCCACTGGGAATCCCGGGTGCTGGTCCAGGTCACGTTGCGGATCAGCACGTCCACCTCGCCGGTCTGCACCGAGGGACCTCGTTCAGCAGCGGTCAGCGGGACGATCTCGATCGCGGTCGGATCGCCGAAGATCGCTGCGGCGATCGCCCGGCACAGATCGATGTCCATGCCGACGTTGTTACCGTCGGCATCCAGATAGCCGAAGCCCAGCAGGTCGGTTCGGCCGCCACACACCAGCCGGCCGCGGTCCTGGACGCGCTGCAGGATCTCGCCGTAGCCGGGGGCCTGGACGACCTCCACCTCACCTTCGCCTTCGACCATCACCTCACGGGTGACTTCAACCGGCACCTCGACGGTAACCTCCACCACTTCGCCCTCAGCCGCAGGCTGACAAGCGACGGCCAGGATAGCCACCAGCAGCAGGGCTGGCGCAATCCAAAGTCTGTTGATACGCATTGGGGTTAGTCTCCTCCTCACAGTAAAGCGTTCTATTAGCAATACGGACTAGAAATCGGCGTCATTTCGTCAGTTGTGTGCGGCACCTCCTTCCGATGTCAGCAGTCGCAACCGACTGGAACGCGAAACTGACGCAGCTGTACGGCGTTGTGCCCGATATTTAGCTGTCTTGAAGCGGGAATAGGGCGTTGCTTGGAATAATCGTATGGCATCCATTAGGAGTCGTCAAGGTGTGGCCTCGCCAACCGCAGGTTGCCCCTAACTTCTTTCCCCCTTACAAGCCAGTCCGTCAATGGTAGGTTATATGCGCTTCAGAGCAGGGACTGGATTTGGCTGGACTGATCGGTCACACACTTGACCACTACCGCCTGGTTGAGCAGCTTGGCCAGGGCGGCATGGCAACCGTATATCGCGCCGAGGATACCCGAGGCGGCGATGAAGTGGCCATTAAGGTGCTCTCGCCGACCATTACCGGCGAGAAGCGCTTTGTCAGGCGCTTTCGGCGCGAAGCCGAAATGGTCAAACAGCGCCTGAAACACCCCAACATCGTGCCGGTGATTGCCTACGGCCAGACCCAAAGCTACGTCTACATCGTTATGCCGATGGTCAGGGGTGAAACTCTTTCGGAGCGCTTGGTGCGCAAGGGCCTCACCGAGCGGGAGGCCAACCTCTGGATCGGTCAGATTTGCGATGCGCTGCAGTTCGCCCATAGCAAGGGCGTGATCCATCGCGACATCAAACCCGCCAACATCATGCTCACCGATGATGGCGAGGCGATGTTGATGGACTTCGGCCTGGCGCGCGATGTCGAGGGATCGGGCCGCCTTACCGGCTCGATGTTGATGGGGACACCGGCCTTCGTTTCCCCTGAGCAGGCCCAGGGGAAGACGCTGGATGCTCGCTCGGATCAGTATTCGCTGGGCGTGGTGCTGTTCTTGATCTCTACCGGTCACCTGCCGTTTGACTCCGAATCGCCGATGGCGCTGGTGCTGATGCACATTCAGGACCGGGTGCCGCGGCCCGGCCGATTGAACCCGACCTTGGGCTCGGCACTGGAGCGGGTGATCCTGAAAACGCTGGCCAAATCGCGCGATGAGCGCTTCAAGGATATGAGCGAGCTAAAGGCAGCCTATCAAGCGGCGATGGCTGGGGATTCGGTCAGTTGGGTTGAGGCGCCGACGGAGGTGCTTCCAGAGCGGTCGGTGGTTGCCGAGGTCGGACCGGCACGCCGTGCGCTGCCAGGCTGGGTGATCCCCGCCATCGCGCTTCCGCTCGTCGGCATCCTGGCTCTGCTGGCCTTTCGCCCTTCGGACGCCGGCACAGGCGAAGAGAATGGCAATGGCGAAATCGTGCCCCTGGCCGGGACCACGTCGGAGGCCGGGCCGACTCCGATTCCATCCCCGGCCGATGCCACCCCCATTTCGGATCCGACGTTGGCGCCAACTCAGGTGGCTGCCGCGGACTGCGCTGGCCTGCGGCTGATCGGATTCAGCAGCCAGGGGCATTCGGTCAGCTGGACGATCGACAACGGCACCGGCGCGCAGGCCAGCATCGTGGGCCTGGGATTCGGATGGCCGGAAGCGAACCAAGCGACTCAGATCTTCTTGGACGGTAGGCCGTATCTGGATGAAGATGCCATCGATGAGTTGCTGACGCAGCAGGATCCGCAAATGCCGGGCGACGAACGGCTGGAGATTGACAGCGGCGAGACGCGCAGCATCCGGATCAAATTCAAATGGAGCATGCAAGAAGTGGGTAGGTATTGGTTGGGTTTGACCTTCCGCTCCGGGGCGGGCGTGTGTGAACTGCGCACCGAGTGGTAGCTGCAGCGTGAGCAGGCATGTGGGGCGGATCGGTGATCCGCCCCCATTTGGTTAAGTGGACTTGCGCGACGCTATAATGCTCTCCGTTCGGTGAAGCCAACTCCCTGACACACCTGGCAATTGATGGCAGCGCACTGGTCCGACGGCCTTACGGCCCGGTCGCGATGATGGTGCAGGAGTGGATCGAGGTCCTGCCGAACGACGAATTGCGGCTGACCGTGGTGCATCCGGCTGGATCGCTGCCTCAGTTGCCAGACGCGGTGGCGACGAAGGAACTTGCCGAGCCTGCCGACGCCTGGGGCTGGCTGCGTTACGAGCAGCGCCGGCTGCCGCGGGCGGCACGGGAATTGGGGTGCAACTTGCTGCTGGTGATGGATGGCGGGGCTCCGATCGCCGCCCGGCCGCCGACGGCGACCTTGCCGTTCGCGTTTGCCGGACCCAGCACCGGGTTGGCCGGCACGCTTCAGCGCGCCGCCGGTCAAGCGGGTCGCAGCGCCGCCCGGCTGGTGCTGGTTCCTGGCGACGGGCCGGCCCAGGGTTCCCATACGGGCAGGGAGCGCAGCTTCCCGCCGTTCGTATCGCCGGCATTTGCTGATATGCCACAGGGGGGGAAGCAACTGCATGTGCTGTGCTTCGGTTTGCGGCGTGAAGAGGTGGCGCTGGCGTTGGCGGCTTGGACCTGGGTGGACGGTTCCTTGGGAGACAGCTATCCGCTAATGTTCCTGGGGATCGGCGCTGAGCTGGAACAGTTCATCCGATACATGGCGGCCGAGCTGGACGTTCAGGACTCGATCGCCTTCGTGCCCGAGTTTGATCTGGATACGCTGGTTTCGATCTATCGCGACTCGGCGGCCTACTTGGGGCTGAACGCCGCCGCTTGGGGCCAGCCGCTGCGCTGGGCGCTGGCGGCTGGAGTCCCGGTCGCTGCAGTGGAGGGCAGATTGGCCAGCTCGATCACCAGGGATGCGGCTTACCTTGCGCCGGGTGGCGACGCCCGGGCGCTGGGCGCGGCCTGCCTCTCGCTGCTGGTGCAGCAGGATCTGGCCCAGCGGCAACGCCAACGCGGAGCCGAGATCGCGCAGGTCTACTTCGGGCTGCAGCCGGTGGAAACCTTGCGAAAGCTGCTGGTCGAGGCAGCTGTGGGAGAGATAGCGTGAGCGAAACTCAGTCTTCGGTGGCGATTGTCGGGGCGGGGATCTTCGGGACCTCCGCCGCTTTGGAGCTGGTCCAGCGTGGCCACAAGGTTACGCTGCTCGATCCGGGGCCGATCCCTCACGTGCTGGCGGCCTCGACCGACATTAGCAAGGTGCTGCGCATGGACTATGGGCCGGATGAGTTCTACACGGAGCTCATGGAGGGCGCCTTTGCCGGCTGGGAGCGCTGGAACCAGGATTGGGGAGTCGAGCTGTACCATCAGACCGGGATGCTGTTCCTGGTCACCGAGCCGATGGCCAGCGGGAGCTTCGAGCACGAAAGCTATCGGCTACTGGAAGCCCGCGGCCACCCGGTTGAGCGACTGACCGTCAACCAGGTTACCGATCGCTTCCCGGCCTGGAACGCCGAGCGATTTGCCGAGGCGTATTTCAATCCGCGCGCCGGTTGGGCCGAGAGTGGGGAGGTGGTCGCTAGGCTGCTGGCGGACGGCAAACGTTTGGGAGTCTCAGTGCGTGGCGGCGTGGCGATGGAGCGACTGCTGGTGGAAGGCACACGGGTGGTTGGCGTGGTAGGCACCGGGGGAGAAGAGATCGTTGCCGACACGACCGTGGTGGCGGCCGGCGCCTGGACGCCTTCGCTGCTGCCTGAGCTGGGCGAGGTGATGTGGGCAGTCGGCCAGCCGGTCTATCACTTTCAGCTGGCCGACCCTTCCAAGTTCCAACCTCCGGCTTTCGTCACTTGGTCGGCCGACATCTCAACCACCGGCTGGTACGGCTTCCCCGCTCTGGATAATGGCACGCTCAAGCTGGCCAACCATGGTCCGGGCAAACGCCAACCGGCCGAGGCTCCGCGCGAGGTCGACCCGCAGCAGGAGTCGCGTTTCCGGGAGTTTCTGCGCGATTTGCTACCCGGCTTGACCGATGCACCAGCGGTGTTCAACCGGCTGTGCATGTACTGTGACACCTGGGATGGTGACCTGTGGATCGATCGCCACCCGGAGAAAGAGGGTCTGGTGGTTGCAGCTGGAGGCAGCGGCCACGGATTTAAGTTTGGCCCGATGCTCGGACCGATTATCGCCGACGTAGTGGAGGAGCGCAGCAATCGCTTTGCCGCCCGCTTTGCCTGGCGGGAGCCTGGCCAAACCAAAACCGAGCATGCCCGCTACGCCGAGTAGCGTCGGATTGGCCGAACGGGTTGAATAACTTCGGCATCACTGAGGCCTGAGCGGAAGCCGAGGTGCACGCCTCTATGGGGTTGGGAGTTGCGGCACGGGGCGCAGTTCCAGGGTGGATAGTCCGTCCGGGCCGGCTTGCTCCAGCGCCTCGCCGAATTCACGCACATTGGCCTTCAATTCGGCGACGTCAATCCCCCGACATCGGTCGGGCAGCGGGGCCAGCCACTGGCGCAGGCGAAGCAGCATTTTGACCGCGCCTGGGTGGTTGCCGCGTTCAACCTGCAGGTAGGCCACCGCGATCTGAAGCAGCGAGCGGTACAGATATCCCTCGAGCTGCTCGGCCTCCATCCAGGCCTCCTCCAGCAGCTCGTGCGCTTCGTAATACTCGCCATCGTTCAGCAGTCGAAGCCCGTGCGACGCCTTGGCGGAGAGCTCGCCATCGCAAGCGCGTTTGAGGGCCTTCAGGTCCAGCTGCCGGGCGTTCTCACGGATGATGGCAGGCAGCGAGGATTGCAGCTGACCGCGGGTTACGGTGCGCTCGGCGCCGGCATCGGCGGCTCGCTGCAGCGCCCGTCGGTCGACGTGCGGGCCGAAGGCCACGATCGGGATGCGGCGCGAGGCGGCGGCGGTCTTGACCACCTGAATCCAGCGCTCCCACGGTATGCGCGCACTGGTGGTGTCGACCAGCATCAGCGACGGTCGCAGCTCGACCAGGCGCCGCATAAAGTGCGCGTCCGGGCCTTCGAGTGGCTCGGTCAGCGGCACCGCCCGTTGCGCCGGTTGGCCTTCTGCGCCGAAGTAGGCTGGCGAGTCTGCTACCTGAAGCTGGTAGCCGAGCTCGCGGGCCGCGTCCTCGAGACGCGGAACCATGAACAGGTCTTCGGTCAGCACCAGAATGACGGGTTGGTCTGCGGCTGCCATCGGAATGGCGGGTAGCTTATCACGCTGACCATTAGGGTGCAGTGCGCCGGACGGCCTGCGAACCCCGGCCGGTTGGCCCGCACCGCTCACCGATTGGACGTCGCCCGGATCCTGGTGGTTGGCTGCGCGAGGATCAGGCCATCAAACCCGGTGATGCAAGGTCATAGACCGCGCGATAGTAGGCGAGCAATCTGTCAGCGGATCGGCCGACCATGTCCGAGTAGGGCAGCAGCGTACCTTTCCAGCTCTCAGTAAACCAGCGGGCGCCAGAGGGCAATTCCTGGCCGACCAGCTGCTCGTCGAACGGCCAGGGGTTGGAGTAGAAGTACGGCTCCGGATGGCTGTCATCGCCCGGCGCAAATCCGAAATTGATCTGGGAGGGTTGCTCCCGGGTGCCCGCCGGCTCATCGTAAGGCACGCGGAGCGTCCCAAACCACTCAAAGGCTAGGTCGAAATTATGCGGCCACAGTTGCACCGGCCCGGTGTCCCCGGTCAGTTGCTCCCGATGCTGGTTGAGTACCCGCGCGGTGAGATGCAAAGCGGCCCGATAGGCTTCAGCGTGGTCTGGCTGGTAAGCGAATGGACCGGCCGCATCGATTTGACTCGGGTCAAGCTTCGGCTGAACGCCCAGGCCATTCAACTCGACCACAAGCCCATCGGCCAGCGCCGCGGCGCTCGGTACCGCGGTCAGCGTGAAGCTGCCCACCACCATTGAGTTGTACAGTAGATCAACTGCATGGGAGCGCAGGTTCAGCACCAGT
Organism: uncultured Anaerolineaceae bacterium; assembly: GCA_964549025.1. GTDB lineage: Bacteria > Chloroflexota > Anaerolineae > Anaerolineales > E44-bin32 > JADFRG01. Next base: position 5,049 of record CAZJUE010000081.1, on the reverse strand, counting down.
TGGACTGCCCCCGACGCATTGCCATGGACGCTGATTGGATCGGTGGCTGCGCCATCATTGTGAGGCTTCAAGCTGATGTGCCACCACTTCGGGTGAGGTTCGGCCAGGGCCCGCGGTACCGCGCACACCACCCTGGCGTAGCTGTGCAAGGCGTCGCGGGTGGCTTCCCACCCCTCAAGCCTGGGGAATTCGCCGACCGTCATCATGCATGCTCCGAACAACTTTGCCGCTGATCTCGTGCATCGATCGCAGCGCCAGGTCGCTAATCTCTGGGGTCAGAACCACCCCAGCAGGCTGTCCACGCTCCACACCGACCACGCCCCAGTGATGGCGACCACCACGGTAGAACCGATCATCATCAGGTTCTGACCTTGCTCGCACTGATAGGCCTTGTTGACCGAAATGTCTTTCGGCCGCACGCCAGCCAGCGACAGGTAGTTGAGGTTGAGGAACAGAGCAACCAGGGCGGAGATCGGGGTCAGAAAACCGAAAGTCAACCCGATGCCCACCGCCAGCTCACCGGCCAAGTTAAAGTATGGAAACCAGTTACGGTTGGGTCCGACCAAGCGACGAATGAAGTTGCCGTACAGCGGAACCGGGTGGTTATCTGCCAGCGCCAGCGCCCAGTCCGCCATCTGGCCACCGACAAACTTCCGCAGCGGCTTGTGTCGAACGCTTTCCAGCCACCACAGCCCAATGGCAATGCGCAACAGCGCCAACCACTCCTGCAGCTCGAGAAAACCAAATATATCCTGCATCTATGAGACCTCCAGAACTGCGTTTGCTATTGATTAGATGGGCCACCCCATGGGTAGCTTACCAATCAGCGACGGTATACTCAGCGCGGGAGGGTTTGATCTGACCGAACGCACTAACCAGGAATGGCTCAATCAACTTCGCGATGATGGGCCGGAACAGGAGCAAGCGCTTGGCGACTTGCGCCAGATCATCCTGCGCGGGCTGCCGTACTCACTGTCCAAATGGCTGAAGCCGTCCGATCCGCACTTTGATTCGCTCACCGAGGAGGTGGCTCAGGACACCTTGCTGAGGGTGCTGGACAACTTGGACAGCTTCGAGGGGCGCAGCAAGTTCACCACCTGGGTGCATAAGATCGCAGTGCGCGTTGCTCTGACTGAACTTCGACGGGCGCGCTGGAAAGATATATCCTTGGATGAACTCACCGCCGGGCAGCTTTCGTTCGGTTTTTTGGCGGACGAAGCGGCTGGGCCTGATCGCCTCACTGAGCAGGACGACCTGATCGAACTGGTGCGCAGGCTGATCGAATCGGAATTAACTGAGAAGCAGCGCACCGCTCTAATTGCCACCCAAATCCACGGCGTTCCCATGGAGGAGGTCGCCCGCAGGATGGATTCCAACCGCAACGCGCTGTACAAGCTACTGCACGACGCGCGCAGGAAACTGAAGCGAGCGCTGGCGCAAGAAGGACTGAGTCCGGAGGATGTGTTGGATGTATTCGAGTCCGGGTAAGATCGACCGTGGCCGGAACGTCAATCACGCGGTAGGGAGATGAGTCGAACGCCATCGATGTTGCGCAAGCTGATGAATATGCTTGCCCATACCCAGGAGAGCGAACTGGATTGCGGCGAGGTATTCGCGCTGCTGGACACCTACGTCGAAGCGGCCCATCAGGGCCAGGACGTCAGCGAGCTGTACCCGTTGGTGGTACACCACCTCGAGATGTGCCCGGATTGCTTGGAGGAATATCGAGCGCTGCTGGAAGTCGTGCAGACCCTGCACTGACCGGCGCGCAAGCCGTACCTGATCGGGCCCCGCAACTCAAGTTGCGGGGCCTTTTTGATTCGTGCGGCTCGAGCGCCCGGAGTCAGCCTGCCCAGAGTAAGAGCCAGCGGAGCCGGAGCGTCAACATGCTCACTAGTTCACCAATCCGGGTTCGCATCGGGTCAAGTCACCCGTGAAAGCAAGGAGGTGGAAATTGATCGGCCAGAGAGTCCACAACTGAGTCGGAATTGGATGAATCGGATTTGGAGGCACACATGCAAAAGCTGATTGGGAAGATGGCCCGGATGTACCCGCTGCTCATTGGGATGGGATTCACGATCGTGACGATTGCCCTGATCGTGGGCTACTTCAACTCGCAGCTGGCGGCCGAGTACTTCAGTCAACCGAAGTCATTTCGAGAGACAAGCCTGCTGACGGAGCGGGCGTCAATCGAAAGCACCGGGCTCTGGCTTCCCTACTTCAAGTTTCTTGGCCTGGGATTGATCCTCGGTGGGATCGTGATGGCGCTGCGGGTGATCATCGATCGCCTTAAAGTGGTCGGGACCGAAGTACTTTCGAACCTGCCAATCGCGCAACGACCTGATTTGCCTTCGCCACCCCGGTACGCACGGCTGATGCCGCTGGTGATGATGGCCGGAGTGCTGGTGTTTGTCGTGGCGCTGCTGGTCGGCCTGGATTTGGCGTCTACTGCTCGCCAATTGTTCTCCAATCCGATCGCTGAAATCGACGCGGCGGCAGCCGGAAGCACGCTGCTTGCTCAGCTGGAAAGCATTAGGGCCACTTCCGCCTGGCTGATCCCATTCAAGTTCTTCGGCATCGCAACCGAATTCCTGGCGATTCTGATTGGATTGGCCACCATCGTTTACATCCTCACCAACCAGACTCGCCTGCTCGCCGCCGGGATCCGCGTCTCGCGCCAGGCGGCCCGCAAAACGGTACGGGATACCGAGCAGGTTTCCGCATAGTCATCGCATTCGACAGGAGATCAAACATGACATCCCTACAATCACCTTCTCCCGCCTGGCAGATGAGGGTTTTCCGCTGGCTCACCGGATTGGGCTGGCTCCTAATCGCCACCTCACTGCTGATCGGGCTGCTCGTCCTGACGCCCACCGCCGTCAGCTACTGGGGATCCAATGCCAAAGCCGCTCGTGACGCGGCCGAACTCGATACGGCGGTGCTGGGTCAGTTGGAGACGCTCAACTCGATACCCCGTTGGCTGGAGCCATTGACGTTCCTTGGCGTCGCTGCCTTTATGGTGGGTATCGCACTGGAGTTCTCGTCGATACCACGGCTGCTTCGCAATCGTGGCGAAGTTATGCGGATCTGCTTTCCCCTGGTTGTGAAGCACGGCGAATCGACCCCGTAGGAGGTTCAAATCATGATCAACAATCGACCCCAAGACAGTGTCCCGTTCCCCTTCAGCCTGATCGAACGCATGATGCCGTTCTATCCGCTGCTCGCGGTGATGGGCTGGGGAATTGTGTTGCTGGCGTTTTTGATCGGCGCGTTGGCGCTATCTCCCGCTCAATCCACATTCTTCTCAGAAGCCAAAGAGGTTCGCGAAGCGGCCGTGGCCGGCAGCACCCTGGTAGCGGCCAACGTCACCGCCCACGTACTCGAATCTTGGGTGCCGCAGTTCAAGTTCGTCGGGCTGGGCTTCGGTTTGATGGCAATCACCATGGCGTTGGGAACGATCGCCAGGCGTTTGCGCGCGATGGGTATGACCATCACCAGCCACATCCGATCGGATTTGCGGCCGCACATGCCGCCGGTCCCCCGCACGGTGCGGATCTTTCAGCTAAGCGCTGCGATAGGGGTGATGATCCTGGCCGCGGCGCTGGTCATTGGCCTGGTGCTGGCGAGCGGTGTAGTGCCGGATTACTGGAACCACTCGATCGCCGGTGAGCTCAATCCCGCGCAGCCGGGTTCAACGCTGCTGGATCAGTTGGCCACTATTAGCTCGTTTGGTTTCTGGCTCAATCCGCTGCGGATGGTCGGAATGGCCTTCCTATTCACGGCCATCACGCTGGCACTGACGGTGATCATCGCAACGCTCCGCAAGCAGGCCGAAATGCTCATCGCGTTCTATGAGCGTGCCAGCCAAACCGGTTGAGCGAAGCGAAATCCCTGTGGGGCTGAGTGGAAGCGGGGTACCACGCTGCTGAGCGGAAGAGGTAAGGAACCTTGGTCCTGAGCGATCTGTATCGGTAGGTGATGGTTCCTCCCCCATTCTCCTCCTCCAATCAAGAGCCCTGGCCTGGCCAGGGCTCTTGGGGTTTGATGATCAAGCTATCGCTCATGGCATTGGCCGCGCTGTTGCTGGCCGGCTGTGCGGCACCGCGGACTTCCGGCGGCAGTAGCAGCCAGGCGTCGCCCGGAGTGTCGAGCAGCCAGTCGTCAAGCGACGGGTCTGTCGGCCAAGATGCCGACAACACGAGTGATCCATCACTAGATGCAGCTGCGCCCACGCCGGAGGATGTAGATCCGTCGTTGATCAACCGACGAGTGAGCGACTTCGACTCCTATATGCCTCCGCGTCTGCTTGGCTTGGACGCCATCGCACCGATCTATAACCCCGAGTTCGCCCGCGCTTCCGAAGCCCCGCTGGAGAGTGATGAGTTGGTGATCGGTATCGAGCTCGACGACCAGGCGAAGGCTTATCCAATTTCGGTGCTGCGCTTCCGTGAGATGGTCAACGACGAGCTGGCCGGGTGGCCGATCCTGGTTACCTATTGACCGATCTGCTACACCGGTCTCGTGCACGACCGGCGCATTGACGGAGTGACCCACACGTTTGGGAACTACGGGGCGTTGTTCATGAACGCCATGACCTGGTGGGACCACGAAACCGGATCGGTCTGGTCACAGCCCTGGGGACGCGCCATCGACGGAGAGTACCGTGGAATCGAGCTGTTCCTGTTGCCTTCGCGCGTAATCACCTGGGGCGAATGGGTAGCGGCGCACCCCAACACGCTGGCAATGGTCAACAACCTGGACCGGCTGAGGGTGGGGAGCCGACAGGGGTTTCGGCCGGATTACGTCTTGGGTCTGGCGTTGGAAGGCGCAGCTAAGGCCTACTACTACGGAGACGTGGCGGAACAGGGTCTGATCAACGATGAGTTCGCCGGACAACCGATCGTGGTATGGGCCAGCCCCACCAGCTTGAATGCCTACTTCAGCACAGTTGATGGGCGAGCGCTGCACTTCACGCTGCAGGATGGTGCGGTCATGGATCTGGAAACCGGCTCCAGCTGGGAACTGGGCCGCGGTTTATCTACCGCCGGC
>CAZJUE010000080.1:0-11833 GCA_964549025.1 uncultured Anaerolineaceae bacterium | reverse complement strand
GCGGTCGAACGTGCCACCCGCCAGCTGGTTGAGTTCCACATGCTGCACCGCGTGGTGGCGTTTGCCGTCGCCGCGCTGGCGCTTTACAGCGTCTACCGTGTCTTGCAACGCAGCAAGGAGCCAGTGCTGCGGCGGTTCGCCTTCACCATCGCCGGATTGCTGGTGCTGCAAATTGCTCTGGGAATCCTGAATGTGGCGCTGCTGCTACCGGCCTGGACCCGCGTGCTGCACCTGACCGTCGGCGCTACCTTCTGGAGCGCCACGGCAGTGCTCTGGAGGGTGACCCGCTAAGCAAAAAGGGCGCCCCGGGCAGGCGCGCCTGTGTGTCGGTTCCGATGGGCAGGCTTGCCCGCGCCCAATTGGTCCGCGGGCGCCAGCAGCCAACTACCGCAGCTACTCTTGAAGTGTGCGCAAGTAGGCGATGATCGCCAGGATGTCCTCGTCCTGCAGGAAGAGGAATCCCCCCTTCGGAGGCATTGCCACGCCAGTGGTATTGGCCGGATCGTCGATCGTGCGGCCCACCAGCACGTACTCCAGCAACTCGTCGTCGGTGGATTCGGCGAAAAACTGACTGGTGGTCAGGTTCTTGCCCAGGCCCTCCACCCCCTTGGCGTCTGGGCCGTGGCAGGTGACGCAGGTCTGATGGTATAGCTTGTCGCCTTCCGCAACCTGATCCTCGGGATAGTTGACCGCGGCTGGCTCGCCGCTGGTGGCAGCGACGGTAGGCGACACTCCAGCCTGATCCGAAGTTGTGGGCGATGCTCCACAGGCAGCCATAAGCGACGCCAGCAACACGGCCAGGATTGCCCGCCTGACCCGGCGCTCACCGCACAGTGTCATGGTTGTGAAAAAACTAGCAATCATGCGCCGAGTATAACAGCCGAGCCCTCTGTGGGATGGACCACCCGGTTCACCTGCGTTGGGTATAATCGCCACTCGCTTGGCGGTCCCGGCCGGGCTCGGAATGCCAGATGGGCCCACGCTGTCCCTGACCTCCGCCACCGCCTCCAATGAACCGCAAACTCCCCCTCTTCTTCGCAGGTGCGCTGGTAGCCCTGGTCACCAGTGTACTGGCCTACCAGCTGCCGTTCGTGCAAGAGCACCTCGGCTGGCGCATCGATGAATTCCGAGCTCGCATCAAATACGCGCTTTCGCCGCCGGAGGAAGCGGTCTTCGTGCCCGATCCGACGCTGTCGGCCATGGTGCAGGCCACACTGACCTCCATGGCGCCCACGCCGACCGAACCGGGTCCCAGCCCAGAACCCACCCGGGCCGCCACTGCCACCCCGGCGCCGACGCCGCTTCCGGAGCGGGTGGTAATTGAGGGAGTGCAGTACGAGGATCAACACAACCGCTGGAACTACTGCGGACCAGCCAACTTCTCGATGGCGCTGACCTATTGGGGTTGGAACGGCAACCGGGATGTGATCGGGCGGGCGATCAAACCCAGCGACGACGACAAGAACGTGATGCCCTATGAGTTCCAGGACTACATCGCCGACAACCTGTCGGGCATGGGTTCGGTGGTACGTCACGGCGGTGACATCGAGCTGCTCAAGCGGCTGATTGCAGCCGGCTTCCCGGTGGTGACCGAGAAGGGCTATTACGAATTCGACTACACTGGAAAACTCGGCTGGCTGGGTCACTACCAGTTCGTCACCGGCTACGACGAAAACGAAGGCGTGCTCATCGTGCAGGATACCTACCTGGATGGCCCGGACTTCCGGGTTCCGTACGCCAAATTCATCGAAGGCTGGAGATCATTCAACTTCGTGTTCGCGGTCGCTTATCCGATCGAGCAGCAAACGGCGCTGTTCGAGGCCCTGGGCCCCTGGGCCGATGAACGCTGGGCCTCGCAGCACGCGCTGGAGGTTGCGCTGGACGAGGGCGAGGTGTTGGCCGACATCGATCAGTTTTTCGCCTGGTTCAACGCCGGCACCAGCCACGTTGACCTGCAGCAGTACGTCGACGCGGCTTTCGCCTACGATTACGCCTTCCAGCTTTACGCTGCCCTGGATCCCGATGACAGCACCCGACCGTACCGCATTATGTGGTATCAAACCGGTCCATACTGGGCATACTATTACGCCGGCCGTTACGGGGACGTGATAACGCTGGCCACCCAGACGCTGGACAACATGGCCGAGCCGTCGCTGGAGGAAAGCTACTACTGGCGGGCGCTGGCCCGGGAAGCTATCGGTGACCTGACCGGGGCTTACGACGACCTCTACGCCAGCCTGCGCTACCATCCGGAATTCATCCCAACTCTGGCTCAGCTCGAGCGGCTGGGCCCACCGCCCGGAAGTTGAGGCTGCTCGCCCCCGCGCGCGCGGCAACTAGCCACCCATGACTGTGCCGGCCTGCGCCCTCTCTGCGATTGCCTGCCCGTACGCCACCTCCACAACGCTCCGCTCCTGCGTCCAGGTGACGTGAGCGCATCCTCCACCACCCGCTCCGGCGCTTCCAGCGTTGCCCGTTCAACCCTGATCGTTATGGGCGGCCTGCTGGCCTCCATGTTGGTCGGCCTGCTCCGTCAGCGCATCATCGCCTCGATATTCGGCACCACTCGCGAGCTGGACGCTTACACGGCCGCCAACGGGCTGCCGGAATTGCTGTTCACCATGCTGGCCGGAGGAGCGCTGACCTTCGCCTTCATCCCGATCTACACCGAGTTTATCGGCGGCGGACCGTCTTCATCCGGCAACCGGAAAGCGGTCGCACCCATCAAGGCACAGGCGGGCAACCGGCTGTTCAGCCAGGTGGTCAACACCATCTTCTTGCTGGCGGTGTCGGTTTCGTTGCTGGCAGCGGTCGCCGCTCCCACCCTGGTCCGCGTGCCCTGGGGTTTAGCGCCCAACTTCCCGCCAGAGGCCCAGCAGCTGACAGTCGAGCTCATGCGGCTGTTGTTGGTTTCAACGGTCATCTTCGCCATCAGCAGCATCGCTACCGGCGTGCTGCACGCCCACCAGCACTTCATTTTGCCGGCGCTCTCGCCGATCGTGTACAGCCTGGGGGTGATCTTTGGCGCGCTAGTGCTATCGCCCAGCCTCGGCATCCACGGCTTGGCCTGGGGGGCGATCGCCGGGGCGGCATCGCACCTGCTGGTGCAGGTGCCGGGGCTGGTCCGCTATCGGGTGGCTTGGGTGCCAAGCCTCGGCTGGCGAGAAGCCCTGACGACCGCCGCGCAGTACCTGCGCAGGCTCGTGCGCCGACCCGGGCGTGGCACCCCTGGAATTCCAGCTGCGGGATCGAACAATCCGGCGCTGTTCCGGGTGGGGGTCCTGATGCTCCCTCGGGTGGTTGACCTGATGATGGCCCGCGCCAGCATCGACTGGCTCAACTCCAACATCGGATCAGGACTTGGCGAAGGGCGCCTGGCGGCGCTGCGTTACTCGTACACCATCATGAACATGCCCTGGACGCTGGTGGGCACAGCCATCGGCATCGCAGTCTTTCCGACCTTGTGCCTGGCGGCCACCGACGCCCCCGACGACCAGCGCAAGTCATTCAGCGGCGCGCTGCGGGCAATCCTCACCCTGACTCTGCCTGCAGCGGTCGGTTTATTGCTGCTCGGCCGGCCGGTCATCCAGTTGCTCTTTGAGGGTGGTGAGTTCACTACCGAAAGCACCGAGTTGGTGTATTTCGGGCTGCAGTTCTACCTGGTGGCGCTGATCAGTCAGTCGGTGCTGGAGGTGGTGGTACGAGCCTTCGCCTCCCGCAAGGACACGCTCACCCCGTTGCTGGTCTCGTTCTTCACCACTGCGCTCAACGTCGGCTTGGCGATCGCGCTCACCCGCCCGGGCCGACTCTCCCACGGCGGGCTGGCGCTGGCAAATGGGGTGGCGGTGGGGGTCGAGTCGTTGATCGGATTGACCATTATTGCTTTCCGTTGGGGAATCGTTGAGGTGCAACAGGTGCTGCGGGATCTGCTGCGAGCCGGACTGGCTTGTGCGGTGATGGCCGGGGTGATCGTGCTCGGCAAGTCGGTGGCGCCGGCCGGAGCGCTGCCCCAGCTGGCGATCGCCGGCGGGCTGGGCGGCGCGGCTTACCTGGCGGTGGCCTACGGGCTGGGGATCCGCGAGATCGTCAGCCTGCCGCGCAGCTTACTGCGCCGACTACCCAGCGGCTAGCGCCTCCGCCCTGCCCTGCTCCACCGCCGCCCTGAGCGTCTGCCCGTACGGCGGCCGCAGCAGGCCGACCTCAGTCACAAAGGCGGTCACCAACGTGTTGGGCGTGATGTCGAAGGCCGGATTGCGAGCGCGGCTGGATTCCGGCGCCACCGGCACGCCGTGGTCCTGCAGACCAAGCACCTCGTCCGGGTCGCGTTCCTCGATGGTGATCTCGGCACCCGATGCCAGCTGCAGATCGATGGTGGAGGTGGGCACCGCAACGTAGAACGGCACGCGGTTGTCGTTGGCCGCCAGCGCCAGCATGTAGGTACCGATCTTATTGGCGACATCGCCGTTGGCCGCCACTCGATCTGCCCCCACGAAACAGCCGGCCACCTCGCCACGGCTGAGGAAGTAGCCGGCGGCGTTGTCGGAGATGATGTCGTAGGGAACGCCGTACTGCTCCAGCTCCCAGGCGGTTAATTTGGCGCCCTGGAGCCTCGGCCGGGTCTCGTCGACCAGCACATGGATCCGCTTGCCTTGCTCGTGGGCGGTTCGAATCACGCCCAATGCGGTCCCATAGTCGACGGTAGCCAGCGCGCCGGTATTGCAGTGGTGGATCACCGTATCGGCGTCTCGGATCAGCTCGGCGCCGTGGCGCCCAATGGCCCGGTTGATTTCCACGTCTTGATCTGCAATGCGCTCCGCTTCAGCCAGCATCAGCTGGCGGACCTGATCGGGCGTTGGATCCTCCAGCGCCCGAGCGCGCTCGTTCAGCCGCTCCAGCGCCCAGCTGAGGTTGTGGGCGGTCGGCCGCGCCGCCGACAGGGTGGCGGAGGCGGTATCAAGATCTGCCCACAGACCTTCCAGGTCCTCCGCCTCTGACCGCTCCGCCGCCAGCGCCAAGCCGTAGGCCGCGGTGGCGCCGATCGCCGGCGCTCCGCGCACCGCCATGTCACGGATCGATTCGGCCACTTCCTGCGGTGTGGTCAGGTCGATCAGTTTGACCTCACCGGGCAGCAGCCGCTGGTCGATCATCCGCACCGCAGGCCCGTCGGCGTTCCACATTACAGTTCGCATCGCGCCTCCCCTCCCGTGCCCTCCGAGTCTAGCACCCCCCAGCGCGGTTTCCGCCAAAGCCCACCGCCAGCCACCGATGTATACTCCCCGGCTGTGAGCATCGAACAGCTTCCGGAAGTACGCGAACTGGTCAGCGTCTCGAGCTGGCTGGCGCAGAAAGGCTGGTCGGAGGCCGGCTCGGGCAACATTTCGATCCGACTCCCCCAGCTGCCGGACGGCGTGGACCCAATGCCAACCTTGCCGGCGATCGATCTGCCCATGCAGGTTCCGGAACTGACCGGGCGCATTTTGATGATCACCGCTGCCGGATCGCGAGCCCGCGAGATGGAAACCCGACTGGCGGAAGGGATTGGCCTCTTCCAGGTAGCTGCATCCGGAAAGCAGATGAGCTGCCTGTGGGGAAACCCGCGGGTGACTTCCGAGCTGCCGGCCCACCTGGCCATCCAGGCCAAATTGGTCGAGTCCCGCCCCAACCACCTGGTGGTGCTCCACACTCACCCGGCCAACCTGATCGCCCTCACCCACCTGGCTCGTCTGCAGGACAGCCGCGCCATCAGCGAAGCCTTGCTGCGCATGCAGAGCGAAGCCCACATCCTGTTCCCGGAGGGCATCCACTACGTGCCCTACAGTACCCCCGGCTCGGTCGAGCTCGGGCAGCGTTCAGCTGAGGCGCTGGAAACCGCTCAGGTGCTGCTCTGGCACATGCACGGCGCGGTGGCGACCGGCGAGACGCTCTCCCGGGCGCTGGATTATCTCGAATATGTCGACAAAATGGCCGAGGTGTACTGGATTTTGCGTTCAGCTGGCGTGCATCCGCGTGGCATGCGCGACGAAGACATTCGCAGCGCGCTGGAGCACTTCAATCTATGGGAACGGCATCTGGCCGCCCAATCGATGCTCGAACGAATGCTCAGCCGAAGCTGAGTCCGCGCCGCCAGCGCGGCCCGGTGGCGGGGAGGAGGGGTCAGACTTCAATCCGGGCACGGTTGCAAAGCTGCCCAGCCCCTGAGCGGCGCTCCTCTGGTCGAAGGCCTAGCGGAAGAGAATGGAAAGGACCAGGTTGTCCATCAGGGGGACGTAAGGGAATCTGATGTCCGGGTGTCTGCCGGCCTCCATCTCGATGATGTTTTGCTCCACCTGATCGTACGGGCAAACCCCCAGCGTCAACACCGCCGCCACATAGTAATCTTCAAACGGAAAGACGTAAGTCTTCGCAATATCCTGCCCACCCATTGGGAACCCGGGCTCATATCGGATGAATCCGTCCACGCCATCGACCCGGACCGGGATGTCGACATTGCCGGCTCTGACCGCAGCCAGGTCCTTCGGTTCAGCGAAATCCTGGTACATGGTGCCGATCTCGAAGTCGTAGGTCGAATACAGCAGGTATCCACGTGACCACCCGGACAAGCCGTCGTTCAATCGCTCGAACCCGATGCTGACCATCCGACCGATAGCAAGCCCGGGGTTGGCAAAGCCGTTCCAGTCGACGTTTAGATAGGGCGCGCCGAAGCCAGACGGGATGCACAGCGACTCGATTCCCATTAGCTCCAGATAACCCAACCACTCCTCTGCCGAAAGTGAATACCGTTCACTGCCCTCGGCGACTTCATGCGTCTCGCGCAGTTGATGGCGTTCGACGTCTTCGAGACAGGCTCCCGGATCGGGAGTCAGATCCAGAGTAGCCGTCGGCCAGAAGGTTGGTGTTGGAAGCGGGGTTGCGGTTGGAGCGGTTGGGGTGCTGCTGGGTCGAAACATCAAGGTGGCCAGCACCTCCTCGTCGATGGTCGGCACGACAGTGGCCGTCCGGCGGTCAGGTGTGGGAGTTGGCGTAGGCCGCGGCGTGATCTGGTCGGTGCCGCAGGCGGCCATCAGGAAGCTGAGCGCCAGGCCGAGAATCCAATCGGCGCGGTTGCCGGATGTCCATAGCGGTTCAATGCTTTTCGCACGGGGCGACGGCTAACGCATGGAGTACACTGGCGATTCGACGTCACTCATTGATGCCCGAAACTGATCCCCAGCGGATACTGGATTTTACCGGCCGAGTGGTATTGGTCACTGGCGCTAGCCGCGGCATCGGCGCCGGCATCGCCCGGCGCTTCGCCGAAGCCAGGGCCGATGTGGCGGTGAACTATCACACCAGCCAATCCGAAGCACATGCGGTCGTATCAGAAATCGAAGCGCTCGGGCGAAAGGCGATCGCGGTGCACGCCGACGTGCGGGAACGTGCACAGGTCGAAGGTCTGACGCAAACCACCGTCGCCGAGCTGGGCAGCCTCGATGTACTGATCAACAACGCCGGCGCCCAACCGCTGGTTCCGCTGCTGGAGATGACCGATGAGCAGTGGGACCAGGTGCTCGATACCAACCTGCGTGGGGCCTTCCTATGCACCCAGCTGGCGGCGGCGCAGATGATCCGGCAGGGAGGCGGCGGGGCGATCGTCAATATCGCCAGCATCGAAGCCGAGAACGCCGCCCCGAACCACAGCCACTATGAAGCCTCCAAGGGAGGCATATTGATGTTTACACGATCTTGCGCCAACGAGCTCGGCGAACATGGCATCCGAGTGAACTGTATCTCTCCCGGCCTGATCGACACCGGTGGCCTGGATGAGGCCTGGCCGGACGGGGTGGCTCGCTACCTGGCCGCCGCGCCGCTGGGCCGCACCGGCACTGCACAAGATGTCGCCGACGCCTGCCTGTTCCTGGCCTCGTCCGGCGCCCGCTGGATCACCGGCGCCAACCTGGTGGTCGATGGTGGCGTGCTGACCAGCACGGTGTACTAGGTTGAACGCGCAACAAATCATCGATCTGCTTGACCTGCGCCCGCTGCCGCAAGAGGGCGGATACTTCCGGCAGAGCTACCTCAGCACCACCGAACTGCCGCCTGAAGCCCTATCCCCCGAGTATCAGCATCCCCACCCACTCAGTACGGTCATTTACTACCTGCTGACACATGAAACGGATTCGTTTTCAGCGCTGCACCGATTGCCAACCGACGAGGTCTGGCATTTCTATCTGGGCGACCCGGTCGAGCTGCTGCTACTGCACCGGGACGGAAGCGCGCAATTGGTAGAGCTGGGAACCGACCTGGCCGCCGGCCAACAGGTGCAGTTCGTGGTGCCGGCCGAGGCCTGGATGGGGGCACGGCTGCTGCCAAGCGGCAAGTTCGCCCTGATGGGTACCAGCATGGCGCCCGGCTATATCGACTCAGATTATGAGGCCGGTGAGCGGGAGGCGCTGATCGCGACCTATCCGGAGCAAGCCGAGCGTATCACCACCCTGACCCGAGCATAAGCGCCGGGCGCGCAAGTTGGCGGCTCAGCTGAGGGTTGCCCACTCCGAACGCGACCGGCGACCAGAGCACCAACTGACCACGGCTGGCGCCTCTTCCAGCCGGAACACTCGTCAGAGCTCAGGCCCGCCTCTCGCTAGGTGGCGCTTTCTTTCTCGTAGGGAATGCCGTCGGCAGCCGGCGCGACGCTGCGCCCGACAACTCCGGCCAGTACGATGATCGTAAGCAGGTACGGCAGCGCGGTGAAGAAGTTGTTGTAGATGCTTGGGTAGTCCTGTTGTACACCGGCCAGGAAGGTGCCTAGCTGGCCGGCCGGTGGAGCCAGCCGAATCGCCACCCCGAGGGCCTGTGATCCCATAAACAGCAGTGAGCCGCCCAGCGCCCCAAGCGGCGTCCAGCGTCCGAAGATCATGGCCGCCAGCGCAATGAACCCGCGGCCGGCGGTCATGCCGTTCTGGAACGACCCGGTCGCTTCCAGCGTAAGGTAGGCGCCCGCTAGGCCGGCGAACACCCCTCCGAGCAACACATTTTGGTAGCGCAGCCGGATCACGTTGACTCCCACCGTATCGGCGGCTTTGGGGTGTTCCCCCACCGCGCGGGTGCGCAAGCCCCAGCGAGAGCGGAACAGCAGCACCTGCACAACCACTATGAATACGATCACCGACATAGCGATCGGCCCCACGTTCAGGAACATCTCCAGGAGCCAACCGACGACCGGCAAATCGACCAGCGCCTCCGGCGGCTTGTATGAGTCGAAGGTTCCGGCGCTGCCGAAGGGCCGGATCAGTCGGTTGAGGTAGCTGGTGATGCCCAGCGCGGTGATGTTGATGATGGTGCCGCTGATGATCTGGTCGGCGCGCACAGTGACCGATAGCCAGGCATGCAGCAGCGAAATCAGCACCCCCGCTACAATCGCCGCCAGCAACCCCAACAGCAATGCCGGGGTCACGCCAAAGATCGGAGAGGGCTCGACCGGATTAGCCTCGTGCACCAGCAGCGCGGTCATGAATCCCAGATAGGCCGCGAACAACATCATTCCTTCGATGCCGATGTTGACCACGCCGCTGCGTTCGTTCAACACGCCGCAAATCGCTCCTAGCGCGATCGGAGTCGCCAATCCGATCACGATCGGTCCGATATGCCCGGTGGTGAACACATCGACCAGATACACCACAAACTGGATGATTAAGCCGAGCACCGGGATATCGAAGAGGAAGTCCACTAGGCGGTGACCTTCTCTCCGTAGCTACGAGTAATGGTCTGCACCTCACCGAGGTCGACCGGAGCGGCCCGCAGCCGGAACACCCGCCGCACGACCAGTTCGGCGGTCAGGAAGATCAGGATGATGCCCTGGATCACGTCGATGATCTCCACCGGCACCCGGGCCTCGATCTGCATCAAGGGAGCTCCGGCCCGCATCGCCCCCAGCAGCAGCGCCGAAAACAGAATGCCAACCGGGTGCGAGCGCCCCAGCAGCGCCACTGTAATCCCGTCGAAGCCGATGCGGGTGCCATAGATCGCCGGATAGTAGCCCAGGCGCAGAATCTCACCGGCACCGGCCAGGCCGGCAAAGGCGCCGCACAATGACATGGTTAGGATGATCATTCGCCGTGGACTCATGCCGGCGTAACGCGCGGCGGTCGGATTCGCTCCGACCGCGCGGATCTCGAATCCCTGGGTGGTGCGCCACAGGTACCAGTAGCTCAGTGGAACGCAGGCGAGCGCAATCAGCACCCCCAGGTGCAGCGTGGTGTCCCCGAACCCGATCAAGGCCGCGTTGCCGACCGAATCGGTCCGGGCAAAGGTGGGCCCAACCGCACGGAAGACGTCGTTCACCAGGCCGGAGGTCGTCAGTTGGAAGAACGCATTGAGCATGATGGTGGTCACCACCTCATGCGCGCCGGTGTAGGCTTTGAGGAACCCGGGCACGAAGCCTGCGAAACCACCAGCGAGGATCCCGCCCAACACCGAAACGCTGATCGCAATCGCCGGCGGAGCCTCCGCCAGCTGGGCACCTAGCAGAGCAGCCGTGAAGCCGCCCAGGAATATCTGCCCGCTCGCACCGATATTGAACAGGCCGGCCTTCAGGCCAACTCCGACGGCCAGGCCGGTGAGCACCAGCGGGGTCGCCGCCACAATCGTGTTGGAGATCCCGGTTACGCTCCCAAAAGCGCCTTCCACCAGATTGCCATAGGCCACCAATGGAAGACCAAGGTCCAACCTACCTTCTTCGCCGATCAAGCCGGAAAGCACGATCAACACCGCAGCCAACACCAGCGCCAGCAGAATCGAAAGCGCTGGGATCAGCAGCCGGCTGCCCATCGATCTGAGTCGAGCCATCATGGCCCGGCTTCCAATTCGTCAGAATCCGGCATGGCCGTTGCCGCCTCTTCAGCCGGCGCCCGGCCTCCGGTGGCCATCAGCAGGCCGATCTCCTCCTTGTTGGCCGACGGCCCATCCACCAGTGCCACGATCTCCCCACGGTACATCACCGCGATCCGGTCCGACATTTCCAGAATCTCGTCGAGTTCGGCGGACACCATCAAAATGGCGGTCCCATCGTCGCGCTTGCTGATCGCTTGCTTGTGAATGAATTCGATGCTTCCCACATCCAATCCGCGAGTGGGTTGGTCGAGCACCAACGCCATGAGAGCTCGGCTGAATTCCCGGGCCACGATTACCTTCTGTTGGTTGCCGCCGGAGAGGGTGCCTGCCAGCGATGATTCGGAGGGCGTCCGGATGTCGAACCGGTCGATCATCTGCCGCGACCACTTCTCGAGTGCCGAGTCGTTCCTCAAAATGCCTTGTGCAAAAGGCCAGCTATAGTACTGGGTCAGCACCAGGTTGTCGGCCACGGTGAATCTCAGTACCAGGCCGTACTTCTGACGGTCACTGGGAACATAGCCAAGTCCGGCCTCCCGCCGTCTGCGGATCGAGAAGTGGCTGATGTCCTCCCCGCCCAGGTTGATCCGGCCGGCCTGTACCTCCCGGAGACCGGTGATGGCTTCCACCAGCTCATCTTGCCCGTTGCCGGCTACGCCGGCAATTCCCAGGATCTCGCCGGCACGCACCTCGAAGCCAACGCCGCGCACGGCCTCCTGCCCCTGGTCATCCTCCACCCGCAGATCCTCGACAGAGAGCAATGGCGCCTCTGGATGGGACTCACCGCGATCGACGGTGAGCTCCACCTCGCGCCCGACCATCAATTCGGCCAAATCCTCCTCGTTAGTCTCGTCGGGAAGTCGGGTTCCGACCACCCGACCGCGGTGGATCACCGTAATCCGGTCGGCGATCTCCAGTACCTCGTAGAGCTTGTGGCTGATAAAGATGACGCTGTGACCTGCTTCCG
>CAZJUE010000079.1:0-11859 GCA_964549025.1 uncultured Anaerolineaceae bacterium | reverse complement strand
AGCGAGTCCTGATCGGGGGTGTAGATCAACGGACCGCCTTTGGCCTCCAGGTAGATTTCTTGAACGATGGCGCGCTCAGCTTCGCTGAGTTCTGGCGGGCCGGAGTTGATCCAGGTCACAGTGTACGGTGGGCCCAGCGCCCCGCGCGGCCGGTCAATGGGTGCCGGCATGTCGCCGGTCCCATACCAGATTCCCATCTGCTCCATGAACTTGGAGGTCAAGTCGGGGTCATTCACATCTGCCAGCTCGATCGGCTGGCTGATTCCGGGTCCCTCTATGCTTGCCGAGCTTGGTCCCTTGGCGGCTGCTGGAACGACGAGTAGAACTACGAGCAGCGCCGCTAGCGTGGCGGCGCCCGCCGTTTGCCTCCACTGCTGTGCCCTTGCGCTCTTGCTTGGTTTCATCTTGATCTGGTCCTTTCCGCTACGTCACGCGGTTCACCTCCAATACACCGCGGGGCGGACCGAGGTTCCAATTCAGTGGGTGAAGCAAAGCGCTTGGACGGTAGGGCAGGGAGCCAGCGGCGGACGTGCCGGCGGTATTGCTCGCAACCTGCTCCGAACGTGCGTTGTAGGGTCGGTTCCTCGTGCAGCAGCACAATGGAGTGCGGCTGGCCGATTGACCCACCTCAATAGTGCGGGCCGTCCCCGCGGCCGCTGAGTGATAAGGTAGACGCCGCTTATTGACGAAGCGGTCTGCGTTTTGCGGCCAGAAGCTTCTTGATGTCGGCTACCTGGCTGAAGTCATGCACCCGGATCCAAAGCCACTTTCCGTCGGCGAGTTGTTTTGTGCCCCCCACCAGCTCGCGGGTGGCCGTGGAGAGCTCTTCGAGAATCGCGGCCGCCTTCTGCCCTTCCTTCTTGCCGAGCACGATCAGTGCGGTGAAGGCGCCATGCTCAGGAAACAACGAGATCAGGGTCTTGCCGCTCTTGCGATAGCGGATGGTCCAACCGTATTTCTTGCCGTAGAAGACCAATTCGGGGCTGAAGTCGTAGCTCTTCTCTAGGTACTCCCGCAGGTCATTCCAATGCCTGGCGGACCCGATCATCGCTAGGATCTCCTGATCGGTTGGCCGATGCGCATCATCGGTCATCCGTGGGAAATCCATCTCAACTTCCTTCAAGGTAGAGGCTGCCCGCCAGTTATCGCTCTGTCTGTCGAGCCCCCAACACCCGCCGGCGGGTGTACGCGACCAATCCTCCGGCGTCGATAATGGCCTGGCGCGAATCGGGGAGTTCGAGAACGGGGAAGGCCATACCAGTGGTGCTGTTGACGACCGTCTGGCCGGTGAACTCCAGCTCATCGCCGACCGAAGCCTTAATCTCCGGCGCAGTCACTAACTGAAGCCCCAGGTTCACCGCGTTCTGCAGGAAGATGCGGGCAAAGCTGCGGGCAACCACTGTCAACTGCCAGCCCACCAGGCAGGAGGCCGCTTGCTCCCTGGAAGAGCCGCAGCCGAAGTTCACGCCGGCCACCAGCACGCTGCCCGCCGGGACTTCGCCACCGGTCAGCTGTCGATTGAAGTCCGGATCATCAGCGAAGGCGTATTGCGGGGTCTCGCTGGGGAGCACGGTCGCCAAATAGCGCCCGGGATAGATGACGTCGGTCGAGATGTCGTCGCCGACGGTGTAAACCACTTTCGCCATAGCTAGGCTCCATTCCTGGGGTCGGTGATAGTGCCAGTGAGCGCCGAGGCGGCGGCCACCTCCGGCGAGCACAGGTAGATTTCACTTTTCGGGTTGCCCATACGGCCCTTGAAGTTGCGGTTGGTGGTGCTGAGCGCCACTTCACCGTCGCCCAGCGCACCTTCGTGGATGCCCACACAGGGCCCGCAGCCGGAGTTCATCACCACCGCCCCGGCCTGCATCAGATCGGAGACGTAGCCTCGTTCGAGCGCCTCCCGGTACACCCGCGCTGAGGCCGGGAAGACCAGCATGCGGGTGCCGCGGGCCAGCTTCTTGCCCCGTAGCCGCTCGGCCGCGGCGGCGATATCCTCCAACCGGCCGTTAGTGCACGAGCCGATCACGATCTGGTGGATCGGTGTGCCGGATACCAACTCGATCGGCTTGACGTTGTCGACCGTGTGCGGGCATGCGATCTGGGGTTCGAGCTCCGAGACATCGATCTCGATTACCTGCTCGTAGTTCGCATCCTCGTCCGGCGTCACTAGCTCGATCTCGTCGACGATCCCAGCAACTTCGCGCAGGTAGCGGATCGTCTCTTCGTCACCTGGCACGATTCCCGAGGTGGCGCCGGCTTCTACGCTCATATTGCATAGCGTCAGTCGGCCGGCGGTCGACATGCTGCGGATGGTCTCGCCGTGGTATTCGATCACCCGGAAGTTGGCGCCCTTGGCAGTGAGCTGGCCGACCAAGTGCAGGATCAGATCTTTGGGACCCACGCCCGCAGGGAATTGGCCGCTGACTTCCACCTTGATAGTGCCCGGTACCTCGACGTTCAGCACCACCCCCAGCGCCCAGACGCTGGCCATCTCGGTGGCGCCGATCCCGAATGCGAAAGCATCCAGAGCCCCGTGGCTGGTGGTGTGTGAATCGGTGCCGACCACCACCGCCCCGGGACGCACGTACCCGTTCTCCGGCAGGATCTGGTGGCAAATGCCGCCATCGTCGCCGCGGATGTCGTGGAAGCGCGCGATGCCATGCTCGTCGACGAACTCCCGCACGATCTTGTGGTTGGTGGCTGTTTTGGGGGTTTCCGCCGGAACTCGGTGGTCGAAGATGATGGCGATCTTTGACGGGTCCCACAGCCGTGGTTCGAGCCCAGTGTTGTCGAATACCGCCAGGAACTGGTTGATCACCAGCGCGGCGTTCTCATGAGACATGGCCAGGTCCACCGCTGGTTCGACCACTTCACCCACCTCGATCCGACTGCGGCCGGCGGCGCGGGCCAGGACTTTCTGGACAATGGTCATTCCCATAGGTACCTCCAGCTAGATCACCCCTCGTTGACGGAGATCATCGAACTGCTCAGGCCCATACCCCAACTCGGCCAGGATCGCCTCGGTATGCTCGCCCAGCTCAGGCGGCGGTGAGGTAATCCTCCCCGGGGTTTTCTGAAGCTGGGCCGACAACCCGAACAGCTTCACCGGGCCGATGCCCTCAACCTCCACTGTTTCGAGCGTTCCGCGATGCCGGATCTGGGGCTGGTCGAGCGCTG
Source organism: uncultured Anaerolineaceae bacterium (assembly GCA_964549025.1). Taxonomy (GTDB): domain Bacteria; phylum Chloroflexota; class Anaerolineae; order Anaerolineales; family E44-bin32; genus JADFRG01. Next base: position 8,682 of record CAZJUE010000079.1, on the reverse strand, counting down.
CACGCAGCGTCAAGATGTCGCCAGAAGGGACGCCGCGGGCGTTCAGCAGCTCTACCCACTCAGCGGTGGGACGGTCTTTCAGCTTGGCCTCCAGCAGCGGCGTGAGCGCATTGCGGTTCCTTTTGCGCTCGTCGCGTTCCTGGAAGCGGGGGTCGGCGGCCAGTTCCTGGACCCCCAGCACCTCGGTGAGCGCCTCCCACTGTGCCTGCTGGTTGGCGGCGATGTTGATATGGCCGTCCCGAGTGGAAAAGGTGCCCGAAGGGGCGGCGGTGAAGTTATCGTTGCCCATCGGCATCGGATCTTGGCCGCCGATCAAGAGGTTGGCTGCTACCCAGCCCATCAGCGGCATGATCGAGTCCAGCATCGCCACGTCGATGAACTGGCCCTCGCCGGTGCGCTCGCGGTGGAATAAGGCCGCCAGGATGGCGAAGGCTGCGTTCAATCCGCCGACGGTGTCGCAGACCGGGAAACCGGTGCGCAGCGGATGCAGCTGCTGGTCGCCATTCACGTCCATGTTGCCGCTCAAGCCTTGGATGATCTGGTCGTAGGCCGGCTTGTGTGCATCCGGGCCGGTTTGGCCGAAGCCGGAGATGGCGCAGTAGATCAGACCTGGGTTGGCCTCTGTCAGCTTCTCATAGTCGAGGCCGAGGCGGCCCATCACGCCGGGGCGGAAGTTTTCAACCAATACATCTGCGCGCTCAGCCAATGAGAGCAAGATCAACTTGCCTTCGGGCTCCTTCAGGTTGAGGGTGATGGACCGCTTGTTGGCGTTTTGCGCAAGAAAACTGGTGCCGCGCAGCTGCTGGTTATATTCCGGTAGGTTGCCGAGCTTGCGGGCCAGATCACCGCCGCTCGGGTTCTCAACCTTGATCACCTCGGCGCCAAGCAGCGCAAGGTGCAGGGTGCAGAATGGCCCGGCCAGCACATTGGTCAGATCGAGCACACGGATCCCCGATAGCACTGGCATGTGGCTAATCCTCGGCGTTGTCCTGGTCGGAGGCCCGGAGGCTGACATGTGCGGTCATGGCCCTATTGCTCCAGCACGACTGGCGGCTCTCCGATCGGCCCGGTCTTATGGACCGCCCCGGGAAGCTCACGCTCGAAGAATCCAGCCAGATCCCTGGCGAGCTCGATCAACGCCGCTAGATCGACGTCCAGCCGCAGGCCTTCTCGCTGCAGAGCGTGTACCAAATCCTCGGTGCAGGTGTTGCCGCCGGCCACCGCGGTGAACGGGCAGCCACCCAGGCCGGCTACCGAGGCCTCGAACGATCGCACTCCGACCCGCTGGGCGGCATAGCAGTTGGCCAGCGCCAACCCGTAGGTATTGTGGAAGTGGCAGGCACATTCGATCCCGTCGTCGAGCGCCAACACCGCAGCGAAAAGCGACTCGACTTGCTCCGGCGTGGCGTGGCCGGCGGTGTCGGCCAGGCTGAGCTGGTGCAAGCCGGCTTCCAGGTAGGCTTCGATGATCGACAGCACCCGGATTTCGGACACCGGCCCCTCATAGCCACAGCCGAAGGCTGACTGCACGGAGACCTGCACCCGCTTGCCGGCTGACAGTGCTTCCTGCGCCATGGCGACGATGCGCCGGGTCGCCTCCTCGGTGCCCATGCCGGTGTTCTTTCGGCTGTGTGTCTCGGAGGCCGATACCCCCATGCAGAACAGCTCGGTCCCACAAGCCAGGCCGCGCTCCAGCCCCTTCTCATTGAGCACCAGACCCGACAGGGTCACATTGGTCGGCTTGCGACCGGGGACGCTGAAGTGTTCGAACAGAAGGTCGCTATCCGCCATCTGGGGCATCCTGTCCGGGTGCACGAACGAGCCGAGCTGTACCACATCCAATCCAGCCCCGAGCAGCGCTTCGATCCACAGGAGCTTCTGTTCGGTGGGGACGACCTGCTGCTCCATCTGCAGGCCATCGCGCATTCCGACTTCGTGGAGGATCAGTTCCGCCATGGCTGTCTCACGCGGGGCTGGCCACTGCCAGCCGATCGGCGATCGCTTGTCCCATTTCGAGCGTGGTGGCGTGGCCGCCCATATCGTAGGTGCGCACCCGGCCCTCGGCGATGACCGTCGCCACCGCCTGCTCTACGCGCTTGGCTCTAACGGTCTCACCCAGCCAATCCAGCATCATTTTGGCCGCCAGAATGGTTGCGATTGGGTTGGCTTTGTACTTGCCGGCGTGCTTGGGCGCCGAGCCGTGGGTCGGTTCGAACACCGCCAGTTCGTCGCCAATGTTGCCTGAGCAGCCGAAGCCCAGCCCGCCGACCATCTGCGCACATAAATCCGAGACGATGTCGCCGTACAGGTTGGGAGCCACAAGAACGTCGTAGTCGAAAGGATTCTTGAGCAGCCACATCCCCATGGCATCAACGTTGGCGTTGTCGCACTCGATCTCGGGGTAGTCGCCGGCGACCTGCAGCGCTTGCTCAAGGAACAGCCCGTCGGTGGCCCGGACGACGTTGGCCTTGTGGACCACGGTCACCTTTTTGCGCCCGTAGGCTTTGGCGAACTCGAATGCTGCCCGTGCGATGCGCGCCGAGCCGACGGCGGTGTTGACCTTACAGGAGATGGCGTACTCGGTGCCATCCAACTCACCGAATCGGCCGAAAGGCACCGAAAGCTCTGTGAGGCTGTCCGCCAGCTGCGCGGGTACTGGCGCGAACTCGACGCCGGCGTAGAGATCCTCGGTGTTTTCCCGGAAGACCACCAGATCGATGCCCTCGCGGTAGTTCAATGGGTTGCCGGGGTAGGCCTTGCATGGGCGAAGGCAGACGTACAGGTCGAACAGCTGCCGCAGCCGGACGATAGGCGAACGGTAGAGCAAGCCCTGTCCTTGGAGCTCGGTGGCGAGCTCGGAGGCGGCGGCCTTGGCCGGCTTGGAGGTGATGGCACCGAACAGCGCCGCGTCCACGGACTGGAGCAGGTCGACCGTGCGCCCTGGCAGCGGCTCGCCCTCGCTGCGCCAGAATTCCCATCCGATGTCGCCAACGAGATATTCAGCGTCGAGCTCCGCGCGGTCGAGCACCAACCGCGCGGCTTGCATGACTTCCACCCCGATCCCGTCTCCGGGCAGCCAGGCGATTCGGTACTTGCTCATGTGTACTCCCTTCGGATTAGGGCAGTCATTCACAGTGTCCAGGAGCACAGTACGCCGCCGGCGCCGCGCTGCCGCGGAGCGCCTGGCAGGCGCGCAATTCGGCCACATTGCGTTCCGGACCAGTTGAATTGTTAGATCAGGGGTCGGCGATTGGGAAGTATCGGTGCTCTTAGCGTGCGCGGCCGAAGATCACACGCCGACGGTTCAAGAGCTCCGGCACAGCCCATCGCGCCCTTTGCGCCGCGCGCGGTTGGCAGGAAGCGCCGGAAGCCCAAGTCTTCAGAGCCACCGGCCGATTGCGTGGCATGATTGGAGGATGCGGTCCCGTTTTCTTGCCCGAGAACGCCTGGTACGTCGGCTGATTCTGGAGCTCGGTGAGGCCCACCCACCCGAGTCCTTCACGCTGCAAGCCGTACGCCTCATCCGCCGCTACGATCGGGAATCTGATTCGAGTCCGGTCGATGTGACCGTAGATGGCGGAACCATCCGGAGCATCACCCCCAGTGAAATCGCCGATGCCCGCCGCTGGTTGGTCGGTGGGCTGGTGGATGCCCATGTCCACACGCAACAGTCGGAACGGCAGACGATCCTGCATCTGGTGAACGGGGTCACCGGCGTGCGAGAAATGTGCGGGTTTGCATGGATGCCAGAACGCCGGGATCGCATCGCGGCGGGAAGTGAGCTCGGCCCGCGCATGTTTGTCGCCGGTCACATCCTGGCTTCTCATCCCATGGGCGAATTCGCCACGGTGGTCGATTCGCCGGAACAAGTACAGATTGAGGTCGAGGCTCAGGCCGCCCAGGGGTTCCAGGCGGTCAAAGTACACAACCGCCTGGACATGGAGCGATACGAAGCCGCCCGGGCGGCCGCCGAGCGGCACCGCCTGCCGCTGATCGGGCATGTGCCGCATGAAATCTCGGTGGTCCACGCCTTGCGCTCCGGGCAACTCACGCTCGAGCACCTCAAGGGCTACTACCAGGATTGGGACTTGGAAATCAGCCCGGAGCCGTGGTTGGAGGCCACCGCGGAGTCGTCGGCCTGGAATTGCCCGACGCTGGTGCTGGTTCGCGCCGGGAGGACCGGAGCCGAGGCTGAGCGAACGATTGCCGGTGGCCGCGGCTTGTGGGATCCGGAGCTGCTTGATCAGTGGCGCGTCGAGCCCGACAACATACGGTCCTATGAGCGCATCTTCAAGTGCAGCCAGGTCATCATGCATCAGCTGCTGGAGGTCACCGATCGCTGGCTGGCAGGGACTGACTCGGGGGGCGGCGAGCGCATGCTGTTTCCTGGCGAGTCGCTGCATCAGGAGCTGGCACTGATGGAGGCGGTTGGGATGGAACGCGAGGCGGTATTGCATGCGGCGACGCACGCTATCGCCGAAGTGCATCCAGAAGCGGGGTTTCCCTCCGAGGTGGGGGTCGGAGAGCCCGCCGATCTATTGCTGCTCGAACGAGATCCGCGGGCTGACCTGACGGCCTTGCGCGACCCTATCGAGGTAATTGCGGGTGGGCGGCGGTTCGATCGCACACGGCGGGCGGCGATGCTGCATCGCCTACAAGCAATCGACGATATCGAGTTCAACCAAAACGAGTTGGTAGAGTTGCTTTCCGGCGAGTGGGACGATCACCCCAACTTGCTGCACCGCGATCTAGCGCGGAAATTGCTCGAAAGCTGATCAGCTCCGCGCTGTTCTAGGTGCGTTTGAAGTGCCTGAGCACTCTCAGCGCCCGCAGCGTGTTCCAGCGGCTGGGCTGGCCGGTGGGCTCCATGTCGAAATGCACCTGGCCTGGCTTCTTGCCCTGTACCGGCCAACGCCCATCCTTGCGACATTTCTTGGTCAGAACCTGCAGCGCGTCCTGCATGCGCGAATCGTATTCGACTCCCGCCTCCCGGAGGTAGTCCAAGCCACGCAGGATGTCGTAGTACCAGCGGGTGGGGAAGCACAGCAGCAGCATCCGTTTGTCGATCACCTCGCCAGTGCGATGCGAGCGATACAGCCGATGCCGCAGGATGAACTCACGGGCAGCCGCGGCTGCTCCCCGCAGTTCGCTCAGCCGATAGGAGTACCCACTCTTCGAGTATTCCAGGATGCCCTCCAGCACCGAGATCGTCGTGTGCAGCGAGCTGTGCACCGCGCCCCGGGCTAGCTCGCAGTTGAACCCGCCGTCGCGCATGTGTTCGCGTAGCATCAAATCGACGATTGGCTGCAGGTCTGCCTCCGGCATGCCGAAATAGCAGGCGAAGTTCAGGAACATGCCGTTGACGCACAGATCGCTGTGGGGGTTGCTGGGCGAGATATTGATTCCGCCGTCGGGCGCGAATCCGTGCTCCAGCACCCGGGCCAGCGTCTCTCGGACCTCCGGTTGGTTGGGCGGCAGCTCGAGGTCCCTGAGGTCCAGAAGGGTGTAGTGGGTCGAGATCCACTTGGGCTGGTAGTAGCTGCGCCCCCAGTGCCCGTTGGGCTGCCTGCGGCTCAGGAATTCGGCGCCCCAACCCCCGGTGGCGATGCGCTCCTGTAGATCCGGACGCTCATCGCCCAGCAGATCGCGGTGGACCTGGTACTGGATGGCAACGTCTCCCTGGAGCAGCCAGTTCCGGACTTCTGGGCCAAGCTGCCAACGATTTCCATCGATCTGTTCGGTCATCGCTTTGCTGGTTCTGTTGCTCATTTGCTGCAGATCCCCGCCCTCCATCGGCCTGAGCGGTTCAACTCGCATCATACCGCCACACCACGGCCTCCGAGGCCTGTCTGCTTCGGAAAGGGTTGGGGCTTGACTATTACAAAGTTCGTAGTAGTATTAACTTCGATATATCGGTTAGTAGCTATTAGTTGTTGCACCAAACGCGCAGTGATCGACCCGGCTCATGCGTCCGGCACGGCGCCGACACCACAGGATCGGGAGTGATCGATGGCAGATCTGGACAAAGCCAACAAGAAATTCCAAAAGGAAATCAAATCCGGCACCGCCGCACTGGCGCTGCTCGGAGCGCTGTCTCGGGCAGAGGAGCCGATGTACGGCTATCAGATTGCCCAGGAAATCGAGACTGTCGGCGACGAGGTCACGCTGATCAAACAAGGCGCGCTGTACCCGGTGCTACGATCGCTGGAGGCCAGCGGGCTGCTGGGCAGCCAGGTCGAGCCGTCAGTTTCCGGGCCGCCGCGCCGCTACTACCGCATCACCAAGCGCGGACGTCAGGCGCTGAGGGAATGGACCGAGATCTGGACTCAAACCAAAGCATTTGTGGACGCCATCCTCGAAGGAGCCACCCATGATTGAAAGCGTCGAGCAATATCTATCACTGCTGAGGGAGGAACTCGAAGACAGTGATCCGGCGATGGTGCAGGACGCGCTTGCCGATGCCGAAGAGCACTTGAGGACCGCTCTCGAGCGTGAATTGGAATCCAACCCGGAGCTTGCTGAGGCGGAAGCGCTGGGCCCGATCATCGCCAAGTACGGGGCTCCCGAGGAGACCGCCGCGGCCTACCTGGAGATCGAAGCACGCCTCACTCCAAGGATCGCTGAGCCGGCCGCTCGCGATCCCCGTACGATGCTCGTCCGGTTTGTGTCGATCATCGCCGAGCCACACGCCTGGGGAGCGCTGCTGTACATGTTCTTCTCGCTGATTTCGGGCATGATCTACTTCACCTGGGCGGTAACCGGCCTGTCGCTGTCGGTGGGCCTGTTCCTATTGATCATCGGCATCCCGTTCATCGTCTTCTTCCTGCTCTCAATCCGGACCATCTCGCTGGTCGAAGGTCGGGTGATCGAAGCGCTGCGTGAGGTCGGTATCCGCGATCCCGAAAGACGCCACCGCGACTATCCGCACCAGCTCTCGGGCGGCATGAAGCAGCGCGTCATGATCGCCATGGCGCTGGCCGAAGGTCGGGTGATCGAAGCCTTGCTGGGGGTGCGGATGCCGCGCCGCTCGTTCTTCACACCGTCAAGCAACGGATGGTGGGACCGGTTCAAGTCGCTTTTTGCCGAGCGACGCACCTGGGGCGCCCTGGCCTACATGGTGCTGCAGCTTCCGCTGGGCATGGTCTATTTCGTCGCTTTCAGCTTTCTGGTTTCTGCTTCGGTTGCGCTCATCATTGGGCCGTTCATCCCGGAGGGGCTCACCATCAACATCGGTGATGTGATCTACGAGCCGGTGGTCTGGGCGCTGCCGCTGATCATGCTCGGCGGCGCGGCATTATTCCTGACCACCATGCATTTGGCCAAGTTGATCGGCCGGCTGCATGGAGCGCTGGCCAAGGCGCTGCTGCTGGGGAGCTAGCGGCCCCGAACGAAAGGTGGAATCACGCCAGGTCAGCTGCCCCGCAACCGCCCAGGATTGCGCCGTCCCTATCCGCTGCCCAGGGACCCCAGGTACAGCCAGATTGCCTCAAGTTCCTGGTCGGTCATGTTGGCATAGAACTCCCACGGCATGGCCTCCGGGTCGAGCTGCCTGCCGGGAGGGGTGACCCCGTTGCGGATGGTGTCGATGAACTCCTGCAACGTCCAGTCACCTCCCGCCCCATGCGCGGCGATGTTCGGCGCGGCGGGCGTCTCTGGCTCAAACGGTGGGCCACCGGTTAGCTCGATGCCGTGGCACATCGTGCACAGCGAGATCGAGACCAGGTATTCGCCGTAATCTGCAGTTGCGCCAGCCGGCAGAGCTTCGACAAACGGAGCGTCGTGATCGATGACCTCGGCCGGAAACACCGGAAGCGGCATGTCATCGAAGACGCCCAACGGCAGCATTACCCGCCCAACGGGTCCGGGCCCCGTCCGTGGTAGATCGCTATCCACCGGAGGCACCGATTTGACGAAGGCGATCACCGCTGCAAGATCCGGCTCGCTGAAGTTGTGATAGTAATCCGAGTGCATGATCATCAACGCATGCCCGTCCGGACCGACCCCGTGACGGATCGAGCGCACATAGTCGGCGTCGCTGTAGCTGCTGCCCACACCGCCCTGTCCGGCGGTGAGGTTGCTGGCCGCGATCGTCACGATCGGCTGATCGTCATCCAGCACCGAACCTTCCAGATCCTCGCCGTGGCAACCCACGCAAAGCGAGATCCCTTCGGCGATGTGCCGTCCGCGAGCCACGGCTGCCGCGTCGGTTGGGATAGTGACCGATTCAACTTGCACATCGTATGAGCGGTTGATCCGGGCTGACCCAATGATCGACAGCACCCCAAAAGCCAAAACAATCACAGCCAGCAACCCGGCCAAGATTCTGCCAATCCACCGCAGTACCCTTCTCATATGTCCATCCTCCTCGGCACACCGTCAACTCGGCGCCGCGCCAAATGCACGGCCTCATCCGGAACTCAGCAGCTCCGGTTGACCACAGCCTACGGATGGGGGGTTACGGAAGCGCTACGGTGAACTATGGGGTTGGGTGCGAGGACTTTGCTTCGCTCAGCCCCGCAGGGACTTTGCTTCGCTCAGTCCCTCGGGGACTTCGCTTCGCTCAGCTGATCGAAGTGGTTCCAGCTCGAGAGATCCGGCGGCTCGATTCCAATCTCGGTCATGACCGCTTTGATCTGCTCGCGGTGTTCGGTGGCGTGGTTGATCACCTGGGTGAGGATGGTG
>CAZJUE010000078.1:0-11861 GCA_964549025.1 uncultured Anaerolineaceae bacterium | reverse complement strand
CCTACGGCTTCACATCGCAAGCTGGGTCGCCGTCTCCGCCGCCATTGTTGGGCAAAGGCCCCCCAGAAGCGTTCACCGGTATGGGCGCATCCGGCCGCCCCGGCGCCTCTCTTGATTGAGTCGCGCCTGACTTTCCGCCGCTAGCCGCGGCTCCACAGCCAGCCTGAGACACCCCGTGTACATCCGCGTATGCAGGGACAACGACTGTCGCCAGAAGCAGCGCAGCAAGAAGCAGTGCTAGTGTCAGTTTCTTCATCCTTCGTCTCCTCCGTTCAGCGATAATACTGGTTGCCTATCTGTTCTCTACTACGTGCGGAGCGGGTGTTTCAGATGCACGCGAATAAGAAAAGCCCGACGGGCAGGTAGTCCCCTGGCCAATCCTTGACAGTCAAGCGGATGCGCTAGCTCGCATAAAGGATTGCGGAATCGCAAAGGAGGCCCGATCTGGGCCTCCTTTTTGTACTGTGCGTTTCTGCGCCGAATCGTGCCTCTTGGATTCCAGGTGCCCATTCGCATACCGCGAGTACGTGATTTGGGAATACCTGCCTGAAAGCCGACACCCGCCCCTGCCTCCCCTTTAGAATTGCGGGCCCAAACCGATAAGATCACACGCTCACTGGGGCACGACTGTAGAGGCGCCAGCCCCCCGCCGCCGCGCTCCGCTACCGGAAGACCTTCTCGCCGGCGTTCAGACTGAAGGGTAGCCGACTTTCAGGGGGTGCGAGCGGGCACAGCCAACGCGAATGGTAGGCACAGGAGGGGTTGTAGGCGAAGTTGAAATCAAGCACCACCCCATCCCCGTCGGCCCCCAAATCTGCGCCCTTGCACGTGTCCAATAGATACCGTCCGCCGCCGTAGGTTGTCTCGCCGCTGGTGCCATCAAGGAAGGGCAGAAAGAGCCCGCCCGCGTAGCTTTCGATCCAGTACAGCGGCAGACCGGCTTCACCGTCCGGGGTCTCGATCCGAAGCTTCCCGATCTGACGGTAGTGGAAGGTCCCGTCTTCCCCCAGCTCGAGCGACTGGGTTTCTCCTCGCATTGAGCGATCGAGCTGGCCGATCAGCCGCCAGCTCGGATCATAGGGGAAGTAATCGAGCCCTGTGAAGCTTTCGACCTGTGAAGCGCTCAGCGGGGTCTGTGGGTGCCTCTTGAACAGCTGATCGCGCCGGGATCTGAATCTATCCCAGGCACGCGCCGGATCGCCGGCGGCATCCATACGCACCCGGGCGTACAGCTCAGACACCTGTCTGCGCCAATCGGCCAGGCTTTCCGGATCGTCGGGCGTTCCCATCGTGGCGTCTCGGCAGGCAATGGCAACTCGCCTGAGCCATTCGCTCGCCGTGGCGGCTGCATTGTACGCCCCAAACTGGGCCTAGAATTACGTCGGAGGCTCTCTTGCAAGAGCGACTGGACGCCTTGGTCAGTTCCATTTCGGATCGCCCACCTCAAACTGCGTTGATGGTCGGTGTGATCAGCGGTGAGCAGCGATCTACCTATGCCTACGGCAGCCTCGACGGCCGACTGCCTGGCGGCTCAACCGTCTTTGAGATCGGATCGGTAGCCAAAGTTTTCACCACCGCGCTGCTCGCGACGCTGATCCAGGACGGCAGGCTGGCGCTCGATCAGCCGGCGGCGGAGCTTGCCCCGGAGCTGCGAGGTTACCCGGCCGGAGTCACGCTTCGGCGGCTGGCCACGCACACGGCCGGGCTGCCGAAGATGCCCGGGAACATCCTGCGCTCGCTGCTCAAGGATCGCAGCAATCCGTATGCAGCCTACACCGAAGACCAGCTCCTGAGATGGGTGGTCAGGCACCCTCCCTCCCCAAACCAGTTGGAGGCCGGGCTGGTGAGCTACTCCAACCTGGGGATGGGGCTGCTCGGCACGCTGCTGGGTCGGAAGCTCGGCATGACCTATGAGGAGGCGGTCCGCATGCGTATTTGCGAGCCGCTTGGCATGGGGGATACCGGGATTCGGCTTCCACCGGACCAGGCCGGTCGATTGGCCCCGCCGCACAACTCGCGCGGCCGAGCAGCCCACAGCTGGGATCTGCCTGCCTTTGCGGGCGCCGGGGCGCTCCGCTCCACGGCGGACGATTTGCTCGCGTTCGTCGACGCCCAACTGGGGAGTGCGCCCGCGGTGATGGCGCGAGCGCTGGAAGGCACACATGAGGTGCAGGGGCGCCGGTTTGCGACGCCGGGATTGTTGCCAAAGGTCGTGGCCCGGCTCTCCGGTTACGATCCGGCTACCGACCGCACGCACGGGGGGATGGCGCTGGGTTGGACGGTCGGTCATCTCTCGTCGGTGGAAAGCGCGGTTCATTGGCACCATGGGGCAACCGGCGGCTACCGAGCGTTTGTCGGATTCGCGCGGAGCGCGGCCGCCGGGGTGGTCGTACTGGCCAACAGTGGACCGAGCATGCGCGACGGGCTGATTGGTACAACCGCCACTGATCGCCTGGGCTTTGCGGTTCTTGGTCAACTGGCTTCAGCCGATTGAGGCAACCATGAGCGGATTTGCCGAGATCACGCCTCAGCATCTCTCCGACCTGGCCGAAATCGTCGGCGATTCGCACCTCTCGACCGCCTCCAGCGAACTCGACCTGCACGCTCGGGATCAGTCTTTCCATATCCCGCGACGGCCGCAGGTGGTCGTGTGGCCCGGTTCGACCCAGGAGGTCAGCCAGATTCTGCGCTACGCCAACAAACATCGCGTTCCGGTGACTCCGTGGGGGGCGGGCACCAGCCTGGAGGGCAACCCGATCCCGCTTTTCGGGGGCGTTTCGCTCGACATGCGACGCCTCAACCGCATCCTCAGCGTCCAGGCCGATGACTTCCAGGTGGTGGTCGAAGCCGGGACCCTCTACAAGGACATGAACCAGAGCCTGGCGCGCCAGGGCCTGTTCTTCGCGCCGGATCCGGGCGCCAATGCTAGCATCGGCGGAATGGTGGCCAACAACGCCGCCGGAACCCGCACGCTGCGCTACGGAACCACCAAGGACAACGTCCGACGGCTGGAGGTCGTGCTGGCCTCGGGCGAGGTGCTGCACACCGGCACCCAAGCTTCGAAGACCGCATCGGGCTACGATCTGGTGCACCTATTTGTGGGCTCAGAGGGGACGCTGGGCGTGGTCACGCAGGCAACCCTGCGGCTGGCCCCGCTCCCGGAACACTTCAGTTCTGCGATCGCATCGTTTGGCGACGCCGCCTCCGCCACCCGAAGCGTGTCGGCCATCATGGGTTCCGGGCTGGTTCCGGCAGCACTGGAGTTCCTCGACCTGGAAACGGTGCAGGCCCTGAACGAGTCTGGTGAGTTCGAGCTGGCTCCGCACCCCACGCTGCTGCTGGAGTTCCACAGCGCCGCCGAAGCGGCGCTCAAGGAGGAGCTGGCGCTGGTGGAGAGCCTGTGCCGCGAAGAAGACTGCCTGGCCTTCGAGGGCGGTCTGGGGAGGGCGGAGCGCGACCGGCTTTGGAGGGCGCGGCATCAGACTTACGAGATCCTGGTCCGCCGCCGGCCGGGAACCTCTTATCTGATCGTCGATGTGGCTGCGCCGGTATCGAAGTATCCGGAGCTGGTCTCAATTGCGCAGCAGGAGATGAGCCAGCGCGGCCTGCAAGGATATTTGGTAGGGCACGCGGGCGACGGCAACCTGCACCCGCTGATCCCCTACCAGGCAGAAGATGAGGACAGCTACGCCGTCGCCGTGGCCGCCGAAGAGGCGATGGTCGAGGCCGCCATCGCCATGGGCGGCACCGCCACCGGCGAGCACGGTGTCGGAATCGGCAAACGCGGCTTCATGGCCCGCGAGCACGGTGCCAGCCTGGGTGTCATGCGGGCGATCAAGGCCACTCTTGATCCCCGCGGAATACTCAATCCGGGCAAGATCTTCGAACTCGAATAGCGGCCGGCAATCCCAAATACGCTTGAGCAAGGCGCGCTTGGGGAATCGGGAACCGCCGGTCGTCAACCCGCAGGTCGGGCCGATAGGTCAACAGCACAGAAGGCCTGGCTCGGCTATCATTCGGCATCAAGGCCAGATATCAGCAATGACAGAGCCAAGCCTCGATCCAGAGCGAATTGTCCAGTCGGCCCAGGCACTCTCGCGACGGATCAACGAGCGGTTTCCGCAGGCGAGCTTACACCGGGTCAGCCAACAGCTGGTCGAGGTCACCCGCCACGCACAGGACCGGGCGGAATGGATTGCCCGGCCCATCCTGCCCCTGCGCATCGCATCCGGCCTGCTCATTCTGACCCTGATCGTTGGTGCGGTTTGGTTTGTCAACGCAGTCGAGCTCCCTCGGGAGGCACCCCCACTGATTGAGTTCATCACGGCATTTGAGGCCGGGGTCAACGACTTGCTGTTGATCGGCGCCGGGCTTTTCTTTCTGATCACCGCCGAGATCCGGATCAAGCGCCGCCGAGCGCTGGACGCGCTACACGTGCTGCGGACCTTGGCGCACCTGGTCGACGCGCACCAGCTCAGCAAGGATCCCGAACGCGTACTTGCGCGCGGCGAGCTCACCCCCTCCACGCCGCGTATCGAGTTAACCAGCTTCGAACTGAGCCGGTACCTGGAGTACTGCAGCGAGTTGGAAGCGTTGATCGGGAAGGTCGCCGCAGTCTATGGACAGGGGTTTGCCGATCCAGTTGTGATCGACGCAGTGTCGGATGTCGAGCAGCTCACCAACGGGATCGCCAGCAAGATCTGGCAGAAGCTGGTCATCCTGCACTCGTTGGATTCCAGCAGCCAGGTGATCCGGTAGGTTGCGGTTCCCACATGGATCGGTCCTGGGTCGCCCGTCGCAGGCTTTCCTCAGCAGCGAATAAAACGCTCGTTCCGGCTCCGAGCTTGCTCAAACGAAGATCTAACAGAGCCTCGCTTTACGCCGTAGTAAAGCGGCAGATATGATCCTGCGACCGGGGCTTACAGTCCCGCAACGTGGGGGAAGTGCTGGAATGGGCGGGCAGGTACTCCTAAGTCATTGCTCGAGGTGGGGTCGCCAGTTCCCACGCTTCCGATCGGGAATTCTGCAGCTCACAGGAAGAACTCCACGCCGCGTACGTATTTCGAACTGCGGCTGAGGCGAAACGGGAAACGCGAGGCCACGCGAGCGGCCTGCGTTTCATGTTCTGCCTCGTACTTCAACTCGACCACCAGCACGCCGTGGTCGACGGTGCGGGCGAAGAGTGGATTGGAGAGTCGCCCGGCCCGGAAGTAGGTCAGGTCTTCGTCGAGCGTCACCCGGAAACGACCATCGCGTGTGGCGAAATACGATCGCAGATACCGGTTCACCAACGTGACCTGGTGCCCGCGCAGCCGTTCGATCACCTCGAGCGGCAGATCGCTTCCGGCAATGTGAGCCGCCAGACGCCGTGCCGTAAGCGACTCATCGAACGGGAAGGGCGGAAATCGGTGGCTCTCTTTCCAGCCCACCCAGCCTCGCTTGCGCTTGAACTCCAGCACCGGCGCGGCGACCTCACCCACCAGCTCGTGATACCAACGCACGCGCACCTTGCCGCGATTCGCCGAACCGGAGAGATTGTCCCGATAGTGCTCCATCCACGGCGTGTCGAAGTAGAGGTTGTTGACCCAGCGTGGAGGGTACTGCTCGTAGAAGATCGCCGGATGACGAAGGACGGCGTCACGCGCCGCGGCCGGCTCGATCCCCTCTAGCAGGAATTTGCGCTCGTAACGATAGCTGGCTTCCATCATTTGGTCCTAGACGACCCCGCGGTTGTCCAGGAAGCTGATCTCCAGTTGCGGCGACATTTCCCGAAGCTGCTCGCGAGCAGCCTGCATCGCGTCAATGTCAGCGAATTCGACGAGCAGTGAGACCTCCATGCGCTCGCCGTTTTCGTCAAGTCGCTGCAGGCGCAGCCGCCGTGCATGGCTTTTCAGTGCCTCCAGGATCGCATCCAGATCGAGGTGAGTCTTGCCGGCATCGGAAACGATCAGGTGCAGGTTGACATCCCCGCCGCCGCGCCGAACAAGCCGCCCGAGCCCAATCAATAGCAACGCCAGCAGGAGCGTCAGCAGCGTCAGGACACGCTGGTTGTCGCCCAGCCCGATCCCCAGGCCGATGGCGAAGAATAGATAGGCCAATTCCTCAGGCTCCTTGATCGCCGCCCGAAAGCGCACGATCGAAAGCGCGCCGACCAGGCCAAGCGAGAGGGCGACCGACGATCGCACGATCATGATGATGAAGGTGGTTGTGACCGTGATGAGCATGAAGTTCCCCGCCAGCGAGCGCCGATTGGAGAGCGACTTTCCCCAGTGGACATAGGCCTGGCCCAGGGCGAGCGCGAAGAGGGCTGCCAGGGTCAGGTTGGTGACGATCGTCGTCAGCTGCAGCGGGTCAGCCTGGCTTGCGGTAAGCGATTGGAGAATCGCTGCAAATCCGGTCGCCTCCGGCGTGGCTGTGGGTGTGGCCGGCGCCAGCGCGGCGCCAATCGGCTCCTCAGCGCCCTCGGGTTCACCAGCCTCAGGAGCTGGGGCCTGGTCTGAGTCCTCGCCGGGCGGAACCGGCTGGTCCTCTCCCTCTTCGCCTGCTCGGGGCTCGTAGTTCACGTCGTCGACAGCGATCTCGCTGGGGCCAATGTTGATAAAGACGATGGCGCCCGGTCGGAGCGGGCTCTCGTCACGTACGTCGAAGAGCTGCTCTCCATCGATCGAGAGCGCAATCTGCCCACCCACGACCGTCAGCTCGAAGGCCTGCCAACCGTCCGCACCGGGCTGCTGGGGTCCGGCGTTGGCAAGCTGGATCGGGGGCCCTTCCTGCCGCCGTTCGATGAAGGTTTCCTCTGGGAAGAGCACCAGCGCATACTCGCTTTCCTCGCGGGCGTAGAACACCATCCGAAAGGCGCTCTCCAAATCGCGGCGAACCCTGAAGGTCAGGCGGTAGTTGGAGAACTCACCGATTCGAGCTCCGAAGTTGCCGGGGCCGATCAACAATGCGCCGTCGGCGACGGCCACATCCGGGCCGAGCTCCCAACCCTCAAGCTGCGCATCGTCAAAGGCCTCGCTCCAGGCGCCCTCCTGTGCCCAGGCCGCGGCCGGGACGAGCAGAAGCAGCGCGACGATCAGCAGGAACGCCTGCGGTAGCCGGCGGTTCCACGATCTGGAAGAAAGCTTGGGTTGCATATGGCCCTCCTACGGTCTTATGGATTTGTCCCGGGTGTCCATAGGTAGCTCTCCGGACTGTTCTGGAGGCTGTCTCGAATGAATTGGCTGCGGTCACGCGTCAGCTCGACGAAATGCTGGCAGCCGGCTTCAAAAGCTTGATAGCTGTGCATCCCGCCTTCTGGCGCATAGGCTGGATCGCCGCTCCGAACCGAGCCGGCGATTAATCCGCAATAGCGCTCCACGCGCTCTGCCATGGCTGTCTCGTTGAACGCGGTCCGCACCAGCAGGTCGAGGTAGGCAGCGAGCGCCTGGCGGTAGCGCGGCACCTCGAGCATCCGCTCGTACAGAGGTGCGCGCTCAAGCAAGCGGGGCTCACCGGACGGAAGCGAGAACAGCGGCGTGCTCAGCCCCTCGCCCCAGGTTTGGTCCCAAGGCAGCCAAAGCCAGCGGTCGCCGGTCGGATCGTGATAGAGGTAGTAATTGTTGCCGGTAAACGGATAGATGTCCCAACTCATGATGGCGGTCTGCACCGCCAGCCAGCGCAGGAAGCCGTCCATATCGAAGACGGCTTCCACCGCTGCCGCCCACTCTTCGGCGGAGGCGTAGGTCTGCCCGTCGAGTACCCACAAGAACCGAATCAGATCTGCGTAGTCGCCCGGCAAGTCATCGACGCGCTGGTCATAGACGGGGACGCCGCGTGGCTGCGGGTAATACTCGAAGGTCGGCCCGTAATAGATCAGGTCACCCGCCCCTTGTTTGAAGTGGTTGGTTTTATAGAGCGAACCGCCGTCGACTTCCGGGCCGAACCGATTGCGGATGTACTTCGAGTCGACCCGCTCGACCAGGCTATAGATGCCCCAGTACGCGGGATCCTGATCGTCGTCGATCCAATCGATGTACAGCTCGACGAAGGCCACGTGCGAGGCGGGGGCGCCGGCCAGCTCGAGCAAGTCATAGGCCAGCTTCTCGCCGATCATTCCGGGATCGGCTATGTTGTTGGTCAGGAGCAGCTGCTTGAGGTTGTGGAACTCCTGGCCGGCGATGATGTTGTCGGTGTCGATCTGCCAGGGGATCTTCTCGCCGGCGATACGCAGCGTGAAGTTGCCGCGCGGCCCGATCTCGACCTGTTCCATCCGCTCACCGAAGACGATTGCTTCCCCTTCCACGCGAATCTTGCGTGTGGGATCGGCCATCATCCGGTCCCAATCCGCTCTACGGAATCGCAGCGTGATCGTTCGCAAGCGAGTATCGTCGAAGATCTGTTCGTAGTCGACGCTGCTGGAGGCCGGGTGGCGGACGACCACAGTGGTCGTGGCAGTTGCGTGTTGGCCCTGCGCATTCGTCACTCGCAGCCCGAGCGTGTACGTGCGTGGGCGGGTGTAGAGACGCTGGGTGTAGCCGCCGGTTGCGGTCGCATCCGTCTCGTAGCTGCCGTCGCCGTCGAGGTCCCATTCGTAGCGGACGATGTCACCGCTCAGCTCGCGACTGCCAAAGGGGGAGAGGTAGACCGTGAGCGGCGCCCAGCCATCGTCCGGCATTGCATAGGCGAAGGCCAACAGCGTTTCTGGCGGGCGTTCCGGCTCAGGCGAGGCCAGTCCGGGTGCGACCAGGAGGACTGCGGCCAGCCCGGCCGCGAGCAGCGTGATGGCCGCGAAATGGGTGCGACGGGTGCGGGGTGTATCCCGCCGCCAGTGTTCCATAGTCTCTCAGCAGATTAGCATAGCATTTGTTGGCGGGACAGAAACAGCACGATTGGACTTCATGCACCCAATGCACTCTCCGCCAACCCGATTGCTCTCCTTGGTTGCCAAATACCGTGCCAAGGATTGTGTGGATAGCGTCGGCTTAAGATTTGGGCGCTACAATGAGGTAGATCAACTGCTTGCCAGCTGATCAGGTGAGGCAAGGAGGAAACATGAAGAAGCTCGGTATTGGCACGGGCGCCCTCATCGGATTCCTGCTCACCGCACCCCTGATCGGGCTGATGTACCTGGCCCAGCAGGTCGCACGGCTTCCGTTCGTCCCCTTCGAACTGTTCGACTGGATCACCCGAGTGCTGCCCGGCGATCTCGTGACTTTCGGCATCGATCTGATGATCGACTCAATGCGGCTCCTGCGGATCAATGTCGCCGATACCGCAAAGCAAGCGGAGCAGGCGTCCGCGATCCTAATGTTCCTCGCCGGAGGCGTGCTACTGGCGGCGCTTTACTTCGCGGTCATCAAGGCGCGGAAGAGCACCCCCGATTTCCTTTCTGGGGCGATCGCCGGAGCACTGTTCGGCCTCCCGCTGATCGGCATCAGCATCGCCATCGGTCAACCTACCGTCAATCCCATCCTGCGAGCGGTGTGGCTCGCGGCGCTGTTTCTGCTTTGGGGCACGGTGCTGAGTTGGGTTGCCCGACGCCTAACACCGCTCGAAGTGCATGCCGGCGACGGAGGTAGGTCGGTTGAGCGCATCAACCGGAGGCAGTTTCTGATCACCCTCGGCGCCAGCAGCGCCAGCATTACGGTGGTCGGCGCGGGCCTGGGTGCGATCCTGGCCAGGAACGAGCGGCGCAGATTGCAGGCTGAGCTGGATGACTCTATGGCACATCTTGCGGAGGGGGGCGCAGTTTCTTCCTTTCCGAATGCCAACGACCCGGTCACGCCCGTGCCGGGAACCCGCCCCGAATACACGCCGGTCATGGACCATTACCGGGTGTTCATTCGCACAGAGCCCACGGTGATCGAAGGCTCGGACTGGACGCTCCCGGTCACCGGCTTGGTGGACAACCCGCTCATGCTCACCCTGGACGATATCCGGGACAATTACACGCCGCGCAACCAATTTGTGACCCTCTCCTGTATCTCGGGCCGAATCGGAACGACCCTGATCAGCACCACCATGTGGACGGGAGCCAGCTTGCAAGAAATCCTTGCGGAGGCGCAGGTGCAGGAGGGGGCTCGTTATCTGCACATCACCTCTGGAGACGGGTTCTACGAAACGGTCGATCTCAACTTGGTGAATTCGGACGATCGCATCATGTTGTGCTACGGCTGGGATGGCAACCAGCTGCCGGTCGATCATGGGTTCCCGCTCCGGATCTGGATCCCCGATCGATACGGAATGAAACAACCGAAGTGGATCACCGGGATCGAGGTGACCGACGAGTATCGGGAGGGCTACTGGGTCGAGCGCAACTGGGACGAAGTGGCACAGGTCAAAGCCACCTCGGTAATCGACACGGTGGCAGTCGATGCTGTTCTCGAGAGCGGCCAGCAGCGCCTGGTACCGATCGGTGGAATCGCGTTTTCCGGCGCGCGTGGCGTCTCCGCGGTCGAGGTCCGAGTGGACGGAGGTCCATGGGAGGCCGCGCAGCTGCGATCACCGCTCTCGGAGACGACCTGGGTCCTCTGGCGCTATGAGTGGCCGTTCGCAGAGGGCACACACACCTTTGAGGTCCGCTGCGCGGAGGGCGACGGCACGCCGCAGATCGAAGCGGCCGGCGATGCTCGGCCGAGCGGAGCGACCGGGATTCACCAGGAGCAAGCAACCCTCTGATGGCTCCCTCGCCCAAGCGCGACGCTCTGTTTGGCGCGCTTGCCGGAACGATTGGGGGCAGCGTGCTGGCACTGGCTTTGCAGGCCAAGGGCATGATGTCCGACACGGCCGGGCTCATCGGCCTCACCTCGATCGAATCCGGACTCGCACTGCATCTAGCGGTATCTGCCTTGGCGGGCGCGGGCTACGGCGCGCTGTTTCGTTATCAACGCGGCGCCTACGCGCCAGCGATCAGCAACGGCGTGGTTTACGGTCTGCTCTGGTGGATCGTCGGACCCCTGACCCTGTCGCCGATCCTTATGGGCCATGGTCCCAGCTGGAGTCTGGACGAGGCGGGAGCGTCGTTTCTGAATCTGGCCGGGCACGTGCTGTACGGTGGGATGACAGGGTCCTTGTTCTACGCCGCGATCACGGCCTACGAGCGCCGCTTCCCGCAGTCACTCGAGGCAGCTGCCACGCCTCCTGCGGCACGGACTCGAGTGGTGATCCTTGGGGGTGGATTCGGCGGGGTGAGCGCTGCCCAGCGACTGGAGCGGCTCACCGCAGGAGACGAGAGCTTCGATGTCACGCTGGTGAGTCAGAGCAACTATCTGCTGTTCACTCCGATGCTCGCGGAAGTCGCCTCGAACGCCCTTCAGGCCCAACACATCAGCACGCCGATTCGCGCCGCCTGTCCGCATACCCGCTTCCTTCGGGCGGCGGTGCAGCAGGTCAACACCGAAGCGAAGACGGTGCGCCTGCTCCCAGGTGAGAATCTTCCGCCAGAGACCCTGGCATACGATCAGTTGGTTCTGGCGCTCGGCTCAGTGCCGGACTACCGCGGTCTGAAGGGAATGGAAAGCAGCAGCTTCAGCCTGAAGACCCTGGAAGACGCAACGCGGTTGCTCAATCACGTACTGGCCATGCTTGAACGGGCGGACGTTGAGCCTGACCCCGACGAGCGAGAGCGCCAGCTCACCTTTGTGGTCGTGGGAGGCGGATTCGCGGGGACTGAGGTCATCGCGGAGCTCTTCGATCTGGTTAACGGGGTTCTGCACTACTACCCGCGCATCGAGCCGGAGGACCTGCATTTCGTACTGGTGCACCCGAGAAAAAGAATCCTACCGGAACTCGGCGATCGTCTGGGAAATTACTCACTTCGCAAACTGCGCAGCCGCGGGATCGAATTTCTGCTCGAGACTCGGGTATCGGCGGCGGCTGCC
>CAZJUE010000077.1:9725-11877 GCA_964549025.1 uncultured Anaerolineaceae bacterium | reverse complement strand
GTGGTTGGCTCGATCGAGGCGCTGGTACAGCCGCAGGAGGTGCTCACCGCCTCAATCACCAGCGGGCCATCTCCCAGGTTTCGGATCGGTACTTCGAAGGTCCGGATTTCGCCATTCACCACCTGACCGAGGTCAGTCACCGACTGGCCCATTTCGAGCTGTGGAGTGCCGCCCGAGCAGGCAGCCAGCAGTAGTACGATCAGGGCCAGCAGGGCAAGGCGGCGTGTCAGTTGCCAGTCACTCATGAGCCGCTGCGCACGCTGGCCTCCACCCAGATCTCGGTCGAAGGCAGTTCGGGATCGTTGTTCTCGATGATGATGCCGCGCCGAACGGTTTGCCCGCGCACGTCATGGAACCCGGCGTCCAGCGTGAGCGTGACGATCGAGACCATGCCAGGAGGAATAACCGAAGCGGTGAAATCGGCAGTGGTGCAGCCGCAGGTCGTGTAGGCCCGGCTGAGGGTCAGCGGCGCATCACCCAGGTTGGCCACCACAAATTCACGGGTTACGATCTCGGTGGCGCCGATACTGCCAAAGTCGTAGAACCGCTCGTTGACCGCGATCTTCGGCTGTGGCCCGCCGCTGGGCAGGAATGGAATCGGGGGGCCGGCCTCCATCTCGTGTACCGCATGCAGCGGCTGATCGTAGGCGATATCCTCCGCGGTATATTCAATCTCGGCCTCCCCGCCGCCGGCACGGTTTCCGGTAGCTAGCCAGATCGCCGATCCGATCAACCCCAGCCCCACCACGATGGCCAGACCGCTCGTCAACCGTTGCCTTTGGCGCGCCTGACGCCTCCGCTCTCTCCGCATTTGTTTGCTGCCGACCTGAGTAGCCATCCGTCGCCTCCCGTCGATCCGCTGGCCCCATCGCCGCCGGCCAGCCGGCTCGCTGACCAACTTATCAGCCGTCTTTGACCGAGGTAAGCGCCATTTGGCCCGTCGTGGAACAAGCGCAACGGGACGGTGACATTCGTCGCCCTACGGGCTGCGCTGGGCGGACCGGCCTTGACATCCCCGGCCAAGTGCAGGACCCTCCGACGCGTGCGCCGAGTAATTCTGCTGGCATTCATATTGGCCCCGTTGCTATTGACCTGGCCGTTGGCGAGGCAGGTCACCACGCACGTACCGCTGGGAAGCGAGCCGGCTGCAACCGTTCCGTACTTCAATGTGTGGACCGTCGGATGGAACGGCATGCGGGCCCTGCACGGATTTCGGGGCTACTGGGATGCCCCAATCTTCTATCCGGCGAGCGGCACATTCGCCCTTTCCGACCCGCAGCCGCTGACCGGGCTGAGCGGTGCAGTCCTGTGGAATCGCTCTCCCGCGCTGGCCTACAACCTGCTGCTGCTCGCCTACCTCACGCTCAACGGCGGCGTGACCTACCTGGTGCTGCGCCAGCGCGGCGCGCCGACCGGACCAGCACTGCTAGGCGGATTGCTGGCTCAGTGGTTGCCGTTCGCCACCAACGAGCGAGGCGTGCTGCAATTGCAGCCGCTGTTTGGCCCGATCTGGGCGATTGGCGCGCTGTGGACGTTGTTGGCACGCCCTTCGCGCCGACGCGCCATCAACCTGGGCGCGTCGGTGGGGGTGACCTTTCTGACCAGCGAATATTACGCACTGCTGCTGGTGCCTGTCCTACTGGTCGGCATTGCCTTCCATGGTCAGAAGTTGAGATACGCGGCAGCTTGGCGAAACCTGGCGGTCGCCGGCGTGGTGGCGTCCATGCTGATCCTTCCGATCGGGATGCGCCAAGCCGCCATCCTGCAGGAGCACGGCTTCCAGCGTTCGGAACTGTCCTTCGCCCGAACTTCCGCCTGGCCAGCAGATTACCTTCGCCCCCCTTCCCGCCTGCGGGTTGATATGGTGATCCCCGAGTTTGGATTCCCTTCCAACCAGCGACTCTACCCTGGGGCGGTGTTGGCGGGTCTGGCAGTGCTGGGCGCAGCAACAGCCCGCCGCGGTCGGCGGCGGTGGACCTTGTTCCTGGCGGCCATCGGCCTGGTCGGTTTCGCGCTATCGTTGGGCACCCATCTCCGGCTGGAGAGCTTTGCGCCGCTGACAATGATTCATCAAGCCGTTCCGGTACTTCGGCTCACCCGGAGCCCGTTCCGATTTGCGGCCCTCTTTCAGCTCGCGCTGGCACTGCTGGCA
>CAZJUE010000077.1:0-9715 GCA_964549025.1 uncultured Anaerolineaceae bacterium | reverse complement strand
GCGGTGGCTGTGACAGCCATCGCGGTTATTGAGCTCGCGCCGCTGCCGGAGCGTCTGGCTATGGTGCCAACCCCGGATGCCGAATGGGTGAGGGTGGTGACGCAGGTGGAACAGCCTGTGGTCATCCATCTCCCGTGGGCGCCCGATCGCTCCGCCAGTCAATTCGCCCAAACAACTCGATGGATGATCGAAGCGCTCCCACACGAGATGCAGCTCGTCAATGGCTACTCTGGATACTTCCCTGCCCACCACAGCAAGCTGCGTAACCTGATGGCCGACTTCCCGAACGAAGAGGCGCTCCAGGCTCTGCGCGATCTTGAGGTCGACTTCATCGTGTTGCACGGTCCAATCGATCCTACACAGCGAAGTCGGATCGACCAATTGATCGAAGCCGGGCTGCTCACCGGCCAGGCGACTCTTGCTGATGTTTCAGTGATACGCATACCCAGTGGAGATTGAGAGACATTCGTGGAGCCCCCGGTCGCATCGGGATTTCGCCTTTCCAATCAGAATTGGCTAAAATCCAGGTTGTTTGGGACGGCAAAATTCGCCAAGCTAAGGAGGATTTTCTTTGATGACGAAAAGCAGCGGACTGTACGTTCTCGGCATCCTGCTGGTCTTCTCGATGGCGCTTGCTTCCTGTGGTGGAGCAGAGCCTGCACCGACCGCGATCCCAACGGTCGAGCAGGAAGCAGAGCACATGGACGAGGGCGAGCACGCCGACGAGGGCGAGCACATGGACGAAGGCGAGCACATGGATGAGGGGGAGCATATGGACGAGGGAGAGCATATGGACGAAGACATGCACTCCCCCGAGGACCATATGGCGGGTGCCCACGACGTTCCGGAGGAAGCGGCGGCCGTGCCGAATCCACTTGCCGGCGATGAGGCCGCCACGGCGGCCGGGGGCGAATTGTACGCGGCGAACTGCGCGTTGTGTCACGGGGAAACCGGCGAGGGGGATGGGCCGGCCTCTACCGGGATGGAACCACCTCCGGCTGATCTGCACGAGGACCACGTACAGGGGCTGACCGATGGATCCCTGTTTTACATCATCAGCCATGGCCGACCGGATACCCCCATGCCGGCCTGGGAGAATCAGCTTTCTGAAGATCAGCGCTGGCAGTTGGTCAATTTCCTTCGCACCTTCGGAGAGAACTGACCTGTTTCGAGGCTCGCGCGAAGGACCCAAGAGCCGACACTCCGTGTCGGCTCTTTATCTCCGGGGAAGGCCGTGCTGACCAGGATGTGGGTCGGCGTTCGGGATCGCCTCCACTTGCAGCCGGTCCTGGATGCGATCCGTGCCAGCCACCTCGAAACGCGCATCCCGCTTGGACAGGCGCCGCCGGTCAGCCTGGGACGAATGGTCGGATTTCTGCTGGCCTTGTTGGTCCTCTCGGGGTTTGGACTGCTGCTGTATTACGAACCGACCACCGAAGGCGCCGCGGCAAGCTTGGCCTCGCTGCATCAGCGCCAGCCGGTCGGCTGGCTGATCCACAACGCCCATCGCTGGTCGGCATTGCTGCTGCTGATTGCCGTGATTCTGCACGCGCTGCGCGCCTGGATGACCCGCGCCTACCAGCCGCCGCGTGACCTCAATTGGTGGGTAGGGTTGGGGCTGCTGCTGCTGACGATCGGCATGGGTGGCAGCGGCTACCTGCTGCGCTGGGACATCAAGGCCTTCACACTGATGGAACTCATCGTTGGCAGCTTCTCAGCATTGCCAACTATTGGCCCAATTCTGGTGGACGCCATGCTGGGAGGCACCGAACTGGGCAACATCCCGCTCTACCGTGGGTTCGCATTCCACGTATGGGTCCTGCCGCTGCTGCTGGTCCTACTGGTGAGCGTGCACCTGGTTGTCGCCTGGCGGCAAGGACTGGCGGAATATCCGAGTTGGTGGGCGCGGCTGCGCGGTCGGCTTCCCGACGTCCCCGCTACCTCGCTAGTGCCCGCGCTGGCCTTGTTGGTTGTGGTAATCGCGCTGTCGGCGCTGACCCCACATGAGGGCCAGGCCGGTCCGAGCGATCGATCGCTATGGCCGCATCCGGACTGGATCCTGGGCTTCTACGTGCTCCCGTTCTGGCTATTTGGCCGCGACATGCGGGCATTGGGCGCGGTGGTGCTGCCGGCAGCGCTGCTGCTGCTTTTGATCATCATCCCACGCACGAGCCGCTATCTGGCCAGCAAACGACAGCTGCCGATCGCGCTGGCGGTACTTGGTTTGGTGGCGGTGGCCCTTTTGCTGGGACAACTGGCGGTGGTCGGCAGCACAATACCGAGCCAGGGGTGCACCGCCTGTCACCGCTCAGGAATCCTTGGTGGTGCACCCACCCGGCTGACCGACTTTCGGATTCGCGACGCCGACTGGTTGATATCCCACCTTCGCGAGCCGGAAGTCTCCATTCTTGAGCCCGCTCTGCCCCCGGAGCAGCTGCCATAAAAAAGGGCCCGGGAGGGTCAAGACCCTCCCGGGTTCGTATTCTGTCTGGGCCGAGCAATCCACTCAGCCTGGCTGGATAACTATGGCTCGACGACGGTAATAGTTCCCCGCATACCGTCCTCAAAGTGCGTGCCGTCGTCCTCGAAACAGGCCATCTCCCACTCGCCGACCCGATCGGCAGGAACTGTGAATTCGATGACGGTCTGTCCACTGCCGGCGGCGTCCATCACCATCCAGCCCAAGTGTCCCATACCGTGCTCGTCGCCGGATTCATCGGCGTGCTCCATGTCCTCTTCGCCCATGTCCATGTCGCTTTCGTCGCCCATGTCCATATCGCCCTCGTCGGCGTGCTCCATGTCCATGTCGCCCTCGTCACCCATGTCCATGCCGCCCATGGAGACCATGACGTCGTCGATCATGAGCATGGCCCCGTCGCCGAGCTGGACGTCGACCAGGTCTTCAATGCCTTCGAAGAAGTCGACCGCGAAGCCGTTGGGTGCGCCCTCATCGGTGTACTGCACGTCCCGCCCCACCATGAATTCATGGTCTTTCTCGCCCTGGTTCTCCAGCACGATGCGCACCCGCTGCCCGGCGGTGAGCACGATATCGCTGGGCTCGAAGCGCATGCCGCCTTCTTCGTCGATCTGAATGAGCATCAATTCGCCGGATGCGTCTGGCGTGGCGCCGGAGGGTCCGCACGCCCCCAACGCGACCGCCATCAGCATTCCACATGCCAGCGCCAGCTTCACTCGTTTCATTTCTCTCCTTGCCTCCTTCGGCGGTTACCGTGTAAGTTCCGCAAGCCCTGCCAGATCAGGATACCAAATACAGCGCTGGATAGAAAAACACCCACACCACGTCCACGAAGTGCCAGTACTTAATTACCGCTTCGACTCCCCAGTGATCGGCGGCGCTGTAGGCGCCTCGACGGCCGTTGGGGTAGAGCAGCGCCAGCGCCAGGATGCCGGTTAGCACGTGAAAGGCGTGCATACCGGTCATCGAGAAGAACACCGTACCGAAGCCACTCTGCGGCGGGAAGTGGACCAACGCCTCGCTCCACTCGATCGCCACCCCGACCAGGAACACCACCCCCAGGACGATGGTCGCCAGCGTGTGACGCAGGAAGCCGCGCTGGTCTCCGCCGGCGATCGAAGCTTCTGCGCGGTAGGCAGTCAGGCTGCTCAACAGCAACAAAGAGGTAATGATCAGGCCGATGGTTTGGTTCAATTCCTCTGGCCGATGGGTCCCCTGCAGCGCGAAGCGCGCCGCCAGCAATGCGATGAACACCATGGCCTCGGTCAGGATAAAGAACCACATCCCGAAGCGGTTGATGCTGAGGCGGCTGTAGCGATGCCCGCTTGCAGCGTGAGTGCTCATTCGTGGCCCTCATCGGCGCGCCAAATCTGCGCCAGGTGCATGAAATAGATAACGATCAGAGCGGCCTTGGCGAGCGAGGTGAACACCAGGTAAGTCAGCGCCGAATCGACTGCTGTACTCAGCCAAAACTCCAACCCGGTCAGCGCCGCCAGGACGGCGATAACGATCCAGCCGGTGCGCATGCGCCTGGCGGTTTCAGGTCGTTTCAATCCTCGCCTCCCCCCACACCGACCACCGCGTGCACCGCCCCGGGTACGCCATAGTCATAGGGATTGCCCACCACTTCGGGCTCGGCAGGGAAGTTGAGCGTCGGCGGCGGCGAAGTGGTCTGCCATTCGAGCGTACGCGCGTGCCAAGGATTGGAATTCGCCTGCGGGCCGCGTGCCCAGGAGCGGACGAAGTTGTACACAAACAACAGGAAACTGGCGCCCAACAGGAAAGCGTTGATGCTGATCCATTGGTTCAATTCCGTCAGCGGCGGCAAATAATCCGCCACCCGGCGGTTCATGCCCTGCAATCCGACAGCGAACATCGGCAGGAAGGTGGTATTGAACGTGATAAACATCCACCAAAAATGCAGCTTGCCCAGTCGCTCGCTGTACTGCCGACCCGTGATCTTGGGGAACCAGTAGTACAGCGCCGCCATCACGCCGAAAATCTGGGCGCTGACGATGGTGTAGTGGAAGTGGCCCACCACCCAGAAGGTGTCGTGCAGCTGAAGATCGGTTGGCACGTCGGCGTTAAAGATGCCGGTCATTCCGCCGATCAGGAAGTTGAAGATCACCGACAAGGCGAACAACATGGGCGTGCGCAGCCACAGGCGGCCCAGCCAGATGGTGCCGAGCGCGGATAGAAAAACGAATCCGGTTGGAATGGAAATCAATTCGGTGGCGGCCATAAACGGGATCAGCAGCGCAGCCGGCATGCCGCTGGTGAACATGTGATGCGCCCACACAGTGAAGCTTTCCACCGCGATCCCGATGAAACCCGCCACCGCCCATCTGTAGGCGAACAGCGGCTTGCGGGCAAAATGAGCGATCACCTCCAGCGCCACGCCGAGCCCGGGAATTGCCATGATGTACACCGCGGGATGGGAGTAAAACCAAAAGATGTGCTGGTAAAGGAGCGGATCGCCGCCCCGCCCAGCATCGAAGAAGGCGGTGTTGACCAGCCGGTCGAGCACCACCATCAGCATCGCCACAAATACGAAATTGGTCGCCAGCAAGGAGAGCACCGCGGTGACAAAGATCGACCATACGAAGATTGGCAGTCGGCCCCAGCTCATGCCCGGCGCCCGCAGGGTGATGATGGTGGCCAGGAAGTTGATGGCTCCGACGATCGACGAAAGCCCGAGAGTCATGAAGGCTAGGTTGTAAAGCAGCTGTCCGGAGGCGTTGGTGACGCTCAATGGCGGATAGCCGGTCCACCCGGTATCCCACCCGCCCAGCAGCAGCGAAGTAAGCAGCAGCACCGGCACCGCCGGCGTGATCCAGTAGCTCAATGCGTTCATCCGCGGGTAGGCCATATCTTCCGCGCCGATCATCAATGGCACGATGTAATTGCCGAATGGGCCGGAGATGATGGTTACCGCCACCGCAATCATGAACAGCCCGTGCAGGCTCATCACCCGGTTGTAGCCGGCCGGATCCATGATATCGGGGCCAGGATTGAGCAGCTCGGTGCGCATCAGCATGGCGAACAGCCCGCCGATCAACAGCAGCCCGACAAAGGTGACCAGATACTGCACTCCGATAACCTTGTGGTCTGTATTGAAGCCGAAATAGCGCCGCCAGCCCTGTGCCTCGAACGGCTTGGCGGGCTTGCCAAACCATTCGCGGGCCCAGGAACGCCACACCCCCACCCCCAACAGCCAGCCGACCAGGCCAAAGATATAGCCGACGGCGATTGCTGAATCCCGCTCGTAGGCCGGGAGACCTGCCAGCACCCGAATCAGGACCAGCAGCCCTACGCCGGCTGCAAAACCAACCACCCCCCAGAGCAAGCCCCGAAGCACCGGTCTCACGAATTAACCTCTCTATCTCCAGCAGCGACGGACGTCATGCTCACCCACCGCCTTGGTCAGCGACCCAAGCTTCAAATTCCGCCCGTTCAAGTATTCGAACCCCGGTGCGCATGCGTGGGTGACCGGTCCCGCACAGCTCGGCACACTGCACCCGCAGGTTGATATCCTCCGAGTAGGAAGCAACCATCGTCGGGGTGACGTAAAACTCGCTGATCAGCCCTGGGACTGCGTCTGCTTTGAGGCGGAAGGCAGGTATCCAGAAAGAGTGGATCACGTCCAGCGAGGTGATCTCGAACTTCACCCGCCGATTCACCGGCAGCACCAATTCGTCGGCGTCGATCAGCTCAAGCCCCTGCTGAGGGTAGCTGAAGTTCCATTGCCACTGCTCGCCGCTGACCTCCACCACAAGGTCCGGGTTAGGGTCGCGGCGCAACTCCCTGAGCCCGCTCAGCCCAGGATAGAAGATCACCAGCACTGCCAATCCGGTTGTGATCAAAAACCACGGAATCGTGACGGCTCGGTTGCTGGTTATCGGCGATGCGTCGTTGGGTGGATCACCCACCTTGCGGAAGACCAGCACGCTGTAGATCAGGCCGGTCAATACCAGGGTGAAGACTGGCGCTCCGAGCACCAGCAGCCGGTTGAAAGCTTCGTCGACGACCTGCGCCTCCACCGACGCACGGAGGGGGTGCACATCGGCGCCCGCGATCCAAAACTCCAAAGCCACAGTCAGGATCAACCAGACCGCGGCTGCGATCCATAGGTGGCGCTTCACTGAGTTGGGGATCGACGGGTCGTCATGCAGGTCTCCACAACTCTAGGGCACAGTCCTGTACGGCGGCATCCAGCGTTCGAATGAACTTGGCCTTCAAGGATCGCCAAGGGGACGAGTGGCGGCATCCTCCGAAAGAAGGATGGCCGGGCCGATCAAGCGTGTTGTCGTAGACTACGGCGAGGGAGAGAGCAAGCCCTGTGCGCTGGCGCGTGCCACCGCCTCGGCCCGGTTGGAGGCCTCCAGCTTTCCCATGATGTGGCGCAAGTGGGTCTTGACTGTGCTCTCGGCAAGTACCAGCCGTTTGGCGATCTGGGGCGTGGTCAATCCTTGTGCGACCAGCTGAAGCACTTCCGATTCGCGCGGGCTGAGCTTTGCAGTTGGCCCATCAGGGATCGCCGCCGAGGCGGCTTGCATCACCTTTCCGGTGATCTCCGGTGAAAGCACGCCCTGTCCGGCGGCCGCGGTAGCGATGGCAGAATACAGCTGCTCGGGGGCCAAGTTCTTAAGCAGGTAGCCGTCGGCTCCGGCATCGATCGCCGCCAGCAAATCGTCGTCCTTGTCGGAGACCGTGAGCATGATCACCCTTGCGTCGGTTTCGCGCTTGATGGCCGCCACTGCGCCCACCCCGCCGCCGCGCGGCATATTGACGTCCAGGATCGCCACATGCGGGCGTGTACTCTTGGCCAATTCGGCCGCCTCCGGCCCGCTCCTGGCCTGGCCGACCAAATGAAATTCATCTCGTTCACGCAGCAATCCAGCCAGCCCCTTCAGGAATAGCTCGTGATCGTCGGCCAGCAGCACTCTGATTGGATCACCCATCCAGCAATTCCAATCTCGGCATCGGAATGCGAAACGTCAATTCGGTCCCTTGGCCAGGGCGGCTTCGAATCTGGAATTCACCGCCCAGCAGCTCGCAGCGTTCGCGCATGGTCCGCAGTCCATGCCGCGACAAGGGAGGGACCTCCTCGGGGGCGAATCCGCGCCCATCGTCGGCGATGCGCAGCGTTGCCCAGGGCCCGGACCGCTGCCAGCTGATCTCGGCGTGGGAGGCGCGGGCGTGCCGCCGGACGTTGCCCAGGCCCTCCTGCAGGATACGCAGCACCTGCGAGGCGACCTCCGGCGTGAACGGGCCTTCTGGAGGCGGAGCGGCAGTGACATCGATCTGCGAGCCGTCGGCGAATTCGCTGACCACCTGGGCCTGCAGTTGCGCCAGGTCGCTGCCCTCCGGCGAGATTCTCAAGTTGTCGATGGCTTCGCGCGCGTCCGCATAAGCCGAGCTGATCAGCTCAGCCATTTCGTTTAGGCCGGCACTGACCCGCTCCGACGTACCCGATCGAGACCAGTTCAGCAGTTGATGGGTTCGCAGCTTCAAATAGCCCAGCACCTGCGCCAGGCCATCGTGGATCTCCCGGGCCAGCCGAGCCCGCTCATCCAGTGCTGCCTTGTGCTCCACCTGACCATACAATTTGTAGTTCTCAACCAGCAGCGCTTGTTGACCGGCAATCATTTCCGCCAGCCGCAGATGACGCCGATTGAAGGCGTCCGGCGCATCCGCCCACAGCACCAACGCTCCCTGTGGAGCGGCATCCGGCCCATGCAGCGGCGCAAATAGCAATGATCGCGGACCACCCGGCTGCGACTCGAGTTCGAAATCCCGTATGACAACCGGCGTTTCAACCCCTTCTATTAATCCCCTGACGGCGCCCAGCGAGTCTCCCAGCTGGCGGCCAGATTCTGCAACCAGGTGCAGGTTCGAATGCGCCGGCTCGCGCAGCAGCAGCACGCCCCCGGTGACCTCCAAAGCATCCACGGTGGCCGCCAAGATGGCAGCCAGCTCAGTATGCAGATCGCTGAGGCGCCTGATCTGCTGCAGTCGATAGATGGTTTCCAGCTCGCGTGACCGCAAGCGATGGCTTTCCAGCGCCAGAGCGATCTCGCCGGCCAAGGTGGTCAATAACTCGCGCTCGTCGTTGGTCGGGGTGGTCTCGCCATCCAGGTACACGACCAGCAGCCCAAGGGATCGCCGACCATGTTCCAAAGGGACGCAAATCACCGAGCCTACCGGGGACCCAGGCTGCGCGCTGAGCTGCGGGCAGCTGGCAGTTGCGGTGGGATTGCAGCAGGCGCAAGTCTCGCGGATCGCAGCGCTTGAGAGGTGATCTGCCCAAGTCTTGAAATCGGCCGGATCCAGCTCTCCGGCGTGCAGCGCAGGCAATGGCTGACGATCGTCTCCGAATCGAATCAAGGTACTGCCCACGGCCCGGAGCACCTCTCCAGGGAGCTGCAGTGCCGACTCAAGCAGCATCTGCTCGTCTTCCGCTTCGCCGAGCCGGTGGTTGACCTCGATCAGCAGGCGGAGGTGCTCATTTGCAGTAGTAAGTTCTCGTTGTGCCCGCTGCACTTCGCGCTCGGCTTCAACCGTTGCACCCACACTGCGACGCAGCGAGCTCAGCGCCAGCCAGGCCAGCAAGGGTCCCACCAAGCCGTAGAAGAGCACCTGAGTCAGGAAGTGCTGCCAGCGAGGCAGGTCGGCGATGAGGGTGTGTTCGAAGATCTGATGCGCGAGCACCAGCGCCAGCGCCAGCAGCGGCGCCTGAATGCGCAGGCGCGTTAGCCGCCGGTAGAGCGGAGAATGAGCGGTATCCGCCATTAGCCCAGTGATTCTACCCGTGGTTGTCCTCCGAGCCGTGACCGCTGCTGATGTCAGGGACGCTGGGTGTCCCCCTCATGCGAACCGACCCCTAGGAGGGATGACGAGCCGCCATCTCGGCCGCCAGGCGGTTGTGTTCGGCGACCAGGGCCGGCAGATCGACGCCAAGCAGCTCCCTATCCTGCACGACCGCCCGGCCGTTGATCACCGACAGGTCAACGCCTTTGGCGGTGCACAGCAGCAGAGCGGCCGCCGGGTCATGCACCGCGCCGCCAGCGAATTCCAGCCGATCTGTGCGGAATCCAATGAAGTCGGCCGCCTTGCCGGGGGCGAGCTGGCCCAGATCGTCACGGCCTATGACCGCGGCCGAGCCGAGCGTCGCCAGTTCCAGCGCCTGCTGCACTTCCATCGCCGCCGCGCCGGATTCGACCCGTTGCAGCAGCAGCG
>CAZJUE010000076.1:0-11879 GCA_964549025.1 uncultured Anaerolineaceae bacterium | reverse complement strand
GTGCACCAGCTGGACTTCCGGAACCTCCGGGTCCATCGGCGGCACCGGGAAGAAGTCGATCGTTTCCGGAAATCCACCAGAATACGACTCCGACAGCCACTCCCCCAGCAGGTACATTACCGCCTCGCCGTCCTCCAGCTGCTGCGCGGCTTCGCTGTAGGAGGTCCGGCTGGCGCTCGAAGCAAAGCACTGATGGTCGAACATCTCGGCCCACTTCTCGAACACGGCCCGCACGCGGGCATCGGTCCAGGGAATCCTGCCGGCGATCAATTCCTGGTGGAAGCCCTGGCCGTTCAGCCGCACGTTCAGCATGGTGAACCAGCGCGAGGCGGGGGCATTCCAGTTGCGCACGCTGACCGTGATCGGGATGTAGCCTGCGGCGGCCAGGTCACCGCATAGCGCCAGCAGGTCGTCCCAGCTCTGCGGCGGCCGCAGCGACTGCTGTTCGAAGATGTCGCTGCGATACCAGACCGGATTCCACTGCTGCGCCATTGGGACGAAGTACTGGCGGCCGTCCACGCTTGCCATATCGATCACGCTTTGAGGGAACTGCTCGTACCAACCGTTGGCCTCCCACAAGTCGCTGATGTCGGCGATCAAGCCCTGGCTTGCATATTCGGCAAACACCCCGCCGACGGTGGCGGTGATCACGTCGAACGACGGTTCACTTGACATGGCCGCCTCGATTTGGGAGGTCGGCACCACACCGCTGTAGAAGTTGTGCGCGTGGCGCTCCAGCTGCAGATTCAGCTCCTGCTCGGCCCACGCGGCGACGATGGCCCGATCCCAATCGGCGTGCGCTGGGCTGCCGTAAAAAAGATAGTAGCGGAACGGCTCGGGTTCGAGCGTCGGCGGCAGCACGGCCGTCTCGACCGTGGAGGTGCTGGATGGCGCCGCAGTGGCAGGCGGGATGGGAGAGGGCTCGGGCGTAACGGAGGTCGAGCAGGCCGCCATCAGCGCCGCCGCAAGCAGCGCGGTCAGAAGCAGCGGCCGGAGCAGGCGGCGACTCATCAGGGTCGTGATCAATGCGCCGCAAGTCTAGGAACAAACTTCTGGGCTGTCCCCCTCCGAACTGAGGGGCGCGGCAGGCAAAACGCAGGCCGGCGAGGACAGAAATCCTCGCCGGCGATGAGGCCCCCCGCCGTGCCGTGTGCTGCTCGGTTTTGAACCTGCGTATGCAGGTGGGGTTCTACTCGTGAGTTTCGCCTTGGCCGTAGCCTATCGCGTCCCCCACCGAAGATCGAACCCCTTGTATTTGATGTTGGCTCAAAACTTAATGCCGCATCACGCTCACGGCAGGGTTCATTTACGGTATACCACGGGCTGAGCCGGCCCGCAACGGATAGATATCCTATTGCGGCGTGGGTTGTACGACCTTGAGATGAAGCTCCTCGAGCTGTTCTGGCTCCGGCGTCGAGGGCGCCTCGGCCATCACGTCCCGGGCCGCCTGGTTCTTGGGGAAAGCGATGACCTCGCGGATGTTCGGCTCGCCGGCCAGCACCATACACAGCCGATCCAAGCCGGAAGCGATGCCGCCATGCGGCGGCGTGCCATACTCAAAGGCGGTCAACATGTGGCCGAAACGCTGCTGGGCGGTATCCATGTCCAGCCCGATCAGCTCGAAGATCCGCTCTTGCAGCGCCCGATCGTGGATTCGGATGCTGCCACCGCAGGTTTCCTCGCCGTTGAGCACCACATCGTACTGCTGCCCGCGAGCCTGACCCGGATCGCTGTCCAGCAGCGGCACGTCCTCCGGCACCGGGGCGGTGAACAGGTGATGGCTGGGATCCCAGCGCTGCTCGTCCTCGTTCCACATCACCAGCGGGAAGTCAATCACCCAGCAGAAGGCCAACACATTGGGATCGGCCAGCTCAAGCATTTCGGCCAGGTAGGACCGCAGACGGCTCAACGCCTCCAGCACCACCTCGGACCGGTCGGCTACGAACAGCAGCAGGTCGCCCGCTTCGGCTTGCATCCGCTCGAGCAGTTCTCTCAACGCTATCTCGGATAGAAACTTGGCGAAGCTCGAGCGCATTTCGGGGGCGGGCTCGCCCGATTCCGCGTCCGACCCGCCCGCCGTATCGGCCCCACTGCCGGCGCTCTCCGCGCCTTCAAGCGCCAGGTAAGCCAGCCCCTTGGCGCCGAAGCGGCCGACCATTTCGGTCAGCTCATCGATCTGCTTGCGGCTGAATCCAGCAGCGCCCTTGACGTTCAGACCGCGCACGATGCCGCCAGCCTCCAGCGCCGACTCGAAAACCTTAAAGCCACTGCCGGCCGCCAGATCGGAAATGTCAACCAACTCCAGGCCGTAGCGCAGATCGGGCCGGTCGGTGCCGAACCGAGCCAGCGCTTCTGCATAGCTCAGCCGAGGCCAGGGCACCTTCAGGATCGGCCGCTCGGGGAACAGCTGCTCGACCAGTGAGGTGTAGGCCTCTTCGATCAGCGCCATCACGTCCTCACGCTCAACGAACGACATCTCGACGTCCAGCTGGGTGAATTCCGGCTGGCGGTCGCCGCGCTGGTCCTCATCGCGGAAGCAGCGAGCGATCTGGAAGTAGCGTTCTACGCCGGAGACCATCAGCAGCTGCTTGAGCTGCTGTGGGGACTGCGGCAGCGCGTATACCTCGCCCGGGTACAGCCGTGACGGCACCAGGTAGTCACGGGCACCTTCCGGGGTGGCTTTGAAAAGGATCGGGGTTTCGACCTCCCAGAACCCGCGCTCGGAGAAGAAATCGCGGATGTACTTGATTACCTTGTGGCGCAGTTCCAGGTTGGCCTGCATGCGCTCACGGCGCAGGTCGAGATAACGGTATTTGAGCCGCACCATCTCGTCGACTTCCGACTCCTCGTTGATGGTGAAGGGCGGCGTCCTGGCCGGATTCAACACTTCCAGCTGCTGAATTTCGACCTCCACCTCGCCCGTGGGCAGGCTGGGGTTCTGCATGCCTTCCGGCCGCTCGCGCACCTTCCCTACGATATGAAGGACCCACTCGGCGCGCACGGCCTCAGCGGTGGTGTGCGCCTCGGCGGAGAGCTCCGGGTTGGCCACCGTCTGCACCACGCCGGAGCGGTCCCGCAGGTCTATGAAGGTCAACCCACCGTGGTCCCGCCGCCGGTTCACCCATCCAGCCAGCTCCACCTCCTGGCCGATGTGTTCGGTCCGCAGCTCACCGCAACCGTGGCTCTTGTACATCCTGCCTCCTAATACAAAAGCGCCGCCCGATTGTCGTTCCGGGCGGCGCTGCGCGTCTCGCGAGTTTGGCTCAGCCCGCGTGCATGCCGACCCGGTCGGATCGAGGATTAGCGTCGTTGGAATTCGATCGAGCGGCGATACGCATGGCGGAGCGGATTATAGCATGGGGAGCTATTCAAGCTGGCGCAGGCGCTCCAGGTCCTGGGGGGTGTCGAGGTCGAAGGTGATCGCCTCGTCCCACTCCACCGTCTCATGCTCGAATTTGTCGAACAGTGCCCGGCCGCCCTGGTCGCCTTCCAGGCGCTGCAGATCGCCGAAGGTCACCCGGTCGAAGAGCACTGGATTGGCGCGGCGCCCACCGGCATAAGGTGCCACCAGCGGCGCGTAGGTGTGCGAGTGGCGCTCGACCACCGCCCGCACCAGCTCGGCGTCGACAAACGGCATGTCCGCCAGCAGCATCACTACCGCCTCGACCTCCCGCACGCTGGCCAGCGCCGCCATGCCCGAGAGCACCGATAGGCTTTGGCCGGCCTCCCAGTCGGGATTGTCGAAGAGCATCACCGGTTCGCCGGCCAGCGCCTGCCCCACCCGGTCGCCGGCCCGCCCGGTGACCACCACCACCGGCGATAGCCCGGCGTCGAGCGCCGCCCGTACCGCGTGCCACACCAGCGGCCGGCCGCGCCACTCGATCAACTGCTTGGGCTCCCCCAGCCGGGCCGACCCGCCGGCGGCAAGCACCACCCCGGCCACCCGACCATGGGTCTCGAGCACCGGATCTTCGGCGGTCAGATCAGCGATCGACACTGAATCGATGCGGTCGTTGTCCAGCAGGAGCGTGGCGATCTCGCGCGCGGCGGGCATTCGCTCCGGCGTGGCCTTGGTTAGCAGCACCCGCACGTTGGCCGAGCCGGGCACTCCCTTCAAGCCGCCGCGGTCCGACCCGAGCACCGCGGCGACCTCGGCCGGCCCGATCGCGGTCTCAGGATCAACCCCGAGCACCGAGGCCACTCGCTCCGGACGATGGACCAGCGTTGAGTTGAGCGGCTGTCCAAGCACGTCCAAACCGGCGATCGGGACGACGGTCAGCCCCCAAACGCCGGTTGGCAGCGCCGGCTCGTGATCCGCCGGCGCCTTGAGCGAACGCTGACGGGCGCCATCGGCTTCCACCAGCAGGGGCACCTCGGCTCGCCGGGCGATAGTCCCCACCGACCAATCGGCGGCGGCGCCGGTCCACTTGTCGCCGGCATCATTCAGCGGGCCGGTCAGCAGCACGCTCTTTCCCGATCGCAGGGTTTCGACCAGATCCGGCGCAGAATGCGGATCGGTTGCCGAATCGCCTGCTTGGCCCCAATGCAGGTCGGCCAGATCAGCCTGCTCGCGCCCCAGGTGGGTGGTGGTGACCACTAAAGCTGAGGTGGCCAGCTCCTCGAGCATGCGCCGCATGGCACTGGTCTTGCCGCCCGCGCCGACCAGTGCCAGCGCGCGGCCGGGCTCGATGCGCAGTGCCCGGATGAGCCGCATCATGCGCCCGCCAGCCGGGCCCGGATATCCGGCCGGCTGAGCAGCGCCTCCAGCGCACCGCCGCCGACCGCCAGCGCCTTGTCGGAGATCAGCGCGCACAGCGCCGGATCGTTGCGCGGATCGAGGTCGCCGACCTTCAAATCGGCGCGAACCTCCACCCCCCAATGCAGCAGCCCGCGCAGCGCGCCGTCGAACGGCGCCTCAAGAATCGCGCCGTCGACCTCGGCCAGCACGGTGCCGCGCTTGACCAGCGTCCCGATCTCGACCAGCGGTTGGAACAAGCCTGCGGCCGGGGCACGCAGCACCCGGTCCACCGCTCTGCCGGCCACCGGATCCGGCACGCCGGTATCCGGCTCGGCGGTCCCTTCCCAGATCACCCGCCCCATGCGGTGGCCGCTGTTGGTCTCGATCGCTACATGGCAATTGACGCCGGCCCTGAAACCCGGCCCCAGCCCGATCACCAGTGGCGCAGCATCCCGACCGAGCTCCGGATCCCGCTTGCGCATCCGCCCATCGATCAGTGCGGCCGGCTCGAGCTCGGTGCGACACTCGGCATCCGGGTCGACCAGCACGGGTATGGCTCCGTCCTGCAGCGATCGGAGCGCTTGCTCGACCGAGTCCACCCGGGCGGCCGTCAGGTCTTCGACCGTGACCGAGTCCTCGTACACCGCCTCGGCCAGCGCTACCAACCGTCGCACCGCCAGCGGCCGTTCAATCTCGGTGACCACCACCCAGAACCCGCTGCGCCACAGCCGGGCCGCCACGCCGGTGGCCAGATCGCCGCCGCCGCGCAGCAGCACGATCGGTGGCAAGCGGCTCATGGATTCACTTCTGAATCCCCTTCAGCACCCGCTGAGGGATCAGCGGAAACTCGTCGAACCACACACCGACCGCGTCGTGCACCGCGGCGGTGATTGCCGGCGCCAATGGAATAAACGGCATCTCGGCCATGCCGCGCACCCCCCACGGTCCGAGCGGATCGGGGTTTTCGAGGATCACCGGCTTCACCCGCTCAGGGATGTCCAGGATGCCGGGGATCAGGTAGGTCGACAGGTGCTGGGTCTGCACTTCCCCACCGACCTGTTGGAAGTTTTCCAAAATCGTGTAGCCGGCGGCCTGCACCACCCCGCCCTCGATCTGTCCGATCACCCCCTGTGGATTGACCACCCGCCCGACATCGTCGGCGCAGACCACCTCCATCAGGCGGACCGCACCGGTCTCAAGGTCGACCTCGACGAGGGCGGTTTCGGCCACGTAGCCGTAGGCGAAATTGGGGTCCGACTCGCCGGTCTCCGGATGATAGGGGGTGGTCTTGGGGGGCTTGTACTGATAGGTGGCGATCGCCGGCCGGTCTTCGTCGCGCCACTTGACCAACGCCAGCTCCATCGCCCCGCGGATGGCGTTGCCGGCCATAAAGGTCATGCGGGAGGCCGAGGCTGAGCCCGAATCCTCGCTGGTGGCAGTGTCAGAAGGAACCAGGCGCACTCGATCGAGCGGAACTCCTGCGGCCTCGGCCGCCATCTGGGAGATCACGGTGTGAGCGCCCTGGCCAACCTCGGCGCCTGCGTGGCGAACGACCACCTCTTCGATCTCGGCTCCGCCGCGCAGCTCCACCGTCGCCCAGGCCTGCTCCGGCGCCCCAAATGAGAAGCCGACGTTCTTGAAGCCGCAGGCCACGCCGATTCCGCGCCGCAAGTGCGGCTCGGCCGGCTGTTCGATCGTTGGCCGCCGCCGCTCGCCGTTTTCCAGGCGCCAACCGGCGTGCTCGGCGCAGCTTGCGACCACCTGGTCGATGGTCACTCCTTCGGGCAGCGCTGTGCCCACTGAGAGCGGCTCGCCCTCCTTAATAAGATTGCGCATGCGGATCTCGACCGGATCGATCCCCAGCGCCTCGGCCAGCTTGTTCATCTGCTGTTCGGCGGAAAAGGCGCCTTGGGGTCCACCGAAGCCGCGGAAAGCGCCCCCGGGAATATGGTTGGTGTACACCGAATAGCTGTCCACCTTGACGTTGGGGATCGAGTACGGCCCGGTGCACATCAGGGTGGCGTTGCCCAGCACCTTGGTGGAGGTGTAGGCGTAGGCGCCTCCGTCCTGAATCACCTCGATCTGGGCGGCCTGCAACACCCCATCCTGATCCGCCCCGAATTTGGAGCGGATGATGAACGGATGGCGCTTGTGATGGCCCAGGATCGACTCCTCACGCGACCAGATGATCTTGACCGGGCGATCAATGCCGCGTTGCTTCAACCGCCAGGCCGTCAGCGCCAGCACGATCTGCACCGACATGTCCTCCCGGCCGCCGAAGGCGCCGCCGATGGCCGCGTACTTGACCCGCACCTGCTCGAGCGGCAGATCGAGCGCGTGGGCGACCTGCTCCTGGTCCTCGTGGGTCCATTGCCCGGCCACCTCGACCGTTACCCGTCCCTGATCGTCGATGTATCCCAGGCCGGCCTCCGGCTGCAGGTAGGCGTGTTCCTGAGCCGGGGTGCGGTACTCGGCTTCCACGACTACCTGCGAGGCGGCGAAGCCGGCCTCGACATCGCCGCGGCGGATGCGGTAGCGGCAAAATACGTTGTCGTCATGATCGGGATCAAGCTGCTCGGCGCCGGAGCGCATGGCTTCCAGCGGGTCGGTGATCGCCGGCAGGTCCTGGTAATCGACCTCGATCCGCTTCACCGCCCGGGAGGCGATGGCTTCGCTCTCGGCCACCACCAGCGCCAGTTGATCGCCGACGAAGCGCACCCGGTCGGCGCCCGGCTTGGCCGAGCCCGGTCCGCACAGCACCGGCTGATCATTCATGATCAAGCCGTACTCATTGACCGGCACGTCCTTGGCGGTGAAAACCGCCACCACACCCTCCAGCGCTTCGGCTGCGGTGGTATCGATGCTGCGGATGACGGCATGTGGTCGACCAGCGAACAGGATCTTCATGTACAGCTGGCCCGGCATGTCGATATCACCGGGGAACAGCGCCTCGCCGGTGACCTTGGCGAGCGCGTCGACCCGCGGCGCGGCCGCCCCTAATGCCGAATCAGTGCGATTGGATTGCGAGTGCTGCATGTTCCCCCAGTTGGAACAAGCCTTGGCCCCGATTTACTGTAAGCGCGGCCGCTCTTTGAGCTGCCGATCCTACCTGGCCGGCGCCGACCTCAACCCTGGCTGCGCCGTTGTAAATCCAATTGCTACCGGCGCCGCCGCCGGGCGCTGGCCGGGCTGCGCCGCGGGGTCGGCAGATCGTACTCGCCGGGCTTGACCGGAAAGAGGATGGCGTATACGAAATTCAAGATGCCGAAGGCGGTGAGGGCAAACAGCAGCATCATCACCACCCGCACCGCGTTGCCGCCGCCCAAAAACGCCGGAACCGGCGAAGGCGGATTGAGCAGCTGCGGCGGAAGATAGATCAGGCCGGCGTTGACGAACCAGCTGCCAAACCCCCAGCCCAGCGCGGCCATCACGACCAACAATATGCAGCCCACCCCCCGCCAGACCGGGTTGGATCGCTGGCGCTCGGCCCGCTCGCGTTCCTGCTGTCTGTACTGCCAGGCGCTTCGTCTACCCATGGGGGCCTCCTTGCCGAACCGCTAAAGTGTCGCGCTCGTTCGAGATAGCTGCATCTCGCCGGACCACGATGGCCTCGGCCAGTTCAAAACAACTGCGTCTCGCCGGATCGCCATAGCTTCCCGCTCGTTCCAGATAACTGTGTCTCGCCGGGTCCGTTGCCAGGCTTCTATGGCTATGCGCAACTGCTTGTTCACGCTCACCAGTTTAGCCATCCTGTGCTCCCGAATCAACGGCGATTTTGGGCTAGGCCGGTGCTTGGCCTCGCATTGGCCGGAAGAAGCCGGGGCTTTGCTCGCCTAGCCGCTTTGTGCCCTCAGCTGCGCGGCGCGCTCGAAGGCCGCCACGATCGAGTAATAGCCGGTGCAGCGACACAGGTTGCCGGTGATCGCCTCTCGGATCTGCCTTCCGTCCGGCGAGGGACGCTCGTCCAGCAACATGGCGCCCGACATCAGGAATCCGGGCGTGCAATAGCCGCACTGCACCGCGCCGGTCTCGATGAAGCCGCGCTGGATCGGGTGCAGCTCCCCCTTCACCGCCAATCCTTCCACGGTGCGGATCCGTGCGCCGTGCGCCCGCGGTGCCGGCACCATGCAGGACATCACCGCCATGCCGTCCAGGTCCACCGTGCAGGCGCCGCACTCGCCCTCGGCGCAACCTTCCTTGGTGCCAACCAGCCCGCCCTCCTCGCGCAATAGCCGCAGCAGGGATTTCTCATGCCCGCTCTCAAAACGATAGGGCTGCCCGTTGATCACCGTCTCGATCGGTTCACCTGCATGATGCTCCCAGCGGTGCTTCGGCGCCTGGCTCCAGTGCCACGGCTCGGCGCCCCATAACGTAACCAGTTCCGGCGGGTAATCGGCCCGCTCGCTGCCGGACGCCAGACTGCGCAACGTGCGGCGCACACAGGCGCGCACCATCTGATCGCGATAGTCGGCCGACCCACGCACATCGTCGATCGGCGTCGCCGCTTTGGCGGCCAGCACAGCAGCCTGGTCGATGACCTCCGGCTCCAAGCTTGTGCCGACCAGGTACTGCTCGGCTTGCTCGGCGTGCACGATGGTCGGCGCCACCGAGCCGAGCGTGATCGCCGCGCGGGCAACCCGGTCCCCGTCCAGCTCCAGCAGCACCGCCACATTGACGATGGCGATCGCCTGTGCCCGGCGCAGTCCGAGCTTGATGAAGTTGGAACGGGCGTTCTCGGGCGGGAGAGGAAACGCAATCTCCGAGAGAAACTCGTCCTCGCGCATCACCGTCTGCCGGACGCCTTTGTAAAAGTCCCGCAGTGGGACCACCCGCTCGCCGGCTCGCGAGCGCAGCGTCAGCTCGGCCTCCAGAGCCATCAGCGGAGTGATCGAATCGTTGGCCGGCGAGGCGGTGATCAGATTGCCGGCCACCGTGCCGCGGTTGCGGATCTGCGGCGCGCCGACCTCCCAGCAGGCCCGCGCCAATGCGTAGGCGCGCTCGATGATCAGCGGATCAGTGGCGCAGTGATTGTGAGTGACCATCGGACCCATGCGCACCCAGCCGTCGTCGCTCTGGGTGATGCGGTCCAGGTCTGGAATACGGGTAATGTCGATCAGTGCGCTGACCCCGGGCCGCTGACCGCGTTCCAGCTCGAGAATCAGGTCAGTTGCGCCGGCGACGATGCGAGCGGTGCCGGCGTGCTCGGCCAGCAGCTCGACCGCCTGGTCGACGGTCTGAACGGTGTGATAACGCTCCCACATCGGCGCTGTGCTCAGGCTCCTGGTCGCGGGATCATCGGGGGGCGCACAAGCTCCAAGTACGCAAGCCGGACATGCGCAGCGCTGTCGCCACGCTCACTCAGCCTGCTGTTTGCGATCCAGCCGCGGTCGGTGCGCCATTGACTCCCCGCTGCCGCCTCGGCGCAGCATGACGATCTCGGCCAGCATGCTGACCGCGATCTCCTCCGGCGTCTCGGCGTTCAGCTCCAAACCCATCGGAGAGTGCACGCGCTCGATCTGCTCCGTCGGCACTCCGCGCTCAGCCAATTGCTCAGCGCAAACCTCCCAGCGGCGGCGAGATCCGATCACGCCAATGTAGCCTGCCTCGGTCTCCAGCAGCGGCGGCAATCCCTCGACATCGATGTCGACCCCGCGGGTGGTCAGCATCAGGTAGGTCTCCGGAGTGATGGTCAGCCTTTGAGGCAGTTCGGCCAGCGGCGCGTGGATCACTTCGTCGGCCTCCGGAACCAACGCCGGATCGGCAAACTCAGCCCGGTCGTCGCTCACCACCACCCGGAACCCCAACCAGCTCGCCAGGTGTGCCACCGCCTGACCGACGTGCCCGCCGCCAACAATCACCATCGTCGCTTGCGGCTCGACGCGCTCCACATACACCTCCATCTCTCCGCCGCACACCCCAACGTCGCCCTGTTCGACATCGCGGAATGCGTACTCCAACAGCCGCGGCCGCCCGGTCTCGAAAATCTCCATTCCAGCTTGCACGACCCGGTGTTCCAAATCACCGCCGCCGACCGTGCCCTCAATGCTGCCGTCCGGGAAGATCAACATGCGGGTGCCCTCGCGGCGAGGCACCGACCCGCTGGCCCGCACCACCGTCGCCAGCACCACCCGACGTCCGGCGTCTTGCAGCTCAGCCAGTCGGGCAAAGACTCGATCCACGGTCAGGTTCCTGGCCGCACCGAGGGGCCAGCCACAGTCTCAGCCATCGATGACCATCGAGTCGAATTGGGCAAACCTACTTCGCAGCCTGGAGCGCTCTCCAGATTCGCTCGGGCGTCAATGGAGCCACATCGATCGACGCGCCGCAAGCATCCAGCACCGCGTTGCCGACCGCCGGCGCCAC
Organism: uncultured Anaerolineaceae bacterium; assembly: GCA_964549025.1. Classification (GTDB taxonomy): domain Bacteria; phylum Chloroflexota; class Anaerolineae; order Anaerolineales; family E44-bin32; genus JADFRG01. Next base: position 778 of record CAZJUE010000076.1, on the reverse strand, counting down.
CCCGTCCATCGGGATCTCGGCCACCGCCTTCACCCCGAACGGGTGAGAGGGCTCGAAGGTTTCAATGAACAAGGTCTCGAGCTGCGGCATCTCATGGGCGGCGAAGATGTGATAATCGCTGAAGTCCAGCTCGCGCGGCCGGCCGTGCTCGTCGTACAGCATCTCCTCGCACACCGCGTAGCCCAGCGCCTGGGTCATGCCGCCTTCGATCTGCCCGGAAGCGGTCAGCGGGTTCACGATCACGCCCGAATCAACCGCCATGACCAGCCGATCGACCACCACTTGCCCGGTCTCGATATCGACGGTGACCTCGGCGAACTGGGCGGCGAACGGTGGCGGCGCCACCGGCGACACGTAGGATGCCACCCCCATGATCTGCTCCTGGTCCTCATGGTGCAGCGCGTTCAGCGCCACCTCGGCCATGGTGAGCGAGCGCTCATCCGGCGCCCAGGCCTGTCCGTCTGCCAGACGAATCTGCTCCGCAGCGATCGGCTCGCCGGACTCCTCCGAGAGCATGCGCGCTGCCCGCACTCGAATGCGCTCGGCCACCTTCTCCGCCGCGCCCACCACAGCCGCACCCGAAATGTAGGTGGTGCTGGAGGCGTAGGCACCCTTGTCGAACGGGGTGAAGTCGGTGTCCGAGGAGTAGATCACCACCTGCTCCACCGGAACGCCCAGCACTTCGGCTGCCTGCTGAGCCAGCACGGTGTCCGAGCCGGTGCCCAGGTCGGTGGCGCCGACCAGCAGGTTGAAGGAGCCGTCGTCGTTGATCTTGATG
>CAZJUE010000075.1:0-11908 GCA_964549025.1 uncultured Anaerolineaceae bacterium | reverse complement strand
GCCGCAGCCCCCTCGCATGCCAGAGCCGTTTTCCCCGGGCGTGCCGAATAAACCCCCCAAATCCATCCTCCGCTAGATGACAGGCAGCCATACGGCTGCTTGAATGGTGGTAAGCCGGGGACGAATTCATCCGTCAACCGCATTGCGGCGCACATTCACCCCGTCAGTATCCATGAGGAGGAATCAATGAATCGATCGCGGCTCTTCGGAGGCATTCTCCTGCTGGCAATTGCGGCGTTGCTCACCGTAATCAACCTGCGGCTGCCGGAGGAGGACCTGATGTTCATGATCGGCGACCAGAACATGCCCTGGGTCCCGCCGGTCGTGCTGGCCATCGTGGGCATCGTGCTTTTGGCCACCGCCTGGCGTGTGCCGGAGCGGGTGGAAGAGGTGAAGCCGGAACCAGTCGAAGATCCTCAGCGGGCGGCCCTGAACAAGCGCTTGGAGACCATCGCTTGGGGATGCTTCCTGATCCTGTTGGGCGGGTTCCTGTTCGTCCCAGAGGAGATCATCAGGGGCGGCTGGTGGTCGATCGGCGTCGGCTTGATCATGCTTGGGCTGAACGCCGCTCGCTTCTTCAACGGCCTGCGCATGAGTGGCTTCACGACCTTCCTGGGGGCGGTCTCAGTCGCGGGCGGCATTCTGGACTTGGCCGGCCTAGAAGGCGTCGACGGCGCCATCCTGTTCTTGGTGCTCGGTGGGTACCTGATCCTCAAAGGCTGGTTCGACCAGCGGCAGCTGTTCGGAAAAGCAGAGCAGGCGTAGCCCGGCTGAATCCTGCCGCGAACGGGTGCGATTGGGCCAGCGCGAATTTGGCCGGATCGCACCCGCCGCACACAGAAAATGTGAAACCCGAAGAAAGGACATCCTATGCCACCGATTTTGGAAGTCGAAGGGATCAAGAAAAAGTACGGCGACTTCGAAGCGGTCAAGGGGATCAACTTCGCGGTTGAGGAGGGGGAGGTCTTTGGACTGCTGGGCCCCAACGGGGCCGGCAAGACCCAAACCATCTCTATGCTGACCGGGATCATCCCGCCCACCGCCGGCACGGCGCGCATCGCGGGTCATGACATCCGGACCGATATGAAATCGGCCAAGGCAATCAATGGCTTGGTGCCGCAGGACCTGGCGCTGTATCCGACGCTGAGCGCCCGAGCAAACCTGGAGTTCTTCGGCCGGATTTACGGCTTACGCGGCAAGCAATTAAAGGAGCGGGTGGGGGACGTGCTGCGTATCGTGTCGCTGACCGATCGCGCCGATGAGGCGGTCGAGAAGTACTCCGGCGGCATGAAGCGACGGGTCAACATCGCCGCCGGGCTGCTGCACCAACCACGGCTGCTGTTTCTCGACGAGCCGACGGTCGGAGTCGACCCACAGAGCCGAAACCACATCTTTGAGAGCGTGATGCGGCTTAACCGCGACCGCGGCATGAGCATCGTCTACACCAGCCACTACATGGAAGAGGTCGAGCTGCTCTGCAATCGGGTGGCGATCATCGACCGGGGCGAGATTATCGCCATGGACACCATCAAGAATCTGATCGCCTTGCTTGGCGGTGGGGTTATTCACGTGGGTTTGCAGGATGTGACCGACGATCTGGTTGCCCAGCTTGGCGCGTTGCCGGGGGTGAAGGAGGCCGAGTTGGCTTCTGCTCCCGTGCCGCCTCCGCCTGCGGAAGAGGTGGACCTCGAGGCCGAGGAGCGCGAACCGGTGGAAGCCACACCGGTGGTCAAGGTGGTTGCCGAGCGCGGACAGCAGGCGATCGTCAACGTCATCGGCTTTATCAACGACCACGACCTCACCCTGACCTCGCTGGAAATCCTCGAGCCCAATCTGGAGAGTGTGTTCTTGCATCTCACCGGGAAGAAGCTGAGGGAATAGGGCAATGGGTGCGCTGAGCATTGCTTTCAAAGACCTGCAAGTCTTCTTCAAGGACCGTGGGATTGTGCTCCAGCTCTTCCTGCTGCCGATCCTGTTCATCCTGGTATTCTCCGGGGCCCTGGCGGAAATCGGCTCGGAGGAACCAGTGGACGATCGCATTTCTTTGGCAGTGGTGGACCTCGACCGCGGAGAGCCTGCCGAGACATTGATTCGTAACCTGGATGCGGCCGGAGGAGTCAGGATCGAGCAGCATGATCAGAGTGAGGCCGAGCGCATGCTGGCGGATAACGAGCTTCCTCGAGTATTGACTATCCCGGCTGATTTCTCCGACGGAATCGAATCAGGAGAGCCAGTCACGCTCAAGCTGACTTTTCACGAAGATGCAGATCACACCGAGACCGAGGCCGTGCGATTGGTGGTTGAAGGGGTCGCGCAAGACATGGCGCTGGAAACCCAGATCCTGGCCGCGCTGAATCAGGTCGGAGCGATGCAGGCCGGCGATCCGGAGGGACAGCAAGCGTTCGGAATGGAGCGCATCGTGGCTCAGGCCCGCAGCCAATTCGAACTGGCCGAAAGTGAGCCCTTGGTCGCCGCTCTCCAGCGCATCCCCAAGCAGGAAGAGCGGGACGAGGAAACTCCGGGTCTCGAGCAGATTGCGGTGCCCAGCTTCACAGTGCTGTTCGTCTTCCTGGCGGCCCAGACCTCCGCTCGCTCGATCTACGACGAGAAGAAGGCAGGCTCGTTTCGGCGGCTGCTGGCGGCGCCGATCAGCAAATTCTCCTTGCTGAGCGGCAAAGTGCTGCCCAACTTCCTGATGGGCCTGATCCAAACCGTGGTCATCTTCGGTTTTGGCGTGCTGGTACTTGGCGGTTTGGGAATCACTTCGGTTCCAATTGAGAAGAGCCCGCTGGGAGTCGCAATTGTGGCGATCGCGCTGGCGCTGTGCTCGAGTGCGCTGGGTCTGCTCATCGCTTCGATTGCGCGCACCGAGAATCAGATCGGAGGATTCAGTTCGCTGTTGCTTTGGGGGATGGGATTGATCGGAGGCTCGATCGCGCCGCTGTTCGTCTTGGAGCGCTTCTTCGGCCCCCTGCCGATGATCGTTCCACACTACTGGGCCAACCGCGCCTTCGAGGATCTATTGGTGCGCGGGTTGCCACTGTCGGAAGCCGGGATCGAAATCGGAGCGTTGCTCGGTTTTGCAGGCCTTTTCTTCTTGGTTGGCTTGTGGCGTTTTGATTTTGATTAGTTTGTCAGCTGCGATCCAGTGCGGCCCGTGCCGCACGGCGAAGTCCAACGTGGATTGAGCAGGAGAACCTATGGGCAACATATCTCTAATTCTGGCCATCGCCTGGAAAGAGCTTCAACTGATGCTGCGCGACCGCGGCGCGCTGGCAGTCCTATTCGTGCTGCCGGTGTTGCTGAGCTCCTTCCTGGCCAGCATGAACCTGCAGTTCAATCAGGAAGGCGCCGAGGAAGCGATTCGGATCGAGATCCTGTTGGTTAATCAGGATGCGGGAGAGTTCGGCCGGCAGCTGGTGAGCGCCGTTCGCCAGATCCCACAACTCTCGATCGAGCAGCTTGTGAGCGCAGGCGACGCGGAGGCCCGGATAGCCCGAGGGGAGGCCGCCGCGGCGGTCGTGATCCCATCCGACTTCAGCCAGAAGATCGACGACTACGTCCCCAATACGATCGAGGTGATCGTCGATCCGGGTGAACCGCAGGGTGCCAGTATCGTCACCGGCATCATGAACCAGGTGGTCGATGAGCTGGCGATCTGGGGAGAGATCCAATACGGCGTGCGCGCGGTATTGGACGATAGCGGCGTGTTGGAGCAAGCCAGCCCGGTGGAGCAGCAGGCGTTTGCCGCCCAGACCCTGGGCGCCATCATGACCCGGCTGGGGGAAATGCGCCGTAGCCCGGCGATTGCGGTCGAGACCGCAAGCCTGGCCGGTGCGGAAGCGCAAGGATGGCTGGAGGCCTTCTTTGCCTACGTCTATCCCGGCTTCACGGTCATGTTTATCTTCTTCATCGTGGGAGTGGTGGGCACCTCGATGCTGCACGAGCGCGAGGTCGGAACCATGCGTCGACTGCTGGCGGCTCCAATACCACCCAGGGCAATCATAGGCGGCAAGATCCTGGCCTACATGCTGGTCGCCTGCGCCCAGGTGGTGGTGATGTTTGCAGTTGGCAGGATCGTGGTTTCCATGCCGCTCGGCGAGTCGCCGGTGGGGCTGGTGGTTGTGACTTTGGCGGTGGCCTTCGTGGCAACGGCCATGGGCGCCGCCTTGGCGGCGTTGGCCCGGACCGCAAAGCAGGCCGACAACGCCGGTATGGTGCTGGGTTTTGTGCTGGCCGGAATCGGCGGCGCACTGCCACTTTCCGGCACGCCTATTCCCAGGCTGGAAGGGTTCATGGGCACACTGACCAAGTTCACGCCTCATGGGCACGCGGTCGAGGCTTACTACAGTCTGATGGCGGAGAACGCTGCGCTGACCGATGTGCTTCCCGAGGTGGGTATTCTGCTGGGGATGGGGGCAGTCTTCTTCTTGTTCGCAGCCTGGCGCTTCAAGTTCAACTGACGTCTCACGAGCCCAACAATGACCACGGTTGAAATCCGGGTACGCGGTCGACTCGACGAAGATTGGTCGGAGTGGTTTGAAGACCTGACAATCGCGCATACGGAAACCAATGAAACGATCCTTTCCGGCACGCTCGCCGACCAGACTGCGGTCTACAGCCTGCTGGCCAGATTGCGTGATCTGGGATTGGAGCTGCTATCGGTTCAGCACGGAGACGAAACCTTGGCCGACCACTGATCCAGGTCTGCGCAAGAAGTGCGGGTGCTAGGAACCCAGCCCACCGAAGGGACCTCCGACTGAACGGCAGGGGCTCGGCGTCATGCCGAGCCCCTTGCCTCGTTGCTGGGTGGGTGTTGCCGCCCGAAGGCGCTGCACAGCTCACTCCACTACGGGTGCCACAACGATCGCCACTCGTGCCTGCGAACGCTCGCCGTCCGCGTCGGTGATGGCGTACTCGAGGGAGTCCTCACCGATGAACCCCTCCGTCGGGGTGTAGACGATCCGGCCATCCACGATCTCCACAGAACCGTTCTCGGGCTCGATCTCGATCGTGATGGTCAGTGGACCGTCGCCGAGGCCGAGATCGTTGGCGAGCACCTCGATCTCCAGCGGCTGATCCTGTATGCCGGATGCCTCATCGTCCACTGCCTCGGGGACATCGTTCACCGGCTCGACCTCGATCAGCACGACCGCGACCTCTGAGGTCAGCTGGCCGTCCGACACCCGGTAGGAGAACTGGTCGGTCCCGTTGTAGTCGGCTTGCGGCTGATACTCGAACGAGCCGTCCTCAGCCACGCTGAGAGTTCCGTGCGCTGGCTCGGCCTCGAACACGATCTGTAGCGGCTGCCCTTCTGGGTCAACATCGTTGTCCAGGATCCCAGGAGCGGGAACGCTCAGCAGCTCGTCCTCCTGCACTTGATAGGCATCGTCGCCGGCTGTGGGAGGTTGGTTTGTCGGAGAGAGCAGCTCCCACCAGACGTGGACCTTGGCCTGGCCGCTGTGTTCGTAGTACTCCACCACTACCTCGTGCGAGCCCGAGAGCTCCAGCTCGCTGGTGTAGGTTTGACTTCCATTGCTTTCATGCCACTCTTTGATGATGCGATCACCGTCGATCTCCAACCGGATTCCGTCATCGGCGCGGGCATATAGGCGATAGGTTCCGGGTTCGAAGCTCACGGTGTGGCTCCACCGGGCCGAGAAGTTGTCGGCCGGGATGCCGAGCGCCGGCGAGTTGGAGCCCCAATCGAAGTCCACCTTGCTGGCCGTGCCGATCAGCGCCCATTCGCTATCCAAATCGCGGTTGAACCAGTACTTGGCTAGCCAGGCGCCGCCGGAATCGATGGAGGTCTTGTCGATGTCCAGCTCGATTCGGGCCACCTCCAGGTGCTCGAAGTACTCCAGCTTCAGATCGTGCCTGCCCTTGGTCATCGCCAAGGTAACTGAGATCGTCCGGACCGAGCCATCCTCCCACTCGTCCAGCACCAGCCGATCGTCCACCCACAGCCGAACGCCGTCGTCGACCCGCAGCGTGAAACGGTAGGTCGCTCGGTCGAAGTTCAACTCGCGGGTCCAGCGGGCCGAGAAGTTGTCGGCCGGCAGCCCGGCGGCGGGTGCCTCGCTCTTCCAATTGAAATCGATCTCTTCGTCGTTCCGAATGAGCGACGGATTTCCTTCGAGCTTACGGTTGGCGAAGTATTCGCCACGCCATTCGGAGATCTCCGGATCGATCAGGACCTTCACCCAGAATGCCGAGCTGGCGTCGGCGCCGATGCCGAAGAGTTCGCCCTCTGCGTTGCGCAGCATCCAGTAGCCCTGATAGGTGCCCAGGCTGTATGGCGCGACCAGCGCTACGCTTAGATCCACCGTTTCGTCCGGTTCGACCGTTCCCGATAGCGGGATTACGTAGCCGCCACCCAGCCGATCGCCGGCGTAGTACACCAAATCGTAGTCGGTCGTCCAGTCGCAGCCCCCACTGTTGCGCAGCCGCCAGGTCTTGGTGAAGTGCTCTCCCGGATCAAGGCGTGCTCCATCGCCTATGGTCACGTCCCGGATGAACTCGGCCGCGTCGCTGCAGCTTGGGGTCGGCGTCGGAGTCGGTGTCGGCACCGGGGTCGGCGCTGCGGGCTGGTTGAAGTAATCCCAGCCGAAGTTCAGATCGGACCGACGCTCTCCAGCCTGGAGGTACACGGTCTGCATGCCGTTCCCGGGCGTGGTCCACACACCGGGCACGCGCTGGGTCGGCTGATGGCCGCCGCCGAAGATCACTGACACGCAGTACTCCCCCGGCCAGAGGCCTTCGATGACATATCTACCATCGGCGCCGGTCGTCACCTCGCCCAATCCACTGGAGGGGCATCCGCCCAACCCGATGGCGATTCGGACGTCGGGAAGGCCGGGCTCACCCGGCTCCAGCACGCCGTTGGCCACGAAGCCACCGGTGGTCGCATCGATGACACATCCGTCCGGAGGCGCGGCATCAGTGCTTTCGTTCAGGCATAGGTCGTGCCATAGCGTGCCCTCGACGGAGGCGGTTTCGATCGACTGGGTGGTTGGCGTGGGCGTCACCGGTTGATCGGCCCGGACGCCACAGGCTGCGAGAAGGAAGCCGACGGCCATCAGTCCCAACGCTAAGGTCGTTGCCCGGACCGTTGGAACAGCCTTCGGCGCTCGTGATTGCAGTTTTCCAAGTGCTGCTTTGTCGTTCATCCGGGATTCTCCTCCCTCCATTTGGAGTTGGTTTGCTGTGGGTTCCAACGCCCGCAACCCACTAGCTGACGACGAAATGCGCAGCGAAGTTCGGTGTTGAAACGATTTCCGCACGACCAGAGCCAGGTCCTGTGTGTTGGCTCGCTTCAGGGTGTCGATCTGCCTCTGATCTGCGATTCGCATGGTCTCCCGCAGGCGGTGCAGCTGCTGAACTTCATGGTCGGATTCGTTTTCCTCGATCAACGATTGAATCCAGTAGAGCAGCCCCACGGCGGAGGCCGAAGCGGCGATCCCGATCAGGATGGAAAGCGGTTCTCCGATGCTCATGGCTTATCTCCTCTGCGTTTCCCTTTTCGCCATAAGCCTAGGGGAGCGGGCCTCAAATCACACCGTGCAGCGGACGCATCTGCGTTGGGCCCCTTGGGCCCGAATTGGCATGGCCCACCTGGCCAGGTACCTGGCTGGCCTCCTGGTGGATGCATTGGCGCCGCATTCCCGTATACTGCCTGCAGGCGAAGCGCCGACGTTTCGCCGTGTGATCCAGGAGCCATCACTTGATATCCCTCGTTGATCCGAGCCGCCCACCGCGTCGCGTTCGACGCGGCCTGGCCCTGGTTCTAGCCGCGGTAGCGCTGGTCTTGGCGCCCACTCCGGCCGCAGCTCAGTCCAGCACGATCCGCTTCGAGCGTCTGACGGTCGAACACGGCCTATCTCAGAACGCTATTCTGAGCATTGCCCAGGATGCGCAGGGCTTCCTGTGGTTTGGCACAGAAGATGGTCTGAACAAGTACGACGGTTACCAGTTTGTCGTATATGAGAGCGATCCAGACGACGCTGCATCGCTGATCGATAACTTCATCTCGGTGCTGTATGTCACCCGCGATGGGGAGCTCTGGGTCGGCACTCGCAGCGGCCTCGATCGCCACGATCGGGACACCGGGGGTTTCATTCATTACCCCACTGAGGCCGAGGATTCCTCGGGACTGCGAGGCCAATGGGTGACCAGCATTTTCGAGGATCAGCGGGGCGATATGTGGATCGGGACATTCGAGGGCGGGCTGGACCGTCTGGATCGGACCAGCCAGACCTTCTCGCACTATCACCACGATGCCGCTGATGAGTCGTCGCTAGGCGGGGATGCGGTAAGCGCGATCTACGAAGACTCGGCCGGAACCCTCTGGGTCGGCACCCAGCGGGGCCTGGACAGGTTGGATGACTCCGGGCAATCCTTTACTCACTTCCGGCACGATCCGGCCGACCCAACTAGCCTTGCCGGCGATGCGGTCACTACAATTAGCGAGGACAATCAGGGGCGGCTGTGGATCGGGACCGTCGAGGGTGGCTTAAACCTCTATGATCCGGCGAGCCAGAGCTTTCGCCGGTTTCAGCACGATCCAGAGCGTCTCGATAGCTTGAGCCACAATCGGATTCGTTCCTTTCTCCAAGACCGATTCGGCAACCTATGGGTCGGAACCCAGAACGGGCTAGACCTGCTACCTGCGGGGACCGCGTTGGATGGACGGTCAGAACCGGCGTTCGAGCATTACCAGCATGATCCGTTCGATCCGAATAGTCTGGGCAGCAGCGCAATCTGGTCGGTCCTCGAGGACCGATCCGGGGTGATGTGGTTCGGGACCTACGGCGGGGGCCTCGCCAAATACAATCAATCGACTGCTCGTTTCCGCATCTACCAGCACAGCCCCAGCCAGCCGAACAGCCTGAGCGACAACTTCGTATGGTCGATTGCCGAGGATTCGCGGGGCCGACTGTGGATCGGAACCTTCAATGGCGGCCTCAACCTGCTTGACCGAGGCTCGAGCGAACTGACCGTCTTCCGCCAAGATGACAGTGACCCGGGCAGCCTCCTGAGCAATGACGTCCGCTCGGTCATCGAGGACAGCTCGGGCACACTGTGGGTCGGCAGCGCCGGTGGCCTGGACCGCCTCAACCCTCTGACCAATCGCTTCACCCACTTCACGCACGATCCACAGGACCCGAACAGCTTGAGTGGAGACCGGGTCAACGTGCTATTAGAGGGCAGCTCGGGGGATCTCTGGGTCGGGACGCGCTTCGAGGGGCTCAATCGGTTTGATCCGACCACCGGCAGGTTCACTCGCTACCAGCACGATCCGGACGATCCGTCCAGCCTGGGTGAGAACCGGGTTTGGGCGCTGTATGAGGATCACATTGGGGCGATCTGGGTGGGCACGCTAGGTGGCGTGAGCGTGCTGGACCCGAATACCGGCGAATTCACCCGTTACCAGCACGACCTTGATGATGCACAGAGCTTGGGCTCTGACTCGATCTTCGCCTTCTACGAAGATCCTTCCGGGTCGATGTGGATTGGTACCTGGGGGGACGGACTGGACCGGTTCGATCGGAGCACCGGCACGTTCGAGCATTTCACCGAAGCGGATGGCCTACCCAACGACACGATCTATGGCATCGAAGCCGACGCCGGCGGTCAGCTCTGGATGAGCACCAATCGTGGATTAGCGCGCTTTGATCCGGTGTCCGAAAGCTTTCAGAACTACGACATGAGCGACGGGCTGCAGGACAACGAGTTCAACGTCGGCGCGCACTTCGCCAGCCAAAGCGGCGAGATGTTTTTCGGCGGCGTGCGGGGGTTTAATGCATTCTTCCCGGAAGACATCCAGCGCAATCCGCATGTCCCGCCGTTGGTGATCACCACCTTCTACATCTTCAATCAGCCGGTCCGGCACGATCTGCTTGCAGGCGAGCAAATCGAGCTCTCCTACCGGGAGGATTTCATCGCATTTGAGTTCTCAGCGCTGGACTTTAACTCTCCCGAGAAGAACCAGTACACCTATCAGCTCGAAGGGTTGGATGACGAGTGGATCGAGGCCGGCACTCGCCGCTACGTAAGCTACACCAACCTCGGCGGGGGAGACTATGTATTCCGGGTGCGAGGATCCAACAACGACGGCGTGTGGAACGAAAGCGGCGCCTCGGTCCGCATTACCGTCATACCTCCGTTCTGGGAAACCACCTGGTTCCGGGCTACGGCGGCGGTAGTGGTGGTTGCGCTGGCTATTGGCGCGGTACGGCTGCGCCTTCGGGCGATCGAAGCCCGCAGCCGTGAGCTGGAAGAAACAGTCCGGGAGCGCACCCAGGAGATCGAGCAGCGAACCAGCGAGCTCGATGCGTTGTACCGCGCTGACGGGGAGCTGATCCAGCACCTGGAAATCGATCACGTCTTTCAGACGCTGGTGGACGTGGCGGTTGAGATCCTGCACGCCGACAAGGGCGCCCTGTTGTTTTGGGATGACGCGTCGCAAGAGCTGATGGTGCGTGCCTCGCTCGGGCTGCGCCAGGAGTCGCTGGAGCAGATGCACTTCTCCACCGACGAGGCACTGGCCGGGTGGGTGATGGAGCATGGGGAGCCGGCGGTCGTGGACGATGTCGAAGAGGACCCGCGGGTTGCACGCAGCATCACCGACGCCGAAGGCATACGATCCCTGATGCATGTTCCGATTCAGATCGACGACAAGGTCTATGGAGTGTTCACCGTAGCCTATTCAAGGCCGCGAGGCTTTGGCAGTGAAGAGCAGCGGCTTTTCACTGCTTTGGCCAAGCGAGCAGCTCTGGCGATCGAACAGGCTCAACTTCAGGAGCAGGCACAGAAGACCGCGGTACTGGAAGAACGCCAACGGCTGGCGCGGGACCTACACGACGACGTGACGCAGACGCTGTTCTCAGCCAGCATGACCGCCGATGTATTGCCTGAGCTGTGGGAGAGAGATCCGGAGCTCGGCCGCAGCCGACTGCAGACCTTGCGTGAGTTGACCCGCGGCGCGCTGGCGGAGATGCGCACCCTGCTGATCGAACTGCGTCCGGCCGCCATCGCCGAGGCCGATCTTGGAGAATTGCTGCACCAGCTGGCGGAGGCGACCACCGGCCGCGCCCGGATTCCGGTAACGCTTGAGGTCCAGGGAGACTGCGAGCTGGCATCGGAGCCCAAGGTGGCCCTGTATCGGATCGCCCAAGAAGCGCTCAACAATGTGGTGAAGCATTCCAATGCCAGCCGGGTGGTGATGGCTTTAGAATGCGGCGAACAGGTGACTGTGCTGCGGGTGGATGATGATGGGATCGGATTCGATCCCAGAGCGGTCACGCCCGACCATTTAGGGCAAGCGATCATGCGCGAGCGGGCCGAATCGATCGGGGCCGAGCTGCAGGTTCAGAGCGCGGCTGGCGCGGGGACTCAGCTCACGCTTACCCTGAAGCGAGGCGCGTAGTAGCAGGAACCGAAGGAGATAGGAGCGGCCATTCATGGGCGATCAGCAGGTGATTCGAGTGATGTTGGTTGACGACCACGCCGTGGTCCGCAGCGGCCTGGCGGATTTCCTGCTGGCGTTTGATGACCTCGAATTGGCAGGGGAGGCCTCAAGCGGCGACGAGGCGGTATTGAAATGCGAGTCGCTCGAGCCGGACGTGGTCTTGATGGACCTGGTGATGGAGGGCATGGACGGCGCCGAAGCCACCCATGCTATCCGGGAAAGATGCCCTGATATCCAGGTCATTGCACTGACCAGCTTCAAGGAAGAGGAGTTGGTGCAGAAGGCGATACAGGCTGGGGCGATCGGATACCTATTGAAAAACGTGACCGCAGCCGAGCTTGCCGAAGCGATCCGCAACGCCCACCACGGCGAGCCGACGCTGGCGCCGGAGGCGGCCAGGGCGCTGATGCATGCCGCCACCAAGCCGCCCGACCTGGG
>CAZJUE010000074.1:0-12021 GCA_964549025.1 uncultured Anaerolineaceae bacterium | reverse complement strand
GGAATGCTCAGTGAACCACAGATCGCTGCAGATGGCGAAGCCCAGTCGGACTTCGAATACCGCGATCGATTGGAATTGAAGTTCTCCCCGATCGTACCAGTTAGCCTCCCAGAAGCCGGGCTCGTTCGGCAGGTAGTATTTTTGGTGCACTGGGCGCAGCCCGGTAGCTGGTTGCCAAACGTAGCCTTGGTTAAGCCGCCGGCCCTGCTCGATCACCGGTTGGCTGCCCAGCACGGCCACCGGCGCTAGCTCGTCAAACCGCTGCAGCCAGCGTTCATGCGTCTGTACTGCTGCTTGCCAACGCTCCGCATTGGGGTTTTCGTGGGCCGCGATCCACGGGACGAACGGCATCTCGGGCAGCAGTACCAGCTGGCTGCCCGCCTGGACCACGTGCGCAATCAGGCCGGCCCATGCCTGCGCCAGCTCCTCAGGATCATCGGGTAGCTCGCAGACAGTGGCTTTCATGCCCGGTGGCAGGATGCAGTCCGAGAGCCGGCTCCTGCCGGACTAGGGTCGGGTCACACTCAGGTTGTCGAAGTGAACTTCGGTGCCGGTGGCTTCGTAGGAGGTGGCGGTTAGCGCTAGGTCACCGTTGCGATAGGTGAAGTCGCTGGCCGAGGCCAGCAGCTCTCCGTTGACGTACAGTGAAAGGTCTGCCCCGTTGCAGGTCGCTACGATTTCATTGTCGCTGTTGCCCTGCCGCACGACGCCGGTGGAGGTCCAATCGATAAGCGGCACGAAATCGTTCTCGTCGGCGCGCAGGATCGAAAAGAATCCGTCGCCGGAGATCAAGAAATAATAGCCCTCCCCATTGGGCTGGATTCGGCAGACCACCCCATAATCGTTGTTGTCATTGGTCGGGGCCGAGATTTGCCGCGCAGTCACGCTGATCGTCAGGTTGTCGAAGCCTCGATTGGCGACCCCCCACATGGTGTCGCCGTTGCCGTGGGAGGTCACGAAGTAGATCCCGTTGCCGTAGCCGACGCTGCCGGTGGAATAATCACCGACTTCCCAACCGGTGCTCGAGTCGCCGAAGTCATCCGAAAATAACACTTCGCCACCGGTCTCCGGGGTAGCGGCTGACTCTCCGCCGGGCAGCGGCAGGTCGGATAGGCTGCAGCCCAATCCAGCCGCCAGCAACGCAATTGAAAACAGGATCACAGTCCGCTTGGTCATGGTCACTCCATATTAGCAGTTAGGGTCGTGAGGCGCTGTGGGCGCGCCCTCCCTGGCCACGGCGATCCATAGCATCCTCGACCAAATCCAGCGAACGCGCAACCGCCCGAAACTCCCGTTCGGGCGGTTTACGGTGGCGCGCCTGCGCCCCCTGAGGCTCAGGGGGTTGCCTGCCGACCGCTGAGGGCTACGGCCGGGTTACGGTGAGATTGTCGAAGTGGATTTCGGTCTGCACATCCTCGTAGGAGGTGGCCGTCAGGCCCAGGTCACCCGAGCTGTAGGTAGAGTCGCTTGCCGAGGCCAGCCGCTCTCCATTGACCGTCAGCGACAGGTTGGCCCCGTCACACACCGCCACGAGCTCATTGGTGCTGTTGCCCAGGTGCACCGCCTCGGTAGTGGTCCAATCGACCAGCGGCACAAAATCGCTCTCGTCGGCACGCAGGATCGAAAAGAAACCATCGCCTGAGATCAAAAAGTAATAGCCTTCGCCATTGGGCTGGATGCGACAAGCCACGCCATAATCATTGTTGTCATTGCTGGGCGCCTGCACCTGGGTAGCCTCGACGCTGATGGTCAGGTCGGCGAACTGCTGGTTAGCGACTCCCCACATCGTTCCGCCGAACCCGTCAGAGGTGACCAGGTAGAAACCATTTCCATAGCCCACGCGTCCTGTAGAGTAGTCCCCGACCTCCCAGCCGGAGGCGGTGCTGCTGAAATCGTCCGTGTACAGCAGTTCTCCGCTCGGGTGAAGGCTCTGATCGACCTGCTGGTCCATGTCGGTCATCTGCTCGGCCAGATCGTCCAGGCGGCCATTCAGCTTTTGCACCTGGCCAACAAGGTCCGATCGAGCGTCTGCCAGGTCTTCCGCTTGGTCGGCCAAGTCCGACTGTACTGCCTCGATGGCCTCGGACTGATCTGCCTGCAGCGCCTGCAACCGATCCTCCAGTTCCGCCAACTGCTGTGACTGGGAAGCCTGACGGGCCTCGATCTCAGCCACCCGCTCCCCAGTCAGATCCGACAAATTGCATGCCAAGCCCCCGGCCAGCAACGCCAGCTGGGCAATGACCACTCTACGCAGCATGCTGGTCACTCCGTTTCAATTAGGTATGGCAACGCCGATAGATCCCCCTACTCGTTGGGGACTGCGATCCAGAGGATCAGGTACGGCACCAATCCAGGCAAGCCTCCCGGCAGCAAAAGGATGACAAACAGCAACCGGAACCAAAACGACCGGATACCGAAAAACGCTCCCAACCCGCCGCACACTCCGGCGATCATCCGGTCCGAGCGTGAACGTCGCAGCGCCCCGCGTACTTCACTCATGTGACATCCTCCTCCCAATATCGGATTTGGTCTATTCTGCCATCCCGTTCCTACGTGGCGCTGACGGTGATCTGACGGGTTGCCGATGACCCGCCCCGTTCAGCTAGCGCGGTTGGAATCGGAAGCACCCAATCAGGTGGTCGTCGACCATTCCGACCGCCTGCATAAAAGCATAGCAAATGGTGCTGCCGACGAACTTGAAACCGTGCTGTTTCAGGGCAACTGACATCGCCTCCGATTCGGGGCTGGTGCTCGGCAGCTCCCGCCAATCTGATTTCGGCTCGCCGCGCAGCGTTTCATGTCCGCTGAAGCTCCAGATGAACTGGTCGAAGGACCCCAGCTCCCGCTGGATTTCCAAGACCAGCTGAGCGTTGCGAATGGTAGCCTCGATCTTCTGTCGGTTGCGGACGATTCCAGCGTCGGCCAGCAAGCGCTGGCGATCACCCTCGTCGAATCTCGCAACTACCGAGGGGTCAAAATCAGCAAACGCAGCCCGGAAGTTATCGCGTTTGTGAAGGATGGTTCGCCAGGACAGCCCGGCCTGAAAAGCATCCAGCGATAGATGCTCGAACAGCTTCTGATCGTCGTGCTCTGGCACCCCCCACTCACGGTCATGATAGGCGCTCATCAGCGGGTCATCGCCGCCCCAGCAACGGGCAAGGCCGTCGCCCATTGCATTCAACTCCATAAGCCTGATTCAGTCGACATCCAGCTTGACCACCGTCACGCCGTCGCCGCCCTGATTGGACGGCCCCGATTCAGCCGAAACCACATAAGGGCTATCGGCCAGCCACTCGCGGATCGCCTGGCGCAGTGCGCCGGTGCCTTTGCCGTGGATCACCCGCAGCATTGGCATCCCCGCCAGATAGGCAGCGTCCACCCGGCGTTCGACCGCTTGCAACGCCGCCTCAACGCTGGAGCCGCGCACGTTGAGCTCCACCGGCGGCGGCCCGCTGGCCAATTTGATCTCGATCGCACGTCGGGCAGGTGCTGGCGGCTCGGGCTCGGCGTCCGGTGGCCCCAGGTCGTCCAGGTCGGCTCTGACCCGCAAGCTGCCGACCTGCACCTCGGCGTGGCCGGGGCTGAGGGCGGTTACCACTCCCTCGGCGGCGATCGAACGCAGCCGCACCCGGTCGCCCACTGCCAGATCTTCCAGCACTTCGCCGTCGTCCGGCGGTCTCTCTTCGGGCGCTTCCAGCTGCTCCGCAACGCGCTCCAGATCGCGCTCGGCTTGCTCCAACCGATCCAGGTCTTCGCCCAACGCGGCGAGCCGACCACGTAACTGCTTGAGCTGAAGTCGGACCTGTTCGGCCTCCTGTCGGCCTTCGGCCCGCGCCGACTCCAGGATCTGCTGGCGCTCTTCATCGATCCCTTCCAGCCGCGCTTGCAGCTGATCGCGCAGTTGACGTGCCTCCATTGCGGCGATTTCGGCGGCCTGTTTGGCTTGCTCGCTGGCCTCACGCTGCGCCCGGATGTCCTCCAGCAGGCTGTCGGCCTGCAATTCATCCGGTGACAGTTCGGTGCGCGCCCGTTCGATGATCTGGTCGCCCAGGCCCAGCCGCTCGGCGATGGCCAGCGCATTCGAGCGGCCCGGCAGCCCGATGCGTAAGTGATAGGTAGGCCTAAGACTGTGCAAATCGAATTCGACGTTGGCGTTGAGCACCCCGGGAGTGTGGTGGGCGAACAACTTCAGCTCAGGATAGTGGGTGGCAACCAGCGTGATGGCCACTCGATCGATAAACTCGCTCAGCAGCGAACGCGCCAGCGCCGCCCCTTCCCCTGGGTCGGTGCCGGCGCCCAGTTCGTCGAGCAACACCATGGATCGTTGCCCGGCCATCCCCAGGATGCGAATGATGTTGGAGATGTGCGAGGAGAAGGTTGACAGCGACTGCTCGATCGACTGCTCGTCGCCGATGTCAGCATAGATCGCATCGTAAACCACCGCCTCCGATCCATCTGCCACCGGCAGTTGCAGACCACACTGGGCCATGGCCGCCAACAGCCCGGCGGTCTTGAGCGTCACGGTCTTGCCACCGGTGTTGGGCCCGGTGATCACCAGCGCCTTGACGTCTGGCTCCAGCAGCAGGTCGATCGCGACCACCGACTCGGGTGGCAGCAACGGGTGACGGGCGGCCTGGAACCTCAGGCGCGCCGCGCGGTCCTGGCTGCGGTGCAAAACCGGCTGGCTGGCGTCCAGCGCCTCCGCGTAACGCGCTTTGGCGAACGCCAGGTCCAGGCCGGCCAATGCCTCGACTGAGCTGGTCAGCGCTTCCTGCTGTTCGCCGACCGAAGCCGACAGCTCGGCCAGGATCCGCCGCACCTCGTCGCGCTCGGCCAGTTCCAGCTCGCGCAATTCATTGTTGGCCTCGACCACGCTGAGCGGTTCGATAAACAGGGTGGCGCCGGAAGAGGACTGATCGTGCACCACTGCTTCGATACGGCCTTTGAATTCGGCCCGCAGTGGGATCACGAATCGCCCTTCCCGTTGGGTCACGATTGGCTCCTGCAGCATGGTGGCGGTTTTGGGATCGGCGACCATCCGTTCCAGCCGTTTGACCAGCCGTTCACGCACTGCACGCAACTGGTGCCGAATGCGGCCCAGCTGCTTGGAGGCGCCGTCCTTCACCTGCCCGCGATCGTCCAAGACCCGGGTGATTGCATTCACCAAGCCGGTATCTACGGCCAGCCCGGCAGCGATCTCAGAGAGCACCGGGAAGCGCTCGGCCTGTCGATCGAAGCGCCGAGCCAATGTACGGGAGGCGATCAGGGTGGACTGGACGTCCAGCAGCTCATGCGGTTCGAGCACCGAGCCGCGGGCCGCAGCTTCGGCCTGCCCGCGCACGTCGTGCGCTCCGCCGATGGTCAGGCCGCCCTCGTCTGACTGCAGCTGCCTGGCCTCTGCCGTCTCGGCCTGCAGCCGCAGGGCGATTTCGTGGTAGCTGGTGGGCGTGAGCTGCAGGGCCAGCTGGCTGGAGGCCGAGAAGTCGGTGAACTCGGCCAGCCGCTCCAATACCGCCGGCAGCTCAAGCGTCCGGAGATCCTTGGGGTCCATGCGGGCGGAGTCTAACATCGGCTATAAGAGCGGCAGCCCGCTCTTCAGATCCGGATAACGCAGCCGCGGCAGCAGGTCGGCCTTCATTCGGCTGGTGTCGCCGAAATGCGAAATCATGCCGATGCGGATGAAATCTCGATGCAGCGGCGCAGAGGAGCCGGTCAAGGCGGCGAATAGCTCCACCATCGCACCCGCCCAGTAGAAACTCCAGCCGGGCAACCGCCAGGGATGTGGGTATCCCCAGTGATCGGCGATCCGATCCAGCCCGTCCTGCAAAGTGAGCGGGTGGTCGTCGCCCAGGTGGTAGATGCCGGATGCCGCTGAGCGCTCGATCGCGGCCTGCACGCCGGATAGGAAGTCGGGCAGCGCCAGCCAGTGATACCAGGTCGGCTTGCGCCAGACCGGCAGCAGCCGGCGACGCATCAACCAGCGGGCGGCTTCAATCATCAGCACACCGCGCCCATAGATCACGCCGGAGCGCAGCACGATCGGGGTGGTCCGCGTACCATCGGTCATCGCCAGCAGGCTGCGCTCGGCCTCCAAGCGGGTTTGCGCGTGAACCGAAGGCGGTTCGGCGTCCAGCCGGCCGCGGGCTGGGTGATCCGGCGTGGTGTGGCCTTCCACCTGCGGAAAGCTCACCAGGATGAAGCGATCGACCTCTGCGGGGATCGCCTCGGCCAGCAAGTTTTTTACGAACTCCACGTTGGTTCTCCACAGGAAGCGGGCTGGCCGTGGCTCAAACAGCACGCCGGCGACGTGGACGATGGCCTCAGCCCCTTGGCACACCCCCCTCAGCGTGGCCGGCTGGCTTAGATCGGCCCGCACGACTTCGTGCTGCCTCAGATCGTCGGCGACCGGCGTTTCATGCACCATCAACCGCAGCTCGTGCTCGGTATCGGTCAGCGACCGGGCGATAAAAGTTCCCAGGTTTCCGGCTGCTCCGCTGATGAGAACCCGCATGTCAGGAGTATCCCACGTCCGATGGGACGCTGCCGAGCGCTCTCCGAACGGAGTGCCCGGTGATGAGCCGAGAAGAGCAAGCGGCGGTCGCAGCGGCTGGCTGCCCTGCCGGCCGCGCCGTAGTGGAAGTGTGATAATGTTGTGTCGCCCTGGCTCCCCGGCAATCCGTTCGTCAGACAGTGGAATTGTCTGAACCCCTGATGCAATGCCATTCGTCTTACCGCGCTTACCGCGGTGGGCGCACTTAGCATGAGCGATTCGACCGCATACGAGATCATTGGAAGCCGCTACCGGGTGCACGAACACCTGGGTTCCGGAGGAATGGGTGCGGTCTATCGCGCCACCGACCGGCTGAGCGGCCAGGACGTAGCCCTGAAGCGGGTCACCACCCCCGAGAACCGGCTGGAGTTCGGCTCGCGTTCCGGCATCGCCGATCCACGGCTGGCGCTGGCACAGGAATTCCGCACCCTGGCCTCGCTGCGGCACCCGCGCATCATCAGCGTGCTCGACTACGGGTTCGATCAGTCCGGCAACCCATTTTTCACCATGGATCTGGTCGAAAACGGGATCACCTTCCTGGAGGCCGGTCGGGGCCGTCAGCTGGAACAGCAGATCCAGTTGCTGATCCAGCTGCTGCAAGCGCTCTCCTACCTGCACCGGCACGGGCTGCTGCATCGCGACCTGAAGCCCAGCAACGTCTTGGTGGTAGATGGAAACGTCAAGGTATTGGACTTCGGCCTGTCCGTGGCCGGCGCCTCCACCGCCACCGGCGTGGCCGAGACGGTGGCCGGGACGGTAGCCTATCTGGCGCCCGAACTGTTTCGCGAATCAAAGCCGAGCCGACAATCCGACCTGTACGCGGTCGGGGTGATGGCCTACGAGATCCTGGCCGGCCGCTATCCCTATTCCACCGAGAACATGGCCACCATGATCAGCGAGATCATGCGCGCCGAGCCCGACCTCGGCGCGCTGAACGGCAGCCAACCCATCGGTCGGGTGGTGGGCAAGCTGCTGTCGAAGAACCGCAGAGATCGCTTCGACGACGCAAACCTGGTGATCCGCGAACTTTGTCAGGCGGCCAACCTGCCGGTACCGGCCGAAACCGAGGAGATCCGCGAGAGTTTTCTGCAGGCGGCGCGGTTCGTCGGACGAGAACAGGAACTCGAAACGTTGGAAGCCCAACTGGAAGCGGCGGTCGACGGCCATGGATCGGCCTGGCTGCTGGCCGGCGAGAGTGGAGTGGGCAAGTCTCGACTGGTGGACGAACTGCGGGTACGCGCACTGGTCTCCGGGGTTAGCGTGCTGCGCGGCCAGGCGGTGGCTGAGGGCGGCAGCCCATTCCACCTGTGGCGCGAGGTCGTCCGCTGGCTGGCGCTCTTGGTTGACCTGAACGACCTGGAAGCCGGAGTGCTCAAGTCGCTGGTGCCAGACATCGCGGAGCTGCTAGGCCGCGAAGTCCCCGACGCACCGCCGCTCGATCCGCAGGCGGCCCGCGACCGGCTGTTGTCAGTGATCGAGCAGTTGTTTTACCGCCAACCGCAGGCGATCATGTTGGTGCTGGAGGACTTGCATTGGACCCGTGAGAGCCGCCTGGTGCTGGACCGCATCGTGCGCGCCGCTCCGGAGCTGCGCCTGCTCGTGGTTGGTACCTACCGTAGCGGTGAGACCCCCGGTCTGCGGGAGGATTTTCCGGAAATGCAGCTGCTGGAGCTCAGCCGGTTCGGCGACGAACAGATCGCCGAACTCAGTGCTGCCATGTTAGGCGACATCGGCCGCGATCCGCGCTTCGTGAGCTTTTTGCAGCGCGAAACCGAAGGCAATGCGTTCTTCCTGGTCGAGGCGGTGCGCGCCCTGGCGGAGGAGGCCGGGGAAATGGAAGGCATCGCCCACAGCGAGCTTCCGGAGCGGATCGAGGCCCGCGGCATCCAGGAAGTGGTGCAGCGGCGACTGGAACGGGTCCCGCTCGAAGCCCGGCCGATCTTGCAGTATGCCGCGGTAGCATGTCGTCAGCTGGATTTGCCAGTCCTGCGAGTGTTGACCCCCGAAGTCAATTTGGAGCGACGCTTGGTCTCGATCGCCGATGCCGGAGTGGTGCATTTCGAAGAGGAACGCTGGCGCTTCGTACATGACAAACTTCGTGAGGCTGTGCTGGACGAGTTGGACGGTGAGATCCGCTCATACCTGCACGGCAAGGTGGCCGAAGCGATGGAGCAGACCTACGGCGACACCCCGGAGCGCATCGCGCCGCTGGCTTATCACTGGGGAATGGCCGGCGATGCGGAGAAGGAGCGCCGCTATGCTACCCAGGCTGGCGATTACGCCCTCTCTCACGGGGCCTATCAAGACGCGGTGATGTTCCTGGAACGTTCCCTGGCGCTGCAGCCTTCGGTGCAGGGCTCGCCGCTGGAGACCGCCCGACTGGAGCGCCAACTTGGCCAGGCCTACTATGGGATAGGGGAGCTGATCGAAACCCGCCAGCACCTGCGTAGGGCGGTCGCCATTCTGGGGTGGCCGGTTCCCAACAACCGGCTGCGTTTGGCGCTGGGCATGCTCCGCCAGGTACTGCGGCAAGTGATCCACCGCATCCGCCGCCGCCGGCTCTCGCGAACCCCACGACCACATTACCTGGAGGCCGCACGTGCCTACATCACCTTGGCCGAGCTAGCAGTCTTCACCAACGAAACTGTGCTGGCGATCAACGCGGTGCTGCGATCGCTTAACCTGGCGGAGTCGGGTGGCACTTCACCCGAGCTAGCAGCTGCCTATGCCGGTGCGGCCTATACTGCTGCGCTGGCCACCGTCCACTCCATGGCAGACGGCTACACTCGCCGTGCTCGCGCCACTGCCCGCAGGCTGTCGGATCCACCGACCTTGGGCTACGTGTTGTTTGTGACCGGCACCTACGAGCAGTTCCTGGGCCGCTGGACCCGCGGCGAGGCTGCGATGGCCGAAGCGGTGACGATATTCGAGCAATTGGGCGATCAAACTCGCTGGGCGGCCGCTTCGGTCATCCAGGCCCATCGGCACTATTTCCAGGGAAGGTTCGCCGAGTGCGCCGAAATCTGGGAGCGGGTCCACAACTCGGCGGTGCGCCGCAATCACCTTCAACACATCTGTTGGGCGCTCTCCTGGAAAGCCGCCCTTCAGCTGCGCACCAAGCGCATCGATGAGCTCGATCCGGCGATCGAGTCGACCGAGCGGGCGTCCACCCTGCTAAAGCAAACCATCGCCCGCTCGGATGAGATCGTCAACAACGGAGTGGCGGCGGTGGTGCAATATCGACGCGGCCAACTCAAGCAAGCCTATGAGCTTGCCAAACAGACTTCTGCGCTGATCTCAGAGAGCCCTCCGAGCGCTCCGGCCAATTTCCTGGGGTACGCCGGTGCAGCGGAGGTCTACCTGGGATTGTGGCAATCTGGACTGGAGGCTGGCCAACCGCCCAGCGAGGCATTGGTGCAAGCGGCCCGCCAAGCCTGCAAGGACCTGTACTCCTACGCCCGAGTATTCAAGCTTGGCAAGCCGCGCGCCGAGGCCTGGAACGGGCTGATGGAGTGGCTGAGAGCAAAGCCCCGCCGGGCGCACAAGGCATGGAATCGGGCGCTGGTCGAAGCGCAGCGGCTCGAGATGCCCTACGAGGCGGCCCTGGCCCACTATTTGATTGGCCGTCACTCGGATGGCGATACATCCCGGGCGCACCTGGAGCGCGCCCAATCGCTTTTCAAGCAGATGGAGGTGCCATTTGACTTGGCACGGGCCCAGGCGGCGCTGCAACACCTTCAGCAGCCGGCACCTTCAGCGGCCGACTAGCCGGCCACGCTACGGAAGCTGACGCCGGCTTGGTGATCGGCGAAGCCAGCCTGGCCGCGGCTCGACTTGCCTAGCGCTGCTCCAACTCAACCAATTCTGACAGGGTGACGATCGAGTAGCCGCGCCCGATCAACTCGGGCAGAACCCGCCGCAGGGTGCTGACGGTGCGTTCACCTCGCCCGCGATGGTCGTGCAACACGATCACCGCTCCTGGACGAGTGCGCCATAGTATGAACTCCGAGGCAAACCAGGGGGAGGGAATAGTGGCATCGAACGGGTAGATCGAGCCCAGCGCCACCCGGTAGCCTTGTTGCTGGGCGGTGCTGAGCATGTCCTCATTGAACCAGCCTGAGCCCGGCCGGAGCCATTCGACTTCGCCGAATTCGCCCAAGACCGAGTCGGAGATCTCCAGCTCGCGAGCGAAACCGTACCTACCAAGCCGAATGCTGGGCTCTTCGTGGGTCAGGTGATTGCCGAGTTCGTGGCCATCATCGACCATGCGCTCCAGCAACAGCTCGTTGCCCGGAACGCGGGCGGTAATGACAAAAAAGGTGGCTCGTGCCTGATACTCGGCCAGCACGTCCAGGATGGCCGGAGTGGTGGCGGGGTCCGGACCATCGTCGATGGTCAATGCCACCGCAGGCTGCTCGGTATTGACCGAGTAGGTCACCTGATCTGAGAACGACCGGGCAAGCCACTCCGGCTGAATCAACGCCATTGACAGCAACAGTGCTGCCAATCCAGGCAGCAAACCTCGCTTGAACATCTCGCCCTATGCATGGTCCTCGATCAATCTACGCCGCATAATCTTACCGACAAACGACTTCGGCAGCTCGTCGCGAAATTCAATCTCCCACGGAACCGCGTTCTCGTTCAATCGGCGCCGGCACAGATCGAGCAGCTCCTCCTCCGAGCAATCGGTGCCTTGGCGCGGCACAACGAAGGCTTTGATCTTCTGACCCCCGTCCTCGGTACTCACCCCGATCACTGCCACTTCCTGAACCTTGCCGTTCTCGTAGAGCACTTCCTCGACGTCGCGCGGGTAGATACTGTATTCGCCGGCCACGATCGTATCCTGCTTGCGGCTCACGATCTGGAAGTAGCCGTCGGCGTCCATCACCGCTACATCCCCGGTGTACAGCCATCCGTCTACCAGCGACGACTCGCTGCCCTGCTGATTGTCCCAATAACCTTGCATTACCTGTGGCCCCTTGACCACTAGCTCGCCGATCCCACCGGGCGGCATCGACTCGCCGGTGTTAAGGTCCACAATCTTGGCCTCGGTGTTGGGCAAGGGCAAGCCGATCGAGCCGACCTTTTCGTGCTGGGTGAATGGATTGGCGTGGGTGGCAGGCGAGGCTTCGGTCAATCCATAGCCTTCCACCAGACGGCCGCGGGTCAGCTTCTCGAACTTCTCCTGCACCTCCAGTGGCAGCGGTGCGGCCCCACTGATGCAGGCCCGAATGGCGTCTAATCCATAGGAGCGGACCTTGGGGGCGTTGTTCAGCGCGCTATAGATGCTCGGTACTCCCGGAAACAAGGTGGGCTTGTGCCGCCGGATATGTTCCAACACCGGTTCCAGCTCAAAAACCGATAGCAACACCATCGTGCCGCCGATCGCCACCGGCAGGTTCATCGCAGCGGTCATGGCGTAGCTGTGTGAGAACGGCAGCACGCACAGAATGGTCTCGCCCCCGGTCTTC
>CAZJUE010000073.1:7364-12057 GCA_964549025.1 uncultured Anaerolineaceae bacterium | reverse complement strand
CCGAGCTCGAGCTCGGCTACCGGAAATCAAATCTAGATGCTGGGACTGCTGCGCGCCGAGCTGCTCAAAGCCGCCAAGCATTATCGGCTGACGAGCTTCCTGGTCTGGGTGTATCCGGTCGGGCTGGCGGCCTTTTACCTGATTGGGCTGCCAATGGCGCTGCTGTCGCCCGAGGCCGAGCAGGGCCTGCGCGCCGGCTGCCCGGGCGACTGGACCGCCGATGGCGCCGCGGTGTGGTCGATCCTGTTCACCTTTCCCGGAAGCGTGTTCGGCAAGCTGCTGCCGCTGTCCTTCATGGCGGTAATGTTCGCCGGAGAGTATGAATGGGGGACCTGGAAAAATCTGATTCCGCGCAATCGCCGCCATCGGCTGCTACTGAGCAAAATGCTGGCGTTGTGCTTGATGGTCAGCCTGTCTTTTGTGGTGCTGTCCATGATCCCATTGGCGGGGCAGACCCTTGGGTGCCGGCTGCTTGGATCGGAGGCGGGGCGGCCGCTCACCGGCGCGGCCATGGGTGAGTTCCTTCGCAGCAACGGGCAGCAGGCGCTGCTTGGCGGAATCACGCTGGTCATCATGTCGGCCCTGGCGGCCCTGGGCGCGCTGCTGACCCGTTCGATTCTCGGAGCGCTGCTGGTGTCGTTGGGCGCTTCGCTGCTGGATCCGCTGTCGATCGGCGCGCTCTCGATCGCCCGCACGCTGCTCAACCTTCCACGCATCACCGATCTGTATTTGTGGACGACCAGCTACAACCTCGACAACCTGCACTCATGGTTCGTAAGCGGACAGACGCTGACCGGATTGACCCCGGATTCGCCGCTCTTCACCCACGGGCAAAGCCCTACCGGTTCATTGGCCGTCCTGGCGGTCTGGATCCTCGGTCTATTGGGATTGGCCATTGTGCTGTTCCGCCGACAAGACATCACCAGCTGATAAGCTCATATTTATTCGCTTGGTCTCGACCCAGCGCCGGCAGGCCAGCAATCCTGGAGGCGCATCCGGTCGCTGACCATTGCCAAATGCCAGCCACGCAGGGGTTGACGACCGAACGACTATCAGCCTTCGTCCTGGCGCTCTTCAGCGCCGCGGGCGTCCTCACCGCCTGCGCCCCGGACGCGCCGGCGGAGAACCCGGAATGCGGCGCCTCAGGCGTCTGCAGCTATCGGGTGGTGCAGCGATACCCGCACGATCCACAGGCCTTCACTCAAGGGTTGGTCTACGAAGCTGGCTACCTCTTCGAGGGGACCGGCCTGCGCGGCGAATCGACCATACGCAAGGTCGAGCTGGAAACCGGCCGGGTCCTGGAGCAGGTCCCGCTCGACCCGCAATACTTCGGCGAGGGCATCGCCGTTTTCGGTGATCGACTGCTCCAGCTGACTTTCACCGCCGGAGTAGGTTTCATCTATGATCTGAACGGTTTTGCACTGGAAGGGCAATTCAGCTACCCGGGGGAAGGCTGGGGCCTCACCCACGACAGCCGCCGTCTGATCATGAGCGATGGGACCGCCGAGCTGCGCCTGCTCGATCCGCAGACCTACGCGGAAATGGGTCGCGTCGAGGTCACTGACAATGGGGCGTCGATCGACCGGCTCAACGAGCTTGAGTACGTTGGTGGAGCGGTGTATGCCAATGTCTGGCAAACCGACCGGCTCGCCCGAATCGATTTGGAAACCGGACAAGTGACCCACTGGATCGACCTGGAAGGCCTATTAGGGTCCGACCGCCTCACCATCGGGATCGGGGTGCTGAACGGGATCGCCTACGACGAGGATGGCAGGAGGTTGTTCGTCACCGGCAAGCGCTGGCCCTGGCTGTTCCAGATCGAGCCGGTCCCCGGCGAGTAAGCCCATGGCAATTCGCAACCAAGTTCTCCGGTCCTTGGCGAGCAGGCCTTTGCTTCGCGAGAGAGCCCAGCGCCTGCCCGATCGGCGCCATCCCCAGCAACGCTAAATAGCGTTGAAATACGAGGCCAGCTCGGCCTTCAATGCCTCCAGGCTGTCAAAGACGAACAGCGCCTCGTTGTATGCATAGATCGCCTTTTCGTGCCCTACCACGTTTTCAATGGTGAACGGCAGGACCGGCACCCGGCCGGCCATCACGTTTTCGATCTCTCCGATGGAGGAGATCAATCCAGCGCCGAAAACCTTGAGCTCCCCCTGCTCGCGAATCAAGCCGAACTCAGTGCTGAACCAGGCCAGCCGCTTGATGTCTTCCCGTTGATCGGCATTCGCTCTACGGAAGGCCGGGGCAAACATCTCTTGTAGCTCCGCATAGCGCTTGAGCACCATGAAGGGCAAGTGCCCGAAGATGTCGTGAAACATATCCGGCTCGGGCGTGAATTCCAGTTCCTTCCAGTCCCGCATGTAGTCAGTAACCAAGAACCGTTTGGCGGCGAATGCACGGTACCAGGGCACCGCGTCAGAATAGCGCACCGTGGTGCGCACCGCCCGCCACCCGGTCGCAGGGGTGATGACGGCGTTGAGTTCCTGGAGGCTAGGGACGCGGTCGGGCGGCAACCCCAGTCGGTGAGCCCCCTCCAGATACTCCTGACAAGCATGCCGCTCCACCCGCGGAACCTGTCGGTCACACAGCGCTTGCCAGATCCGGTGTTGTTGCTCCGTCAGCATCTTCGTTTGCCCTCCGCCGTTAACGCGAAAGCGCCACGGGTGCCCCGTGGCGCAGGATTTGACCTAAGTGCGTGGAGTCTAGCTACAACCCAGCCCGGCCCTCTGCTGCCTCGGGACGCCAAAGCCCGCGGCGATAGTAGTAGCCATCGTAATATGCCAAGGCAACCAGCCGGGATGCGCTCATCGAAGGTCTAAACTAACACGCTGGCTGGGGACCGTCAAGGGATGCCTGGCCGCCGGCCGCATCCCCGTACGAGCGACCTGGTCGCCGACGGGCTGCGCCGAAGCCGCGATTAGGGCTGCACAACCTCACCGCACAGCGCAGCGCTCCCACGCCAGTCAGCTATCCCTCGTTGGCCCGCGAGATGTGCTCGTACGACTGCTTGACTATGGTGCGCAGCACGCCCGTGTCTATGTCTTCCAGCTTCTTGATGTACAGGCAGGCCTTCCCGGTGCTGTGTTTGCCCAGTTTTCCCAGCAGCTCCTGGTAACCGTCGAAGCCGTCCATAATGTAGAGCGTCAGATTCTGTTTTCGGGGTGAGAAGCCGACCTTAGGCCAATCTCCTTCGCGCCCGCTGGCGTGGTTCTTCTTCGTCTTTGCATCGCTCACTCGAATTTCGCCTCCTTCCGATCGGTAGTGCCAAGCAGTTGTATCGCGAGCACCTCAGGCTGGATCGGCCAGCCTGAATTCGGCACGCATATCGTGCAAGCGGCCGAGATCCTCGGCAAGGTTGGCCACCAAATCCAACTGCTGGGAGCTCAGCGCCTCAAAAGGCTGCAGTTCGACCGCCAGCCTCGAGCCCCTGCGTCGGGCGCGCCAGATGCCAGTCGCCACACCGTCGATCATCAGCGTCGGCCGGATAATACCGCCGCCCGGGTGCACTTGCCGGGCGAATTGCTCGGGCACGCTCAGCGCACGATCCCGGTAGGCCAGCAAGTAGGAGTCGAAGGCTGGCAGCAATTTGAGATCGCCGG
The DNA here is from genome assembly GCA_964549025.1 of uncultured Anaerolineaceae bacterium. Classification (GTDB taxonomy): domain Bacteria; phylum Chloroflexota; class Anaerolineae; order Anaerolineales; family E44-bin32; genus JADFRG01. The sequence goes on along the minus strand of CAZJUE010000073.1, from coordinate 8,458 downwards.
CCGGTTTCGACAATTCATCGAGCCAGCCGGCGCGGTCGGCCGGCATCAGCAGTAGCTGCCCGCCGTACGTCAGGTCGAGCCGATCGGCCCCCGAGGCGGCAAATGCCTTGCGGGCGCTGGTGATCGGCAGACCCGACCAGGCGGCAAAGTCTTCCACGCCGGCCGGGCCGAAGGCTTGCAGGTACCAATCCGCCAATTCGCCCTGGGCTGCCTCGGCTTCAGGCTCGTTCGGTTGCTCACCCAGCCAGTCTTCCAAACGGACGAAGGCGGTTTCACCTTCCAGGTCCGGCCCGTAGCACACGCGTCCCAAGAAAGCTGCCCGGCGGATCAGGTGAAAGGTCACTTGCCCTTCATAAGGCAGTTTCTGGGCAGCCAGCTCGTCGGCAATCTGGCTGCGAACCAAGGGACCGAGCTCGGCCAGGCTGCGATCGATGACCTCAACCGCTCGCTGCATGACCGGTTCGGTCAGGCCGAGTTGTTTGTAACGGCTCTTGGCGGTGCGGATGAAACGCAGGCCAAATGCGGCCAGCGCAGGCGCCAACATGCGGCGCGGAAGCAGATGCAGCGTTCCGCGCATCGCCCAGGTGCGCACGATCGATCGCCGGTTTACCCGCTGCGCCTCGAGCTGCGCGGCGGTCAGGCCGGCTGTTCGAGCCCAGATCCCGCGCTCGGCGGCCGAAACGTCTTGCGCCTGAATGCCCCCCACCCGATCGACCAGGCCGCCGATCTGACCGGGTTGGTTTGGCCGATCACCGAGCAGTTGCTGCGAGCGCAGTCGCAGCTGGCGGAGCTGGCCTGCATCTAGTTCCACGTAGAGGCCCGCCCGCAATGCCGGCGCAACTCAGTCCGCCGGGTCCTTCGGACGGTACTCCATCTTCATGTACGCGTTCCCGCGCTCGAGCTCGTCCAGCATCTGCTCCAGTCGCTTCTGTTTGGTTGCGGGCCTCTTGGCCCGATTGATCCAGCCCAGGTAGTCGTTTTGCTGATAGGCAGGCCGCTGACGGTAAGCCTCCATCAAGCCGCGTTGGTTCAATGCTTTTTCGACCGACTCCGGCATCGGATGGATCGGTCGCGACAGGTTCGAGAAGTCTGGC
>CAZJUE010000073.1:0-7264 GCA_964549025.1 uncultured Anaerolineaceae bacterium | reverse complement strand
TTGTTGCACCAGCGCTGACCGGTCGGCGCCGGGCCGTCGTTGAACACGTGTCCCTGGTGGCCACCACAACGCGCGCAGTGATACTCGGTGCGCGGTAAGACCAGTTTGAAGTCCTGTTTTGTGTCGATATGGCCTTGGATGGGCCGGGTGAAGCTCGGCCAGCCGGTCCCCGAATCATATTTGGCGTCAGACTCGAACAGCGGCAAGCCGCAAGCGGCACACACGAAGGTGCCGCCTCGCTTCTCGGCGTTAAGCGGGTGGGTGAACGGGCGCTCGGTGGCTTCCTCAAACAACACCGCGTATTGTTGAGGCGGCAGCAGCTCGCGCCACTCGGATTTGGGCTTCTCGAGCCTGTCGATCGATTCGGGATTGGATTCAGTCATTGCACCCTCCTTTGACGGCAATCCTACCGCGCCGGGCAACGTAGGCCTCTTGGCGCAGCTTCAAGTCCGCAACCACGCTTCAATCGGTACTGGTTTCGCGCAGCTCACGGTAAAGATGCCAGGATCCCTTGCGCTGGTCGGTCCCCTTTGGCGCTCGATCATAGTACAGCTCAAAGAGCCGACCCTCCTGCGACCGCACCCGGAAGTATGCCCGTCCGACGCCCCACGAACCACGCTGCGCCGCAACTTCGGCATGCTGCGGCTGCATGTTGCGCGCCATGCGGCCCCGTCGTGCGTAGTCGTGCCACTCGGCCAGCAGTTCAACAACCCGGTAGGTCTGCGAATTCCAAATGAATCGATCGGGGCATCCGGGCACTTTCTCCAGTGCGGGAGGTCGGTCGAACTCGACTTCAATCGATTCACCAATGAAGCGCAGCGGTTCGAATTGGTCGTCCAGGCCGGCAGATCCTAGCAGCGTCCGGCTCTCAGTGCTCGGCCGACGCCTCGATGGCCGCCGTTGGCTCCCAGGCTACCGCCCCCACCCCCGGAATGACCAGCAGCAGCTGGTTCCCACTTGCCAACGGTCGTGCGCTGAGCGCACTATCGGATCGAGTTCCGCCACTGAAGATTCGCAGCAGGGCGCCGTCATCCAGTCCTACGCGGAAGATATCGAATCCGGTCGAGTTTCCAGCTCCATACTGCACCATCAAGAACAGTTCATCGCCGAACGTCACCAGCCGGGAGGCTTCCGGATTCAGCGCACGAATCGACCGCTCCCAGCGCAGGGAGCCGGCCGCATCGATGGCCAGCAGACGGGTGTCATCCAGATCGCGGTGCACCAGCGCAATGCCGCCCCCTGGGAACTCAGCCAGGTCGCCCAGCCGGGCGAATCCGCTCGGCAGCTTGAAGAACCGCTCGACCAATTCCCTCTCCATGTCCAGCCGATATACCCCATCGTTGGCATAGAGGTATGGTTGTGTGCTGGCGACCAGCCGTTCCCCGCCGACGACCTGGTTCCACTGCGCGGCATCATTATGATCGACCACCCACACCGAATCGCGGGCCAGCAGCAGCAAAGCCTCGCCGCTGTGGGCCCAATCAATCAGATCCGTAGGCAGCACTCGTTTCCACAATAGCTCTCCGTCGCTGGACACTGCCGCCGTTCCGCTGCGACTGATGGCGACCAGGCCACCGTCCGGAAGCGGCGCCAGTTGATGGCTGCCGGCATCCAGCTCGAGCTGCCAAACCGGCCGGATCGAATCGTCGAACCTCCGGCCGGCGATATCCTCCAGGCGAAAGGCTTCCAGCAAGCCACTGAAACTCTCTGCATAGATTAGCTCTCGAGCCGCATCCAGCAGCAGGTGATCGGCGGTCTCCGGCAGCGCTGAAGACCATCTGCGGGTGCCGTCGGCCAGGTCGAGCGCCAGCAACTGCTGTTCAGCGAGCAGCAAGAGGCTGTCGCCCCACACACCGAGCACCTGTGCAGTGCCTTCGTTCACCACCCAGGTCCAGCCCACCCCGGGAAGCGCAGCCATGCGTTCGCTCCAGATGGTGGCCGACGGCGGCCACCATCCGGCCAGCCGGGGATCGACCGGCCAGTATCCTGGGCCGGGCGTATCCGGAAGATGGACCCGAAGCTCGAAGTGCAAGTGCGGTCGAGTGCGTGGATCGCCGATCGCTGCGATCTGGTCACCACGTTCCACGCACTGGCCGGCCCGCAGCACCACGCTCGGTGGATCAAGGTGGCCATAGAATGAAAGCAGGCGTTGCCGATCGCGGAAGGTGTGCTCGACGATAATCACCCCCTTGTCGGGCCCCCAGCCTAACGGCTGCGCGTAGACCACCCGCCCGTGGCCAATGCTGTAGACCGGTTTGCCCAGGCTTGCACTGCCCAGCCGCCAGTCTTCGCCGGCATGGTAGCCGTCATAGCGATCGCGATAGCGGCCGAAGTCGCCGCCGCCTCGGGCCTGCTCGCCGTCCGGGGGATCCAAGGGGAAGTCGAATGTGTCGACGTATCCACAGGGCGCGCCGCCTTGCCGGACGGGTTCGCTGTAGGCCAGTGAGCGGGCGTCGCCAGAGATGGCAGCCGGCGGCGCGCTAGCGGTTGGCGTGGGAGTGCTGCTCGGTGTTGGAGTCGGAGTTCGGGTGGCGGTGGCGCTGGCAGTCGTTGACGGCGATGCGGGTGCCGGTTGGTCGGGACTGAGCGATCCGCAGGCCGCCAGCAGGCTGAGGCCGGCGGCCAAAATGAAGAACAGTGGGGCGATCAGTCGGCGGCGCAAAGGCCGCAATCTTACCCCAGATGGCTTAAGCGGCGCTTAGCCTACTCCTCCAGCATGCGGTTGAATCGGGCGGATTGCTTTCGGTACTTGTCAAACGCCTTCCTTCCGGCTCTGGTCAGCTTGGCAGAAGTGTTGGGGTAGTTGCCGCTGAATCCCTTCGTGACCTCGGCATACCCCGCCTCACGCAGCTTGGTCAGGTGTTTGGAAAGCGTTCCTTTGTTGAGCCCGGTCAACTCGACCAGCGAGGTGAAATCGGCGCTCTCGCAGCCAGCCAGCACGGCCATGATCGCCAGCCGGGAGGGCTGGTGGATCAGGGGATCGAATCTGGAGGGAAGCGAGTAGTCATCCATCCACAGGCTCCGCGATTGCGGACACCGACCTGCGCAGTGCCCACACCCCCGGGATACCCAGGATCAGCATCCAGCCGCCGCCCAACAGCAGCCAGCTTTGTGAGAAGCTGATCGCCAGGAGCAACAGCGGCAGCGACAGTACTGCCCCGGCGATGCCCACCACCAGGTAGCGCCGGATGCGCAGATCCACCCCCATCCCGAAGTAGACAATCGCGGTTCCCAGGCTCACGCCGCTGGTCAAGGAACGCAGCAGATGATCCTGGTTCAACGTGCCGACGGCAGTCAGCCAAGCTACGCCGCCGATCAAGCCCAGACAGGACACCGCCGCTGCGGCTGAGACCGCAGGCTTCACCTGCCAGCGCAGCGACTGCACGTATCCCCTGCCCTTCCATAGGTAAGCGCGCCGCCACCGCTCGATCAGCCGGCGCGCGGCGAAGATCACCAGTACCAGTGCCGGTACGAACACCAGCAGGCCGATCGACGCAATCTCACGATACCGAATCAGCACGGTAGCCAGCCACCGCAATCCCACCGTGGAGTAAACGAACCAACTGGCCAGCCCCAGGATCAGAAACACACCTCCATAGAGCAGGTCCACCAGTCCGTCTTCGAATTCCCGTCTTCGAGTTGCCCGCGTAAGGCTGTCGATTTGGTCAACAGTATTCATGGCCCTGTACCTTCCACCTGCGATTGAAATCGATCCAGCCAGAGCATAGCATATTTGGTTGACAATATCAACTAGTTGGCAACAGCAACTTCGCTTGAGTTTACCGGGATTTCAGCTCTCGATCTATTCGGCGGACCGCCATGGCGCAGTCGTCGTCGCCGAATTCGATCTCCAAGGTGATGTGAGAGAACTCGTACTCCGCCAGCACGTTTTTGACGGCGTCTTTTACCGCCCGGGCGTCCACCTTGGAAAGAGTCTCATCGACGACCAGGTGGGTAGTCAGCACATGGTGCTGGCCGTCCAACGACCAGACGTGCGTGTGGTGGGTGGAGGACACGTGCGGGACCGCGCTCACCTGCACCATAATCTCTTCCATCTGGATGTTGCTCGGCACCGATTGCAGGAACACGCCCACCGTCTCACGCAGATTGCGAACCACGTTGTATAGCACGTAGGTGGCGATCAGAATCGATAGGATCGGGTCGAGCAGATGATTGTCGGTGAACAGCAGCGCCACCCCGACTACCAGCACCGCGATCCAGCCCAGTACGTCCTCCAGCAGATGCCAGGCCACCACCCGGGTGTTTAGCGAGCGGCTGCCGCGCAGGCGGAAAACTGCCGCGCCATTGACCAGGATGCCGACGACCGCGAATAAAATCATCCCGCCGGCATCGCTGGGTTTCGGCTCCAACAACCGCGGGATGGCGCGCGAGACGATGAGCAGAGCGCCGAGCACCAGAACCACCGAATTGACCAAGGCGCCGAGCAGCGAGAATCGGCGGTAGCCATAGGAAAACCGCTGATCTTGGCCGCGCTCAGCATAGCGTTCCAGGTACCAGGCCATTCCCAGTGAGAGGCTGTCGCCGAGGTCGTGGATCGCGTCCGACAGTATCGCTAGGCTGTTGGTCCAGATCCCGCCGAAGATCTCCAGGACCGTGAACGCCAGGTTCAAAAAGAACGCCAAGCGGAGGTTGGCGGAGTTGGTCTGTGAGTGATCTGGGGGTTGTGCCATGTCCTGATCGATCAGGCTTGGTTTGCCGGAAGTAGGTCGCAGAAGTAAAACTGATCCTCGCGCAGCACTCGCTCGCCCCGGGTCACGGCAATCGGCTGGGAGAATAGGGGGCCATCGTAGACAAAGCTGTGGAATTCGCCGTTCTCACCGCAGGGGTCTACCCCGTCCGGCAGGTCGGCAACGAACTGGGGGTCGTATTCCCTGCCGGCGAATTCCCCATCGAGCTGCGCGGTGTCCACGCAGGTCACGATCGCCCGAAAGCCTCGCTCAAAAAAGGATGCAGCAAGCTCTGCTGTGTCCACCCCCCAGACCGGAAAGATAGGTTGCATCTCGACTTGCTTGAGGCGGTCCTCGCGGTAGGCCCGCACGTCTTCAAGGAACAGATCGCCAAAGACCACCCGATCCACTCCCCGCTGGCGGTAACTCAGCAGCGCGGTCCGCATCAGTTCGCCGTACTGCTCGTCGCTGCACTCCTGTGGAATCACCACCCGTTCAAGCGGGTATCCGAGCGCCTCCACCTGCTGCTCCAGAAGAGTCTGACGTACGCCGTGCATGCTGATCCGGTCATAGCCATCGGTGACGGTGGTCAACAAAGCGGCAATTTCGACCTCCTCCGACTGGAGCAGCCGATCCAGCGCCATCGCGCTGTCCTTGCCGCCGCTCCACGCTACCAGCACTTGTTCGGTCATCCACATCCTCTGCAGGCGCTCGGCCCTGGGGATCGATGATGCCCACCGAGCGTCCTTACCCCTGCGCTACTCCGGATCGGCGTCCTCGGACCGCGCCTCCATGATCGCGCTGCGCCCCTGCCACACCATAAAAGGAACCATCGCCAAACCGCCGGCCGGATCGGCCCACCACCACCCCAGCCAGGAATTCAGCCCGAGACCAACCAGCAACGTCGCCGAGAGGTAGGCGCACAGCCAGGTCTCGCGGGCATCGGCCTGCAGCGCCTTGCTGCCAAGCTGCTGGCCAGTTCGCTGCTTGACGAAGGCCAGGACCGGCATGACGATCAGCGAGGCCGCGGCCAGCGCGATTCCCACCGGCGCGCTATCCGGGGATTCGCGCCGCAGGATTGCCAACCCGCCGTCCACTGTGACATAGGCGGCCAGCAAGTAAAAGGTGATCCCAACCAAGAAATGGGCCCGGCGGTCGGCGTGTTCGCGTTGCTCTTGGGTGGCTTCGGCACCGGCAGCAAGCAACCGCCACAGTACGACCGCTGCCGATGAGACTTCGATCATGCTGTCGATTCCGAAGGCGATCAGCGCCGTGCTGCCGGCGACCGCTCCCGAAGCGATGGCGATCACCGCTTCAGCAACGTTCCATAAGGTCGTCAACCACTCCAGCCGGATCGCCCGGCGGTGCAGCATGAAGCAGGGCGCCTCAGCCATTTCCGCAACTGCCCCTCAATCCCACCCTCCATTTCCGAATGCCTGTCGGCTCAGATATCGCATCTTTGCCTTCGTTTGCTTTCAGCGCCGGATCGCCAATCGGGTGATCGCCGACGGGGATCGCAGCTGCACCAGCAATGTGCCCACCCCGGCAACCACCAGCCCGGCAAGCTCCTTGCCGGAAATGGTCTCACCCAAGAATAGCACCGCCAAAATCGGTATCCAGATCAGCATTGTGCCATTGATGATGCTCGATTCGGTCGCCGAGAGCGTACGCAGCGTGAAGTTCCACAAGGTAAAGGCAAAAGCAGTGTTTACCACCGCCAGCCAGGCAATGATCGCCCAACCCTCCAGCGGAATACGGGGAAGCCCTTGGACGGCGATGCCGACAACAAGCAACACTGCCGAGCCAAACCCCATGCTGGTGGCGGTGACTACCAGCGGATGCAGATCGCGTGCGCGATTGACCTGCCGGCCGATGATAGCTGCCGCCGCATTGGCCAGCACTCCCACGATCGAGACGATCAGTCCCACCGCGTATCCGGCCGGCAAAGCCACCGGGTAGAAATACACCACCGCCCCCAGCGTAGCCAGGGTAACTCCGACCCACTGGAATCCGGTCGGCCGTTCGGCCAGCCATACGATCCCCATCAGCGCCACTCCAACGGTGCTGAAGCTCCACAGTAGGTTTACCGTCACTGCCGGCAAGTAGGACAGCGCCACGAATATGGCTCCTTGTGTGACTGCATATAGCAGCAGCCCCAGCAGGAACAGCCGACCGACCGACCGCCGCGGCAGCTTCAGGTCGGTCGAGCGGCGGCGCGCCAGCGCCGCCACAGGAAGCAGGCAGACGGCAGCCATCACGTAGCGCAGGCCGGCGAAGGTCAGCGCCGGGATTTGCTCGAGGCCGATCTTGATCAAGACCCATGAGGTGGCCCAAAGAAAGACCACCAGGAGCGCCAGCGCCACGGCGGCAAGGCGGCTGCTCTGGGCTGGCTGAGGAGTCGTCAACGCGTTCGTCAATGCTGCGAGCCAGATCTAGGAAATCGAATCGCTCAACGCGGCGCTCATCGAGGCCGGGAAGGCCACGATCACCACCCGCTTCAGCGCTACCAGCGGTGCCTCCGTCCATTGCGCCAGCTCAATCAATGTAAGCAGCCCAGCGACGATTAGCAGCGACAG
>CAZJUE010000072.1:0-12128 GCA_964549025.1 uncultured Anaerolineaceae bacterium | reverse complement strand
GCTTCTACATGCAGGCACTATTTCATCGGCTGTTCGGGGCCGGCGTTCACAGTGCCCGGCTGGCGGTGGCGACTTTCAGCGTGGTGGGCAGCCTGGCCGCCTACTGGGCTGCTCGACAATTGACCAGCCCGATGGTAGCCGGCCTGGGAAGCTTCCTGCTCGGAATTTCGGTTTTCGACATCAGCGCTAGCCGGCTGGCAAACGTTGAATCGCACGCCAAGTTGTGGCCGGTACTGGCGTTGGCGTTGCTGGCCTTCGCCAGTCGCCACCGTCATTCGCTCAGCTACGTGCTGGCCGGCGTGGTGGTTGCGTTAGGTATGCTGACCTACGACACGGTGTGGCCGCTGGTTGGTGCCGGTGCAGTGATCCTGCTGCTCGATCTGCGCGCCGACCGGGTTGCGCTGCGCCGGAGCACCCGCTTGATTGCTTTCTACCTCATTCCCCAACTGCTGGCCTTGCCGATCACGCTGGCCTACGCTGCCGGCCGGATCAGCTATTACGGCGTGGAACGCCGCTGGACGGGCGATCCGGTTGGTACGCTGCTGGTGCACCTCAGCGACCTGCTCGACAGTGTCTTTCGCGCTACCCATGGTGACTTCCTCTACAACCGTTTCGGACCGCTGTTAAACGGCCTGTTGCTGCCCTGGCTGGTGCTCGGCACGGTGATCGTGCTGTATCACTGGCGTCGGCAGCGTATGCTATGGCTGCTAGTATTCGCCGGATTCTTCTTCCTGCCCGCCCCGCTGCTGACCAATGCCCCGGCGGGTCGGGTGCTGTATCCCGGCCTGCCTGCGGCCTATCTGGTGATCGCCATTGCGATGTGGGCGGCCTTCCGTGAGCTTGGGCGGCTGCTGACCGCAGACTGGCAGCCGTTGCTGACCGGCCTCGCCGCAGTCGGACTGAGCTACCTGGCGGTGCTCAACCTTTACATTTACTTCAACGAAGTGCGCGATTTTGCCGATCGGGAGCTGCGGCGAGAGCTGTATCAGATCGCTCGCGCCACTGCACGGGCGGACAGCCTGACCATGTATCCGTATGTACCGGAAATCGGTGACCCGCTCGAGCATGAAGCCGATTACGCAATCTGGCTCGGCTACCGTAGTCAAGCCGCCGATACGCCATTTCCCTATCTCGCGCTGAGCATGCAGGATTTTCCAGACCAACTGCGGGAAATCGCGCTCGACTATCAGCATCTTGAAGTGGTCTGGCCAACCTTCATGCCGCAGGAACCAGTGGAACGCGCCGCCGGATTGGCATGGTTGCGGCAGTGCTTCCCCGGGATCCGTCGGGTGCCAGGCGTTCACTACGATCGATTCATCGTCACCGCCACCTTGCGGGTGGGCTCTCCATGTCTGGAGGACGGAGCATGAGCCCGGTCCTCTGGATTGCGATCGGCGTCGCAGCCGCTCTGCTGGCAGATCTCCTGGTCGTCCGCCTGCGGCGGCTCAGGCGAGCGGGCAAGTCGATCGAGCTGCCGGCCCTTCGGCTGCATATTCCGCCGCTGGTGCCGGTGATTCTGCTCCTTGCTGGCACAGCCGCCGTATACTTGGGACAATCTCTTGAGTCCACACAACTAGCTTCTGACGAACGTACTTCACGCTGGCTGACCCTGTCTGGGGTGCTGGCCTTCGCCGCCAGCGGCGCCATGCTTCGCGGCAGCTTCTCAGGCACCAATTCCACTGTCGATGGGCACTCCACTCCAACGCAACCGGCTGAATCGATGAACCAACCGCGCAAAGCAAGCGGCAAGCAGCTTCGGTCTTCAAGGAACGGGCTGGCGGCCGCCCCACGGGTCGAACTGGGAGCGCTGCTCTTGGCGGCCGCAGTGTTGTTGTTCTTGGGCAGCTCGATGACTTCCTATCTTGCTGAGGGCCTACGCGCATGGTCCTATGCCTATCTGGCACTTGGCCTGGCCTGTTTTGTCTTGGCCGCGCTCGGGTTCAGCGGCCGTGGACTGCCGGTGGTACTCATGCGCGGCCTGGATGCGGCCGGAGGGTGGCTGAGCGTGAGTCCGGCCCAGATTGTGCTGCTTGGCCTGGCCCCCTTGCTGGCGCTCTCCACTTGGCTGGCGGCCGGCGAGTCGGTGTTGATGCGACAACCGGCCATCGCGGTTCTCGGCTGGCTGGCGGCAATGCTGCTGGTGGTGATCGGCGGCGCACCCCAGTTGCCGAGGCTTCGGCGGCTGAAGTTCTCGGCTCCAGTATTGGGCTTTGGCGGCATCTTCCTGGCAGCCTTCCTGCTGCGCGGGCTGGCGACCGGCCAGATACCCTGGCTATTCACCGGAGATGAGGCCTCGGCCGGATTGAGCGCAGCGCAGTTCATCGAAGGCTTCCGGGACAACTTGTTCGGGGTCGCCTGGTTTTCATTCCCTTCGTTGTTTTTCTTTGTGCAGTCACTGTTCGTCCGCATCTTCGGTCAGACCGCCGAGGCGCTGCGGATACTCTCGGCGCTGGCCGGGGCGCTCACAGTTCCGGTGACCTTTGCGTTGGCCAATGAGATGTTTGGCAAGCGGGTGGCTTGGGCCAGTGCGGCCTACCTGGCGGCCTTTCATTTCCACATCCATTTCAGCCGCATCGGGCTCAACAACATATGGGACGGCTTCTTCATGGCCGCCTTTTCGGCCGCGTTTTGGCGAGCCTGGAAATCAGACAGTCGCCTGGCATTCGCCGCGGCCGGAATCGTGCTGGGGCTGTCTCAGTACTTCTACGTCAGTATCCGGGTGGTGGTCCCGCTGTTCGTGCTGTGGTTGATCGCTGCCGGCATATCCGACCGCTCGAAGTTGCGCAGCCGCCTGCCGGGCCTGTCGATCTTGCTGCTCGGATTGATCGTCACCGCGTTGCCGCTGGCCATTTTCTTCGCCCGACACCCGCTTGAATTCCAGGCGCCGCTCGGTCGGGTTGCCGCGCTCGGACCGTGGGTGCAAGCTGAAGCACAAAACACAGGGCGCGCGGTCTGGGAGGTGCTGCTGTCGCAGTTCCGCTACGCCGCGCTGGGCTTTACCTCGGTGAACCTGCGCCTGGCCTACGAACCCGGACAGCCAATGCTGCTGGCGCTCCCGGCTACTTTGTTTCTGATGGGTGTAAGCCTCATGGTGCTGCGCGTCCGCCAGCTGCGCAGCGTGTGGATGATCCTGTGGCTGATAGCCGCGATCTTTGTCGGAGCGCTCAGTTTGAGCCCACCGGGGTCACAACGCTATATACTGGTCGCCCCGGCGGTCGCCATTTTAGTGGCGCTTCCCCTGATAACCGTCGCCGAGTGGTTGGCCGAGCTGTGGCCGGCCTGGCGCCGGGCAATTGTGAGCGCCGCAATCGCGGTACTGGCGCTGGCCGCCTGGGGCGACCTGCGCTTCTACTTTGGAGACTACACGATCGGCACTGCCTTTGGAGACATCAACACCGAGACCGCACAGCAGTTGGCGGAATTGTTGGCGGAGAAAGACGCTGACACCTTCGTGTACTTCCTGGGCGGTCGAATGGGCTTTCGAAGTCATTCCAACGTTCCCTATCTGGCCCCACACGTCGATGGGAGCGACCTGCCCGAGCCTCTGTCGCCTCCGCTGGACCTGACCATGCACGACCACACGCTATTTGTGGTACTGCCGGAACGTAGCGACGAGCTGGAATTGATCCAGCAAGCCTACCCCGGCGGCCGCACATTCCAGCGCGAGGGCCGTCAGGAGACGCTGTTCATCGCCTATGAGATTGGAGGATCATAGCGGTCGCGCCATGAAAGCAGTGTTCTTCGAGCAACACGGCGACACGGACGCGCTGCATTACGGTGAGCTGCCGGCGCCCAACGCGGCTGCCGGCGAGGTGCTGGTACGGCTGCAGGCGGTGGCGTTGAACCACATGGACCTGTTCGTGCTGGATGGCTGGCCGGGTTTGGAGTTGGAGCTGCCCCACATCCCAGGCGCCGACGGCGCCGGAGAAGTGGTTGGGCTGGGCGACGGCGCCAGCGATTTCGCGCTGGGCGACCGGGTGGTGATCTATCCGAACCGGAGCTGCGGCGTTTGCGAGTTCTGCCTGGCGGGCGACGACAACCTATGCCGCGAGTGGCGTCTTCTGGGTGAACATGTCCACGGTACTTTCCGTGAGCTGATGGCGGTACCCCAAGGCAGCCTGGTCAAGCTGCCGCCCAATTTCGACATCCACCTGGCGGCTGCCGCACCCACCACCTACCTGACCGCCTGGCATTCGCTGATCAGCCGCGGGGCGATCCATCCCGGCGAGGTGGTGCTGGTGGTCGGCGCCTCGGGCGGGGTGAACACCGCTTGCATCCAGATCGCCCGGCTGGCTGGGGCACGGGTGCTGGTGGTCGGCTCCAGCGCCAAGAAGCTGGAGCTGGCGCAGCAGTTGGGGGCTGAGCTCTTGATCGACCGCAAAGCCGACGAGGCCTGGTCCAAAACCGCATATCTGTACGATGGCCGTCGCGGGGTCGACGTCGTGGTCGACAACGTCGGAGCGCCGACCATGGGCTCCAGTTTGCGGGCGGCGCGCAAAGGCGGCCGAATCCTGACCGTTGGCAATACCGGTGGACCGAAGTACGAGATCGACCATCGATTGCTTTTTGGCAAACACCTCTCCGTTCTCGGCTCCACAATGGGCAGCCGAAGCGAATTCGATCAGGTGATGCAATTGATCTTCCGCGATCAACTCCGGCCGGTACTCGACAAACAATATCCTCTCGATCAGGCGGCGCAGGCCTACCAGCGGATGCAATCCGGAGACCAGCTCGGCAAGATTACGCTCACTGTGGCGGCTTGACCCGCCGACCCTTTCCGCTATCGTGACCGAGCGCAGACCCGCTCTCGTAACTTGGTTGAGTCTGGGGGTTTTAATCCTCGCGGTGGTCTATTGGGCTGGCTTCGCAGCCGGATTCTCGCTACCCGAACTGCCGCTTGCGGTCCCAGCCATTTACCTTTTGATACGCAATGCAGCCTGGGGCACCTGGGGGCTGGTCGCGGCGCTCAGCGCCTTCTTCGGAAAGCCTTGGGCGCCGCGGTTGATTTCCTGGGGCGGACTGGCCTACCTGGCCTGGTTCTGGGCAGATCGATTGCTGCTGACCCGGTCCGAATACGCGCGCTCCAGCGCACCGCAGGCTGCCATCCTGACCGTTTCCGGCGCCGTCGCAGTAGCCTTTGCGCTTCGGCGATCGTCGGTGCGCCGATACTTCCGGGAGAGTGACGTATGAGTCATGAGACCAAGATCGAAGAACTTCACGACCGCAAATCGCAAGCCCGCCAGGGAGGTGGACCCGAGCGCATTGAAGCGCAGCACGATCGTGGTCGGCTCACCGCCCGCGAACGGCTTGATTTATTGCTGGACAAGGGCTCTTTTCGCGAGACCGATGTGTTCGTCACCCACCGTACCCACGACTTCGACCTGCAAGAACGGAAGTACATGGGCGACAGCGTAGTCACCGGCTGGGGAACCGTTGAGGGTCGCCTGACCTACGTGTTCTCTCAGGACTTCACCGTATTTGGCGGCAGCCTGGGAGAGGTGCATGCCGAGAAAATCGTCAAGATCATGGACATGGCCATGAAAAATGGCGCGCCGCTGATCGGCCTGAATGACTCCGGTGGAGCTCGCATACAGGAAGGAGTGGTTTCGCTTGGAGGCTACGCGGATTTGTTCCTGCGCAACACGATGGCCTCCGGCGTGATTCCTCAGATCAGCGCCATCATGGGACCTTCCGCCGGCGGCGCGGTGTATTCCCCGGCGCTGACCGATTTCGTCTTTATGGTGCGGAATTCCTCCTATATGTTCGTCACCGGACCCGACGTGGTGCGCTCGGTCACCCACGAAGACGTGGACTTCGAGGGCTTGGGCGGTGCAGAGGTCCACGGTAGCACTTCGGGCGTGTGCCACTATGTGGCCGAAAGCGAAGCTGACTGCCTGTACATGATCCGGGTGCTGCTGTCTTACCTCCCGCAGAACAACATGGAGGATCCGCCCTTCGTGCCCACCAGCGACGACCGGCTGCGCACCGAGGCGGCGCTGGACAGCATCGTGCCGGAGGATCCCACCAAACCCTACGACATTCGCGACGTGATTCGGCTGGTCGTCGATGATGGGGCGTTCCTGGAAATTCACGAGGGGTTCGCCCAGAACATCGTGGTCGGCTTTGCCCGGCTCGGCGGCCACAGCGTTGGGATCGTCGCCAACCAGCCAGCGGTGCTGGCCGGCGTGCTCGACATCAATGCTTCGCTGAAAGCCGCCCGGTTCGTGCGCCTGTGCGACGCATTCAATGTCCCGCTGGTGACTTTCGTGGATGTCCCTGGCTTCCTTCCCGGAACCGGCCAGGAACATGGGGGCATCATCCGCAACGGAGCCAAGCTGTTGTTCGCCTATTGCGAAGCCACGGTCCCGAAGCTCACCGTCATCACCCGCAAAGCCTACGGTGGCGCGTACTGCGTAATGTCTTCCAAGCACATTCGAGGCGATCTCAACCTCGCCTGGCCGACCGCCGAGATCGCGGTGATGGGGCCGGAAGGGGCAGTGAACATCATCTTCCGCAAAGAACTGGCAGACGCGGAGGACCCGGACCAACGCCGGTCCGAGCTGGTCGAAGAATACCGCCAGAAGTTCGCCAATCCCTATATCTCGGCCTCGCGCGGCTACATCGACGACGTCATTGAGCCGCGCTTTACCCGGCCACGCCTGATCAACGCGCTGGAGATGCTTTCCAACAAGCGCGACATGAATCCAGCCAAGAAGCATGGCAACATCCCGCTCTGAGCCCGCGCTGACGCCGGCCGCGTCGGGCCGGCTGGAGGTGGGTGGCCATCGTCTTTATCGCAGGATGCTGGAATTTCTGAGCCAGCCGCTATAATCGCGCACAGTCCCATGGGAAGCTCGCTGGCACTCAACGGTGTTCACTAAAGTTCTGGTCGCCAACCGCGGCGAGATCGCCGTCCGTATCATTCGCGCCTGCCGCGAACTTGGCATGCAGACGGTGGCCGTGTACTCGGAGGTCGATCGCGGGGCACTGCACGTGCGCCAGGCAGATGAGGCCTATTTGATCGGCCCCGCCCCTTCACGTGATTCCTACTTGCGCGGTGAAAAGATCATCGAGGTCGCCAAGCGGGCCGGCGCCGGCGCCATCCATCCTGGCTACGGCTTCCTGGCCGAACGCGACGATTTTGCCCAAGCGGTGCAGCAGGCCGATCTGATCTTCATCGGCCCTCGGCCAAGCGCCATCGCCGCCATGGGTGACAAAGCAGTCGCACGCGCTACCGTGGCGAACGCAGGCGTGCCGGTAGTGCCGGGCACCGAGGGCGAGGGCGACCTGCGGGACGAAGAGTTGCTGCGGATGGCGCCCGAAATCGGCTTCCCACTCCTAATCAAAGCCACCGCTGGGGGCGGCGGTAAGGGGATGCGGGAAGTGCCGGACCTGAAACAGATGCCCAGCCTGCTGCAGGCCGCTCGGCGGGAGGCGGAAGCAGCCTTCGGAGACGGAAACGTCTACCTGGAGAAGCTGCTGCTCGACGCCCGGCACGTCGAATTTCAGATCCTGGCCGATTCGCATGGAAACGTGATCCATCTGGGTGAGCGCGAGTGCTCGCTGCAGCGACGCCACCAGAAACTGCTGGAGGAATCGCCCTCCCCGTTCGTCGACGAGCAACTGAGGGCCCGGATGGGCGAGCTGGCCTGCCGGGCCGCGGAAGCGGTCGACTACCTCAACGCCGGCACCATTGAATTCCTGGTTGACAACGATCGCAACTTCTATTTCCTGGAAATGAACACCCGGCTGCAGGTCGAGCATCCGGTGACCGAAATGGTGACCGGCATCGACATCGTCAAGGAGCAAATCCGGATCGCCCGCGGGCGCCGCATGCGATACGCGCAGGAAGACGTGAGCTTAAACGGTTGGGCGATCGAGTGCCGCATCAACGCTGAGGACCCATACAACAACTTCCTGCCGAGCACCGGGCAATTGACCTCCGTGATCCCGCCCAGCGGGCCAGGTGTGCGGGTGGACACCGGCGTGTACGCCGGCTTCGAGATCACTCCCCACTACGACTCGCTGATCTCCAAACTGATCTGCTGGGGCGAAACCCGCGGCGAGACCATCCTGCGTATGCGGCGCGCGCTGGACGAGTTCCGTATTCTTGGCGTGCGAACCAATATTCCTTTCCACCAGCAGCTGCTCGATTCGGCGCGCTTCATCGGCGGGCAGTTCGATACCCGCTTCGTCGAAGAGCGCTTCGCGCTCGATGAACACCAAGACAGCGAGCAGGACCTGAACCTAATTGCCGCCGTGATGGCCGCTCTGGTGGCGCATCGAGAGACGCAGCAGGCGTCGCAGATCGTACGGCGCAGCGAGCGTGATACGAGCAACTGGAAGTGGGTAGGACGTTGGGAGCGAATGCAGCGATGAAATACGTCGCCACCATCGCCGGACAATCCTACGAGATCGACATCAACGAAGCCGGCCAAATCAGCGCGGACGGCAAAGTGCTGGAGGTCGATTTCCAGTCGATTGCCGATCAACCGGTGTATTCGATGCTGCTCAACGGCGAATCATTTGAGGCCAACGTGTTCACCGGTGAGCGAGAGGTGGAGGTGTTGCTACGCGGCCGCTACTTCCAGGTGGCGGTGGAGGACGAGCGGCAGAAGCGGCTGCGCGAAGCCAGTGGCGGCAGTCAGGTCAAAGAAGGCGAGTTCAGTCTGGTGGCCCCGATGCCGGGATTGGTGATCGCAGTCCCGGTTGACGGTGGCCAAGATGTCGCCGCGGGCGACAACCTGGTCATCCTCGAATCGATGAAGATGCAGAACGAGCTCAAGGCACCGCGCGATGGCACGGTCACCGGAGTTCGGGTAAAGGCCGGCGATAGCGTGAAGCAGAACCAGGTCTTGGTGACGCTGACGTGAACGAGATCGAAGCCAAGTTTTGCGTCGCCGATCACGCAGAGCTGGCCAACCGGCTGGGGGAGCTGGGGGCCAGCCTGCAGCGCGCCCGGCATTTTGAACGCAACTGGCGCTTTGATCGGCCGGATCGGTCGTTAAGCCAGGCCGGCATGGTTTTTCGGTTGCGCTCGGACCCGCAAGCTACGCTGACCGTCAAACGGCCGCGGGCCAGCGATTTGGCGCGAGATGAATTCGAGCTGGCGATTGGCGACGCCGAGGACGCCCTGCGACTGATCGAATCGCTGGGCTACGAAACCTTCGCGGTCTACGAGAAATACCGAACCGTGTATGCCTTGAGGGACACCGAGGTGATGCTGGACGAGCTGCCCTTCGGCAACTTTGCTGAATTAGAGGGTCAGTCGGTGCCGGCGATCGAGCAGTTGGCTGCCGAGCTCAGGCTGGATTGGAGCCGGCGCGTTCCGCATTCTTATCTCACCATTTTCGAGCAACTCCGCCAGTTGCTGAAGCTCGACTTCAGCAATGCTACCTTTGCCGATTTCGAGGCCGCGCCGCCGATCGACCTGACACAGCTTGAGATTTACGATGCAGCCGTTCAGCCGGAGCGGGGATAGTGACCACAATCGTGGCACTGCCGGAGCGAGAGTAGTGGCTGCAGCCGCGGCTCAATCGGGACGGAGGCCGGTGCGCAAGCATAAGCCCCGGCCGGTGCGCTGCTGATGCCGGAGCCACAACTGCCAAAGCGCGATGCGGCTTCCGACCAGCCAGAGCAGTCCTCCGCAGAGTCACTGGGATCCGAACGTCAGCGTTGGGAAGCGGAAACCGTGCGACCGTCGCTGGAGCGACTGCCGGAACGCCGTGAGAGCTATGAGAGCAGCTCCGACATCCCGCTAGAGCGAGTCTACCTGCCGGCCGACGAAGGCCAATCCTACCTGGAGCAGCTGGGCTTCCCCGGGCAGCCTCCTTACACTCGCGGCGTGCAACCGACCATGTACCGCGGCCGTCTGTGGACCATGCGGCAGTACGCTGGCTTCGGCAGCGCGGCCGAAACCAACCGTCGTTTCCGCTATCTGCTCGAACAGGGACAGAGCGGCCTTTCGGTGGCCTTCGACCTTCCTACCCAAATCGGATACGACGCCGACGACCCAATTGCCGAAGGCGAAGTGGGCAAAGTCGGCGTTTCGATCTCCTCGCTGGACGACATGGCGACCCTATTCGATCAGATCCCGCTCGACCAGGTCTCCACCAGCATGACCATCAATGCCCCGGCCGCGATCCTGCTGGCTATGTACATTGTGGTTGCCCGTCGGCAGGGTGTACGGCCGACTGCGCTGCGGGGGACCATCCAGAACGACATTCTGAAGGAATACGCCGCCCGCGGCACCTACATCTTCCCACCGGCGCCCGCCATGCGGCTGATTATCGACACGTTCGCCTATTGCCGTGACCAGGTGCCCAAGTGGAACACGATCTCGATCTCGGGCTACCATATGCGCGAAGCCGGCTGCACCGCGGTGCAGGAACTGGCCTTCACCCTGGCCAACGCCATCGCCTATGTGGAGGCCGCGCTGGGGGCTGGGCTGGAGGTCGATGAGTTTGCGCCGCAGCTCACCTTCTTTTTCAACGCACACAACAACCTGCTGGAAGAAGTGGCCAAGTTCCGCGCCGCCCGGAGGATGTGGCAGCGCATCATGCGCGAGCGGTTTCAGGCCAAGGATCCGCGCTCGCAGCAGCTGCGGTTTCACACCCAGACCGCCGGTTCGACGCTCACCGCCCAGCAGCCCGAGAACAATGTGGTGCGGGTGGCGCTGCAAGCGTTGGCAGCCGTGCTGGGCGGCACCCAGTCGCTGCACACCAACAGCATGGACGAGGCGCTCGGGCTGCCGAGCCAGCACGCGGTGCGCGTCGCGCTGCGCACTCAGCAGATCATCGCCCACGAAAGTGGGGCAGCCGATACCGTCGATCCTCTGGCCGGGTCCTACTACATCGAACAACTCACCGATGAAGTCGAGGCCCGCGCTTCAGCCTATCTGGAAACCATCAACGAGATGGGCGGCGCGCTGGCTGCCGTCGAGTCCGGCTACATTCAGAACGAAATCCACGAAGCTGCCTATCGAGCCCAACAGCGAATTGAGCGGGAGTCCGAGTTGATCGTGGGGGTGAATGCCTTCCAGTCGAAGCACCCAATCCCGCTGGAGATCGAGGCGGTTGATCCGCAGCTCGAGCTGACCCAGCGCCAGCATCTGGCAGAGTTGCGTGCTCAGCGAGCAGATGCGCCGGTACAACGAACCCTGCACGCGCTGGCGCAGGCCGCCGGGGGGAGCGAGAATCTGATGCCATCGATCATCGCCTGCCTGGAGGCTGAGGCAACCTTGGGCGAGATCTGTGACCGATTGCGCCAGGTGTGGGGAGAGTATCAGCCCGGACCAGGCCTCTAAGTCAGAGAGACCCACCAGTGAGCGGAACCGTGCAAATCAACCATATCGGACTGGTGGTCGATGACATCGACCAGGCGCTGAGCTTCTGGCGAGATGGGCTCGGACTGAGCGTCTCACACGTCGAAGACGTGCCTGAGCAAGGCGCGGTGATCGCATTCCTATCCGCCGGCGACCACGAGCTGGAGCTGGTCAAGCCGACCGACTCCGACAGCGGGATCACCCGCTACCTGGAGAAGCGCGGACCTGGTCTGCACCATCTGTGTCTGGAGGTCGACGACATCCGCAGTTGCCTGGCACGCCTGTTGGAGATGGGGGTGGAGCTGATCAACCCGGAGCCGGTGGTCGGCACCGGGGGCAAGCTGATTGCCTTCATCCACCCCAAAAGCACGCACGGTGTGCTGGTGGAGCTGTACGAATTGACCCGTGAGGAGCCTGAAATCCGGCTGCAGCGGGCCGGCGGCCTGGCCGACCGCGCGCTGGCCCAAGGTCAGGTGGTGATCGCCGGCGTGTTGGGCTTCTTACGTCAGCTGCGCCAGGACGGGCGGGAGGCGGACTAGTCCCCCACCCATTCCAGTATCGTCGCCTCCCCCTGCCCCACGCCAACGCATAAAGTGGCCAAGCCATGGAACGGGCGCGGTTGATCGGCCGCTCGGCGTCGCATCTCGTGGACCAGCGTGGTTACGATCCGGGCGCCGGTGCAGCCCAGCGGATGGCCCAGGGCAATGGCGCCACCGTGAATGTTGACCTTTTGCCTGTCGATCCCCAGTTCATCGATGCAGTAAACCACCTGGGAGGCAAAGGCTTCGTTGATCTCGAACAGACC
>CAZJUE010000071.1:0-12193 GCA_964549025.1 uncultured Anaerolineaceae bacterium | reverse complement strand
TTCGTCGGTCGCATCGAGCCGCTCAAGGGGCTCGACTCGCTGCTGCGGGCCGTAGCCTTGATCAAGGCTGACGGCCGGAAGGATCTGCATTTGATGGTGATCGGGGGAGAACCGGAGGCCGGCGAAGAAAACATGGACGCCGAAATGCGCCGGCTGCTCGAACTCACCGCCGAGCTGGGCATCGAGGACACGGCTACCTACCTGGGCCGTCGCGATCAGGATACGTTGCAGTACTACTACTCGGCGGCGGAGGTGGTGGTGATGCCCTCTCACTACGAATCCTTTGGCCTGGTGGCATTGGAGGCGATGGCTTGCGGAACGCCGGTGATCGCCTCTGAAACCGGGGGGCTGGTGTTCCTGGTGCAAGACGGTGAGACCGGCTTTCACGTGCCGACCGCCATGCCTGCCGCGCTGGCCGAGCGGCTGGTGACCTTATTGGAAGACCAAGGGCTGCGCAGCCAACTCGGCGCGCAGGCCGCCGCCTACGCCCGCGGTTTCGATTGGCGGGGGGTGGCTGATCGGGTGATCGAGGTCTATCGGGAATTGGTGGCCGAGCGCCAGGCCGACCGAAGCTCGCAACCGGCTTAAATTTCTGAGCCCCAATTGGCTTGGGGCTCAGGTGAGGAGGAGTGCAAACCGACGAATTTTGGAGGGCGCTATTGTCGGAGCCGGTTTGCTAGTGAAAGCATAGCACTCGGCCTATCGCCGCGAGCTTACAGGCGCCTTACATAATTTCAGCCCACGAGTGGGATGGAATTCCGAATCTCACCCGCGAACGGGATGGATTCACAATCGACTTGGCGCTACGCTTGTGCCGTGAAGACCGAAGAGCTTCTAGCGCGCGAGCGAGAGTACCGCAGCGTGCGCGTTGTGCTCAAGAACCCTCTGTTGGTGTGGGCGCCGGCGTCGGAGTTGGAGGAAGCAGCCAATCCTCCGGACAGGATTCGAGCGTCCCATTTACATCGATATCCGGTCGAGTCCGGCTCATAATCTCTACCGCTCCGCGGGCGACGACGCAATCGCCCTGTATCGCCTCATGCGTGGTTGTGCGATCGATGACTACAAAGGTTCCCGATTCTTCGCTAAAAACGCCCACGAAAGGAACATCGGAGACTGCGAACCAACGACGGATTATGCCGTACACACACAGCTCTTCGCCTTCGTGTTCCAGCGTGATCTGATCCCAGCGCAAGCAGCCGCCGGTGGTTGAGCCGCCGGTTTCGGTTGGATCGGGCGCTACGGATGTTGCTGGTGGAAGGATCGACGCCGAGCGGAGCGTAGCGGTTGGCCCCGGGATGGGTGTCTCGGTCGGTATGTCGGTCGCCAGAGCTTCGGCCAGGCGGGCGCCGACCGGGCCGCGGGCCAACGTGACCGCCAAATAGCCCAGTCCACCGATCAGTCCGACCACAATCAAGCCCTGCAGGATCGCCAGCGGCAGCGCTCGCCGAGAGACTTCGACTGCTGGCTGCTCGTCGGAAGCTTGCTCTTCCGGCTCGACTTCGGAGACCCAGATACTGGATTGCGCTTCAAAATCGGCCGCGCTGGAGCCGGTTTCGAGTGGCTCCGGCTCAGGAGAGTAGTAGTGCGATGAGGATTCGGCAGGCTCCTCACTCCAATCAGATTCGTAGTACTGCGACCGGTCCGGCTGCTCATCATAGGTCTCTTCATCGCCCCATGCGGATCCGTACTGCACCGGTTGTTCCGACTCATCCGTGTACTCGGGCTCTTGGTCCCACTGGGATCTCTCGTATCGTGGAGCTTGCTCCGGCTCATCCCGGCGGTCCAGCTGCTCGTCCGCTTGCGACTCGAAACCCAGCGGTTGCTCGGGTTCGCGGTTCCGCTCGGACTCATCGGAGAGCGACTGCTCTGATTCGACTGGCTCCTCGGCTTCAGGTTCAGGCTCCGCACCTACGCCCAATAGGCTACGGCGCAGGTCGCGACTGAACTCTGGGGTCTGGCGCTCGAACTCCTCCGGCTCGTCCGCAGGAGCGGACGGCTCGGTCGGCTGCCGGTCGGCATTGCCGGCCTGCTTGCTTTCGGCAAGCGATCGATAATCGGGGTCCTCCACCGTTTCGCTTCCCCACCAGGGACGATCTTTGGCTGGCTCTTCCGGCTCCGTACCGAAGGGAAGCGGCTCGGGCCGCTCTTCCGGCCGGCGGCCGAAATCGAGTGGCTCGCGCTCGCCGAACGACTGATCATCGGCGCGGTCTGCTTCGCCGTCTCCGAGAAACCCGAGCTCCTGCTCCAGCTTGGACAGCTCGCGCTCCAATTCGGACGGGTCGCGGTCAGGGTCTTCCGGCTCGATGCGTTCAAAAGGAGAGTCTGGCTCGAAGTCAAACCCCTCCCGTTGCTCAGATGAGGGCTGCGGCGAATCGGAGGCATCCCCAGCATCCTGCTCGACAAACGGGGACTGTTTCGGCAGGCCGCCTGACTCGCTGGCCTCGGCCGGCGATAGGCCGGAAAGATCCTCGCTGAGCAGGCTGTCGAGGAACTCCGAGGACTCGGTCAGGTCGACTGAGCCGACGTGCTGGCCACAGAACTTGCAGTTCTCGTTTTCAAGATCGATCCACTCAGCGCAATAAGGGCAGCGCCGCATGCTGTTGGTCCAAAGCGGCGGCTCCACCTCCTGGTGGCAGTGTTTGCAGAGTACCGCCTCATCCTGGATCGGCTCGCCGCAGTGTGGGCAGCTACGCATCGCATACTGATTCTAATTGCCTATGGAGCTCGCGCAATTTACGCTTTGGTCCCAGAGGCGCCCCGTAAATGAAAAGCGCCCCCATGCGTTGACGTGCTCGCAAAGGGGCGCCGTTGTTGGGCTTTGGTGCCTGCTCAGTACCGGACCTGCCAACCCTCGCTCACATCGGCGCCATGGATCTGGTCGGAGTAGAGTTCGGTCCACGGTCGCCCGGATGAGTTGGCGATTTCGGTCAGCTCATTCAGCCGGCCGACGGCGGTCGACTGCAGGAAGTTTTGCTGTTGATCCTCCGGCAGGCCCGGTGCCTCTTGCCAGATGGCGCGGCCGGCCAGGAAACCGGAGGCTCCGTTTTCACACGCAAGGCGGGCCTGCAGCTTGAAGGTGTCGTAACCGACTCCGGCGCTGAGCAGCACCCAAGGGATCCCGGCCGCCTCGTTCAGCTGTCGGCAGTTGTCGGCCATTTTGGCTTCATCGCTCTCGAAGTCCGGATCACCGGGGAACTCGGCCTTCAGCACGTCGATCCCCAGAGGGCACAGCCGCCGGGCAGTTTCGATCACCATCTCCGGCTTCCGCTCTGCAAACTCAGCGGTACCCTTCTTGGGACCATCCACCAGGTGGTAGGTCATCGGCTCCACCAGCAGAGGAATGTCCTGCTGACGACAGTGTTCGACCGCCCGCAGCAGGAATTCCTCCTGCTCGGCGGCGGTGCTGCTGCCCGGATTGTAGTAAAGCAGAATCTTGACCGCCGAGGCCCCCATGCGCTTGATCTTATCGACTCCCCATCCCTCGGCCACCGAGGTGATGCGGTCGCCATCCGAATCATCGTATCCGGTGGCCTCCAGACTGACCAGAAATCCCTGCGTGCCGGCAATGTATGCGCCGCGCAGCGCTTCGGCTGCCCCAAAGATCGGGTCGATCAGGATGGCACTCGAGTGTGGCGCCAACGCCTTGAGCAGCTTGACCTTATAGTCCACCATATCTTGGAAGCCTACTGACTTCGGATCGTCAGGGTTGATCGCCCGACGCAACGACCCTCGATGATCCAGCGCGGTGATGGTAAACAGGCCGTGCGGGTTCGCGATCTCCTGCAGCCCCCTCAGCTTCCCAAGTGTGAGTGCTCCAGCCATTCAGGCCTCCTCCGACTCGTAAACCCAATCATTGTACAAGATCGGCTTGCGCCACATTCTGGCGATCGCTGCCATCCGGTTGCCAGCTCTGTTCGATCACGAAGTGCGGCCACGGCAGCTGGGCATGGCGGCCACGCCGGATACCTGCTTCGAGTAAAATGGTGCGCTTTATGTCCGAGAGAGTCGCATGAGCAGCCAACGACCGACCAGGCGCCCGCGCTGGGTGACGCCAGCCTTGGGGGTCGGCTTTGCGCTGACGACCGTCCTAATTGCGGTACTGGCGCACGCCATCGTGAGGGATTTGACCGCCGCCTGGACCGGGGTTGGCTTAAATCCCTTCTCGCCGGTCGCCAGGGCGACCCAGGCCAACCTGCCGCTTCTACCGGAAGCGCCCACCGCCACCGCCCCCATTCCGGAGGCCACACCGGTGCCTTGGGACGGGAAATCACGGGTCACCGTGCTGTTGATGGGGCTGGATTACCGCGACTGGCAGGCCGGCAGCGGCGCGCCGCGCAGCGACACGATGATGCTGCTCTCGGTCGATCCCATCCGCCAGACCGTCAGCATGCTCTCGATCCCGCGGGACCTGTGGGTCGAGATCCCCGGCTTCACCCACAACCGCATCAACACCGCATTTAGCTCGGGAGAGGCCAACCGACTACCCGGAGGCGGGCCGGCCTTGGCGATGCGTGCGGTGGAAAGCCTGATTGGCGTGCCGATCCAGTATTACGCGGTGGTGGACTTCGCCACTTTCGAGCGGTTGATCGACGAGATTGGCGGCATCGATGTGCTGGTTATGCAACCGATGCGGATCGCGCCGATTGGGCGCCCCAGCATGGGTCTGGAGGCCAAGCCCTACCATTTTGACGGCGCCGAGGCGTTGGCCTACGCTCGCAACCGACGAACCGGCGGCGGCGACTTCAGCCGTGCCGAGCGGCAGCAGCAGGTGGCGCTGGCCATCTTGGATCGCGTCGTCGGATTCGACATGATCCCGCGGCTGGTCTCGCGTGCTCCTGCCCTTTACGAGGAATTGTCGTCTGGCGTACGTACCAATCTCTCTCTCAACCAGATCATCGCGCTGGCTTGGATGGCGACTCGTATTCCCAAAGACAACATTCAGCAGGCGGTGATCGAGCCGCCCGGCATGGTCGGCTTCTACACCCGTCCGGATGGCGCCCAGGTGCTGCGGCCGGTAACCGACGAGATCCGCAAGCTGCGCGATCAGTTGTTCGTGGATACCAGCGCGATCGTTCCATGACCGATCAACCGGAAGTCA
Source organism: uncultured Anaerolineaceae bacterium (assembly GCA_964549025.1). Classification (GTDB taxonomy): domain Bacteria; phylum Chloroflexota; class Anaerolineae; order Anaerolineales; family E44-bin32; genus JADFRG01. Next base: position 7,095 of record CAZJUE010000071.1, on the reverse strand, counting down.
CCCAAACGCGACGCCCACCGGCCGCACCCAAGCGGAAGCCGAGAACCTGGCTGTGGATCCTGGGGGCCGCGGCGATCTTGTTCACCGTGGTTGGGTTCGGGGCGCTGACCGGATACGCAGCCGGCGTGGATCGGCGGTTGGAGCAGCAGGAAGCCGAGCAAGCCACCGCCCTGCAGGAACAGTTCGATCTGGGAGTGGCCGACTTGCTCGAAGGCCGCTACGAGTTGGCCCGCCAACGCTTTGCTTATGTCGTGGCAGTCGACCCCGAGTACCCGGGCGCACGTGAGCTATTGGGCGATGCGCTGGAAGCATTGGATCAGCCGACCGCCACCCCGACCCCGACCGCAACGGCGACGGTGGATATCACGCCCTCGGCGACCCCGGATCTGGCGACCTACGATGGGATGCTGACTGCCGCGCAGGCCGCCAGCGCGCAAGGCAACTACGATGCCGCGGTGGAGTTGCTGATCGCGCTGATCGCTGAAGCGCCCGACTACCGCCGCGGCGAAGTCAATCAACTGATGCACCAGGTCCTGACCAATCGCGGACTGGAGAAGATCTGGCGTGGCGATCAGGAGCTGGGGATCTACGATCTGACCTTGGCCGAGCGCCTTGCGGCGCTGAGCAGCCAGGCCGAGAGCTGGCGCCGTTCGGCAGCTTATTATCTGTTCGCCAACAGCTACTACGGCTTGGATTGGGCGCTGGCCACGCAGTACTTCGCCGATCTCTGCGGCGCCGGGGTGTGGGACGCTTGCTTCAAGTATGCGCGCTCCGCTTGGGAGTACGCCGACCTGTTGCTTGCCGATGAAGATCCGTGCGCGGCGGTGCCTTATTACGAGTCCTCGATCTTCACCCGCGAAGATGCCGAACTTGGACCAACCGCAACCGACGCCTACAGCATTTGCCTGACCGCCACCGCGCCGACGCCGACCGTTACGCCCACCCTCGATCTCACCACCACGACTACCCCTACCGGCGGACCCTCGCCGACGCCCACCGATACCCAAACTCCGGGCCCCACCAACACGCCGACCGTCCCCGGGCCGACTCTCACACCCAGCCCCACATCGACCGCAACCGCTACCCCGACCGCGACTGCTACTCCGACCGCCACCGAGCCGGGCTAGCCCAACGGGCTCTGCGCCATCTGCTTGGCTGCGCTGTGTGACTCACGCCAGCCGGTCGTTGCCGCGGAATGGAGCGCGCTGTTGTTGGCCTTGACCCTGGCCTGCAGGAGCGCTGCGGTAGAATCGATTGAATCGCCGAGGGAGACCGATGGACCGTGTACACGTCATGCAGCTGGTGCGGGCCTTTCAGGTCGGCCAGCTGGCTTTGCCTGATTTCCTCCGTCGCGTTGGCAGCCTGCTCGACAGTCCGGACCAGGCGGAGTACCTGGCGGAGCAGGCCCGACTGTCGCCGGTCAAGCATCCGCGGCCGGTGATTGCAGCTGCCGAGATGGACGGCTCTGACCTGGTATCGATCAGCCAGGCCGATGGATTGCGCGCATACCTGGCTGATGCGCCTGGCGCTTCCATTGGCGTGGTTGTGATCCAGGAGTGGTGGGGGCTGAATGAGCACATCAAAGATGTGGCCGATCGTTTTGCCAAACAAGGTATGCTGGCCGCCGCGCCGGACTTGTATCACGGGGTGGTCACCAGCGAGCCGGACGAAGCCCGCAAGGCGGTGATGGAACTCGACATGGACCAGGCGGTGCAAGAAATCCAGGCCACGGTCAACTACCTGCTGGAGCAACCGGGTATCGAGGCGGCAGCGGTGATCGGCTTCTGTATGGGAGGGCGGCTGTCGCTGCGCATGAGCATCGAGGGGCAGCGGCTGGCGGCGGCGGTGGTGTATTACGGGCAAGCGCTGAGCGGCGAGCAAGCTGTCCAGGTCAAGCTCCCGCTGTTAGGGCTATACGGATCGGAGGATCACGGCATCCCGGTCGACTCGGTGCAGGAGATGCAGCGCCAGTTGAACGACGCCGGGGTGACCAATCAGATTCACATCTACCCGGGCGCCGGGCACGCCTTCTTTAATGACACCCGCGCCAGCTATCATCCGGAAGCTGCCCAGGACGCCTGGCAGCGCACATTGGATTGGATCCGTCAGCACGCCGGCGGCCAGGCTTGACGCGGGGCCGTATATTCGAAACTCATGAGTGAGCATGACTACGATCTGTTTGTGATCGGCTCCGGCCCCGCAGGACAGCGGGCCGCGATCCAGGCCGCCAAACTGAACAAACGGGTGGCGATGGCTGAGCGCAAGGCAGTGGTTGGTGGTGTGTGCATCAACACCGGAACCATCCCCAGCAAGACCCTGCGGGAAGCGGTGCTCTACCTATCCGGCTACCGGCTGCGCGACGTGTACGGCGCATCGTACGTGGTCAAGCAGGATATCAGCATGTCGGATCTGATGTTCCGTACCGATCACGTCATCCGGCATGAGTTGGACGTCACCCGGCACCAGCTAATGCGCAACCGGGTGGAGGTGATCAACGCCGAAGCTGCCTTTCTCGATCCACATCGGCTGTTGCTCAAGTCGGTGGTGGGGGAAGGCGAGCGGACGGTAACCGCCGAACACGTGTTGATCGCCACCGGCACTCGCGCCACTCGCGATCCCAGCGTCGAGTTCGACGGTCGCCGCATCCTGGCCAGCGACGACATCCTGGACCTGGATCGCATTCCCAAAACGCTGGCGGTGGTTGGCGCCGGGGTGATCGGCAGCGAGTATGCCTCGATGTTCGCCACGCTGGGCGTGCGGGTCACGCTGATCGACAAACGCAAACGCCTGCTGGATTTCATCGACGAGGAAATCGTCGATACGTTGGTCTACCACCTGCGCCAGAACCGGGTCACCATCCGGCTTGGCGAGGAGGTCAGCGCTATTGAGCCTTTGGATACCGAGTTTGGCGAGCGGGTACGCATCCACCTGGCGAGCGGCAAAAAGCTGACCACCGAGAAAGCGCTGTACAGCATCGGTCGCACCGGGGCGACCCAGGCCTTGAACCTGGAAACGATCGGGATCGAGCCTGACGGGCGCGGCCGACTGAGCGTCAATGACTATTTCCAGACCGAGCTGCCGCACGTCTACGCCGCCGGAGACGTGATCGGCTTTCCCAGCCTGGCTTCCACCTCGCTGGAGCAGGGGCGGCTGGCCGCCTCCCACGCCTTCGGGATGGAGGCGGAAGCGGTGCCGGAGCTGTTCCCCTATGGGATCTACACCATTCCGGAGATCTCGTTCGTCGGTCGAACTGAGGAAGAGCTGACCGCCGACGGAGTGCCCTACGAGGTCGGCAAAGCGCAGTATCGTGAGATCGCCCGTGGCCAGATCATCGGCGACGACGATGGGCTGTTGAAGCTGATCTTCGGCCTGGGCGATCGCGAGCTGCTCGGCGTGCACATTATCGGGGAGGGCGCCAGCGAGCTGATCCACATCGGGCAAGCGGTGCTGGCGTTCGGCGGGTCGGTGGACTACTTCATCAAGACCGTCTTCAATTATCCGACGCTGGCCGAGTGCTACAAGACGGCTGCCTTCGACGGCATCAACCGTCTGGGGTCAGCGAAAGACACCATCTCGCTGCGGCCGATGGCGCGAGACTGAGCGTTTCCCTTTCCCATTGCGCATAGCCACACTAATCTAGAGGGTGATGGCGCTGCGCGCATCGCATTTGCCGGCTGGCTCAGGTCGCGATGCGCTTGCCTTGGGCTTGACGTTGGGCTGGATTCAGCTGGCGCGCCGCTCGCGGGGGACGGTGAGCTTGGCGTCGATGAAACGTTTGTGGGTGAGCCGCAAGCTATTGGAGATGGCGCGGATCTCTTCGATTTCTTCGTGCGACACCGCTCCGTCGGCGTCCGCCACCCGGAACAGAACCGTGAGGAACTCGGCTTGTTGCGGCTCTTCGGTGGCCTCGAAGAATTCTCGGGTCAGACGGTAGTAATCCATATCCGGCCCGATCTCCGACACCGCCACTTCGGCCACAAAACGGGCCTGACTGTCCTCTAAATTCCACTCGTCTACCAGCGCCGCCACGATCGCCTCCAGCTCGTCGTCGGTGACTTCCAGATCGACGTGCGCCACCCGGGCCATCAGGCCGCCGGCCAAACACAGAAGGCGCAGGTCCGCTTCCGGAATCTCGATCTGTTGTTCCGAATTCGACATGCGGCGCTGCAGACCGTAGAACACCTTGTTCTTGATGAAGTCCTCGAAGTGCGCTTCTCGGTTGGGAGCTGATTGGAGCTCCGCCTGCCGGCGGGCCAGCGACCCGCCAACCAGCCGGCCGAGCTGCCCGAACAAGCTGGTGTTGACGCTCTCGATTTCGGACTGGATGGCTTGAGCGATTTCGAGTTCCTGGTCGGTGATCTCTCCGTCAGCTTTGATCAGTTCGTCCAGCGCACGCAGCGCCAATTGCTTGTCTGCCGAGGAGCGGAGCTGTTGCTTGAGCTGCTCAACCAGCCGCTGGCGCTCGGCGGCCCCAACCGGTGACTCGATGTACATCTCCAGCGCGGCCCACTCGCGGCCGGTGAGCTCCGGCAGCCTGAAGAGCAGGTCTTTCAAGCTGTTGATCTCGTCCAGCGAGACCTCGCGGTCGGCCCAGGCGGCCGCCACCAGCACTTTGCCCAGCGTTAAGATCAGATTTGAATCGTCGATAGTGGCGTGATTATAACCAGCGGGCATCGCAACCGGGTTTCATACTAAAATGACGCCGCTCTGCCGGAGGACCGCAGCGAGTGGATTCCGATCGGATCGCCATATCAGAATTGTGGCCGGCGAGTAACGCGCTGGCCGTCGCCCTCACTTCGTCGACCGGGTGGGCCCCCGAGCCGCCTAAGCAGCACATTTCATGCGCGCCAGTCATCTAGCCGGCTCAATCGCCGAGTCGGCCACTTTGCGCATCAACGAGCGCGCCTCTCAGTTGAAGGCGGAAGGGAAGCCGGTTATCCATCTGGGCATCGGTGAGCCCAAGAATCCGGCGCCTCCTTCCGCCCGGAAGGCGGTCGAGGAATTGTTGGGCAGCGGGATGCTGAAGTACGCCCCGGCCGCCGGTCTGCCGTCGCTGCGGGAAAGCATCGCCCAGGTAACCAGCCAGACCTATCAGTACCCGGTCGCGGCGCGCAATGTGATCGTATCCAACGGTTCAAAGCAGGCGCTCTACAATCTGCTGCTGGCGGTGGTCGATCCGGGGGATGAAGTGGTGTTTCCTGCGCCGTACTGGGTCAGCTATCCGGAAATGGTCCGGCTGGCACGCGGCGAGCCGATCGCCGTCCCACCAATTTCCGGATCGATCCAGCCCGACCCGGATGCGCTGCTGGCCGCAATCGGGGATCGGACCCGGGCGGTGATCCTCAACAGCCCCAACAATCCCAGCGGTCAGGTGGTGCCCGATTCGCTGCTGGCCGAGTTGGTGCGGAGTTGCGAGCAGCGCGGCATCTATCTGGTCATGGACGACATTTATCGCCAACTTGTCTTCAGTGGCGCACCGCCAAACCCGGCCTACTCGCACAGCGAGCATCCAATCGAATCGACACACGTGATCGTGCTCAACGGCGTATCCAAGTTGTACGGCCTCACCGGCGTTCGGGTTGGTTGGGCCATCGCCCCCAGCCCACTGGTCAAGGCCATGGCCAAGCTGCAAGGGCAATCAACCTCCAACGCGTCGGTGCTGTCGCAAGCCGCTGCGGAAGGCGCTCTGACCGGCGATCAGGCGGGGGTAGCAGAGCTGCTCCGGCACCTGGCGGGCAACCGAGTCGAAATGCTGGACCAGCTGGCCGGGATGGAGGCGGTACGCATCGAACCCCCGGAGGGCGGTTTGTATTGCTTTCCGGATTTTTCGAAAGTGGAGCCAGATTCGATGCAATTAGGCCGCTTGCTGTTGGATCGGGCACTGGTTGCCACGGTGCCCGGCATTGAGTTTGGCTGTGAGGGATACCTGCGGCTCGGCTTTGCCGGTACCGCGCACGACGTAGAAGAGGGCATGCGCCGCATCCGCTGGGCAGTTGATCCCGCCCAACCGGCCGAATTGGATGTGGACGGCCAGCGCCTGGTACGCGATTGGGTATGAACCAGCCGGAGAGGATTGGCTATGGAATGGATCGCTGAACCGGAAACCTGGGTCGCGCTGCTCACCCTTACAGTGCTTGAGATCGTTCTGGGCATAGATAACATTGTTTTCATATCGATTCTGGCCGGCAAGTTGCCCCAACCGGAGCAGCCGCGTGCCCGGCAGATCGGATTGCTGTTAGCCATGTTCACCCGCGTCGGGCTGCTGTTCTCGCTGGCCTGGCTGACCGGCCTGACGCGCCCGTTTTTCACACTGTTCGGCTTCGAGTTCTCGGGGCGTTCGCTGATCTTGATCGGGGGCGGATTATTCCTGCTGGCCAAAAGCACCTACGAGATCCATGACAAGCTGGAAGGCGAGATCGGCCACCGGGCGGAGCCGTCACGCGTTACGCTCACCGGCGTGGTGGCTCAGATCGTGCTGTTGGATATCGTCTTCTCGATCGACTCGGTGCTGACCGCGGTCGGAATGGCGGAGCAGCTGGCGGTGATGGTGGCCGCGGTGGTGATCGCAGTGCTGATCATGCTGGTGGCTGCCGGACCGATCAGCGAATTCGTCGAAGCCCGCCCGACGGTCAAGATGCTGGCATTGAGTTTCCTGCTGCTGATCGGGTTCTCGCTGGTGGCCGAAGGGTTCGAGGTGCACATTCCGAAGGGCTACATCTACTTCGCCATGGCTTTTTCCGTGTTTGTCGAACTGTTGAATCTGCGGCTACGGCAGCGGCCGGCCGAGCCGGTCAAGCTGCGCCAGACCTACGTAGAGGAAGACGGCCGTCTCCAAGGCGCGGAGGGCTGACCGGGCGTCAGCAACCGCTTCTTTGCGAGCCTCCAGCTCACGGACGACTTTGCGGGCGACAGCGGCCCTGTTGTTGCTTGCCGCTCAACTGCTGGTAGCCTGCGCCGGCGTTGCGCCTACCGAGGCCGATCCCACCCCTCCACCTGCGACACAACTGCCTCCCACGGCGTCACCAACCAGCACCACCCTGCCGACTGCCACGCCGACCAGCTTGCCGACCGACACCCAGGTTCCCTCGCCAGTGC
>CAZJUE010000070.1:0-12249 GCA_964549025.1 uncultured Anaerolineaceae bacterium | reverse complement strand
GAAACGCCAATCCGTACGACGCCCAAGCCCGATGTTCCGGCAAGTATGCCGCCGGATGGCCCCGGAGGCGTGAGAAAGGCATTGACCGGGATCCCCGAAAGCGCCAGTGGTGACCATGCCAAGCCCCCATCCCGGCTGACCATAACGCCGCTGGCGCCGGTGGCAGCCAGGAGCCCACCGTCGTCGCCGTCCATGAATGCGATGGCGACGACCTCACGGTCAGCTAAGCCAAGTAGATCCCACGACGCGCCGCGATCGCGGCTGCGGTAGATCCCGGCAATCGTGCCCGCGTACCAATCGTGATCGGGGGCTGGGCCGATCGCCACCGCGCGTACCTCCTGTTCCGCTAGCCCGAGAGACGGATGGTCCAGCGCGCCGTCGCCGTCGCTTAGCAAGATGACACCCTGGTTGGCCGTGCCGACCAGGACCGTCCTCGGATCGTCCGGAAACACAGCCAGAGAGGTCACCTGCCCAGGCCCTGAATCGATCTGGCTCCAGCTGGTTCCATGGTCGGCGCTGACGAAAACCCCTTCCCCCCAGGTGCCTGCGTACACAAGGACTCCGTCTGGAGCTGGGACCGACAGGATCGCCGTCGCATTCAGCTGCAGCTGCGATGCCATGGCTTCTCGCGCAACGTTGTCAAGCGTCATCGGGGTCGGCACGACGGTAGGGGTACGTGTGGGCGAAGCGGTGACGGTAGCTGGTGCCGGGGTGGACGGGGCCGCCGGCGTGGCGGATTGGGGGGCGTTGCAGGCGGAAACCGCCGTTAGTCCGACGACCAGCAGCAATTTGATTCGGAGATTCACGTCAAGCATCTTGCTCCGCTCATCCTCACCTTGCACTCCCAACCAACGCACGGCGCGCCTGATCCGTCGCAGCCGGTGGCTGGACCTTTAAATGCAAGATCTGTTCCGATGATGAGGTGCCGGATCCTGTCCAGTGTAAGAGAGGCTAGCCGGAAGCTTTGGCCGGCCCTATGAGCAATTCCGCCTAGTCGCGCCAGCGCACCTTCTGCTCCATCCCGTAGCGGAATAGCCGCCAGCGCATGCGCCACGGCATGAGCGGCTCCAGCAGTCGGCGCAGCAGATACTTGAGGTAGATGCGAGAGAACCGGCTTCCTCCCTCGCGGAAGTGCACCCGCATGATCTCCGGCCAGGCTCGGCGCGCCGCGGTCATCGACTTGGAATCGCCGTGCAGCCGGAAGTTTGCCCAGTAGCGATCTCTGAAGGCGATGGGGGCTATTCGCGCCAGCCGCACCCACAGATCGTAGTCCATGGCGTAATAGAAGCTCGGATCCAACGGCCCTACCTGTTTCCATAGCTCGGCGCGGAAGAACATCGACTGCTGGCAGACCGTGTTGATGCCGCGGCGCAGACCCTGGTAGTCGGTGGCCTTGGCTGGGTAGCGCCCGATCCGCTGACCCTGCTCGTCGATGTAGTAGGCGTTGCCGTAAACCATTCCGACTTCAGGATGCTCCTGCAAAAACGCCACCGCCTCCGAGACTGCTCCGGGGTTGTAGGTGTCATCGGAATTCAGCCAGGCATAGATGCTCCCGGTGACCAAAGCGAAGCCCTTATTAATTGCGTCGGTCTGCCCCAGATCGCTTTCGGATACCCAATGGTCCAGGCGATCATCGTAGCGCTGGATGATTTCCAGAGCCCCGTCGGTTGAGCCACCGTCGATGACGACGTACTCAATGCGCGGGTAGTCCTGGGTCAGAACTGAACGGATCGTCTCCTCCAGATACTCAGCCTGGTTGAACGATGGCGTGACGATGCTGACCAGCGGCCGCTCTCCGATGGCACCTTGCTGCGACGTCATGTGTCGTGTGGCGCGGGTGTGGGCTCTCGGGGTGGATCGGCCAGATGTGGAAGCTCGACGGTACGGTAATCGAAGCGCAGCCGGCGCCGGGTGTCCCGATACCAATAGAAGCCCGATTCCAAGCCGAGCGCGCTAAAGGCCGCCTGCACGAACTTGTACCAGTAGCGCACAAAGGTCAACGGGTGCAGCGCGAGCGCCCGCAGCATGTGCCGAGTGGCGGTCGCGTGCTGGCCGGCATCGATCAACCGGCGAGCAGAGAACACGTTCAGTCCGGCCTGAATGCGCCGCCGGCGTTCAGCCACCAGTTCACCGAAGTCGTCCGACCCGGAAGCCCACTCGATGAGCCGGTTGGCCTCGCGCACGAACTCCGCCGCCTGATGGATAGTCTTGGCTTGTGGATGCGTTCGCTCAAGCGCCCAGAAACTCGGAACGTGATGCAGCGGATACTTGCCAGAGATCCGGACCCAGAGCTCGTGATCTAAGATCAGGTGGTAGCTCTCGTCCAGCAAACCGACCGCCTCCAGCGCGTTGCGACGCATGAACACCGTCGGCTGAAGCAACACCTCGAAACTCAGCAGATCGAGCGAACTCAGCGCTCGATATCGATGCGGATCCAGCAACCGCAACTGGGAGTCCACCATCTTCCCGTCGGCGTACACCATTCCCACGTCGGGGTGTGCCTGGGCTGCTTGCACCGCACCCTGGATCGCTCCCGGAAGGTACACGTCGTCCGAATTCAGCCATCCGACGAGTTCGCCCTTGGCCATCCGCAGGCCCTTATTGATCGCCTGCGCCTGTCCCTGGTCCGGCTCGGAGGTCCAGTGGGCCAGCGAATCCGCAAAGCGTTCAATGATCTTGACGCTGCCATCGGTCGAGCCCCCATCGATCACCAAGTACTCGAGGTTGGGGTAGTCCTGGCCGAGAACGGACCGAATAGCGGTCTCGAGGTAATCGGCCTGGTTATAGGATGGGGTGACGATCGAGACCAACGGCAGCTCAGGAGGCGACATCAGGGTTCAGACCACCAACACGGTTGCTGACGGTGCGGCCGCCCTACGATTGGAGCTGCACGACGATCGCTCATTCCGGATTGACCAATCTGAACAGCTTGCTGTACAGCCCCAGCAATATGTAACGGACCGGCCTCCAGCGCAGGAACCGTGACCACCGATTGCGTGGTCGCCTGCCCGCGGCCTTGTGAGGTGCGGCGCCATTGCGTGCGACCTCCAAGCCCTCCGGCTGCAGCCGGTTCCCAAGATGCTGCGCGGACAGGGTGACGGTGCTGAGGCGCAGGTATCCGGCTTGGTTGCTCGCCCGATCAAGTTCCAGCATGTCTCCCATTAGGTTCCCGCTCCAGGTGTCCGGCAGACAGGCTTCCAAGACGCGCTTCGGCGCCAGAAACTGATCGTGGTTAGCCGCCGCATACGCCTGCACCCCGCCCAACTCAAGCAGGTGCTCCTGATAACCCGCCTGCTCGTCCAGCGCAGCCTGCGGATCTCTCCCGGTGCTGAGGGCCCAGTCCTGAATCCAGTCCAGGGGGATGAATTTGCCCTCTTGGTGCGTGACCTGATCGTCGTCAGTCGCAAAGCCCAGATTGGCGCTGATCCTATCCTGGACAAAAAAGCTGGGCAGTGCGTATCCGCCGACCATCCCTACCTTCGGATAGGTTTCCAGGATCTGGAGCTGGTGCGCAAGCCAGCCCGGATGGAAGTAGAAGTCATCATCTGAATACGCCACCAGTTCGCCGGGAGCCGCGCGACAGATAAGCTGCAGTGCGCCGATCTTGCCCAGGTTGCTGCGAGACCGCAACAGGAATTGGGCCTGCCCGCTGTTCTGCAGCTGCTGCAGATATTCCTGAACCGGCCGACAGCTGGCATTGTCGAAGAGCAATAGATCGAACGGTGCACCAGCGTGCTCAATCAGGCTGGTCAGGCAAGTCTCGAGCACCGAGAGACGCTGCTCGTAATAGCCGACTTGGTGTGGGATATGGACCAACACCGCTGCGGTAACCCGCGCCGGCTGGTAGCTGGATTGCTTGGTCCGGCTGGGATTCATACCGTGCCGTGAGCCCGCCATCCCGGGCACTTCTGAGGCGCTCAAGAGGGGTTCAGGTGAACCTTGCCGGTGTTCACTCGAATAGCTCGTCGTAATCCACCTTTGGAAAGACCTGCAGCTTGCCCCCTACAGTTGCATCAAGCACCTGCCGCCCGTCGGCTTCAAAGGCCGATCGTGCAAGCCGATAGGCGCGCTCGGAAGCCATTAGGTCAGGCAGTTGCCACCGAAAGCCAGCCGGAAAGTATTCCGGAGCGAAGTGGTTCGGATCATCTCCTTCGGAAACCACGGTCAGGTTGGGTTTGCCGGTGGACCGAAAACTGTGGTCGACACCGATCAAAATCGCTTCTTCGAACCCCATGTGGTAGGCCAGCTGAAGCGCCACGTAGGTGACGGTCGACCCCTCATAGACCCGGCCAGTCACATCTGTCGCAAAGCTGGGTTCACCAGTGTAGTCAGTGTCCAGGAAAAGCGTGTGCTGGTCGCCTCGCAGGGCACTGCGCGCTCGCCAGGTCACGAATTTCGGAATTTGTAGTGCGAGCAACTCATCGGCACATTGCTCGATGACCAAGGTATTGACCGCCACCAGGAAGCTTGTCGAGTAGCCCATGCTCGGAAACAATAAATAGATTCGATTGAGTCCGAAAGTAAGCTCGGACTGAAGACGGCCGAGATCCATTTTGGCCAGGCTAGGTCCGTTTCCCAAGATGAAGCAACGCTGCGCCCGGTGCGAATTCCGTAGGTCACCCAACCTCTGGCGACTTTGACGCAAACGCGGGTCTGCAAGGGCAGCGACTTGGTGTCTCGCACGGTTATGCCACCACCAATACGGAGCGGTCATCACCCGCCAGATCGGGCGGGGAAAGATCGGCTTCAGGCGCAGGATCAGGCGCGCAAGCGGCCCAGCGGATGGGATCGACTCGCCGTTACTAGTCACACCGAAAATTCATTTGCGAGGCAACAGGATATTGCAGGGCTTCAATGCCAAGTTAGTTGACGCCCCCCTGCCGTTCAACCGTGGTTGGCTGCTCGTCAACCAGTACCGTGTCATCCCCGTGGTACTGGACGCGGGTACTGGACAGCTGATCTGAGACCAAGCCCAGCAACCAGGTCAGCAAAGCCGCCGAGAACAGGAACACCGCTGAATTCGGGATCACCAGGCGCCCAGCCGCGGCCAACCCGGCCGCCCAAGCAGCCATGCCGAGAAGCGTAAGCAACAAACCGACCGGGAGGAAGATACGCAGCGGATCGTACAGGATGATCATGCGCAAGATAATGGTGATGAATCGCGAGCCGTCGATCCACGGCCGAATCTTGCTCTTGCCCCCCTTCCGCTCACGAACCTCTACCGGTACAAACGCCACGTTGTAACCCGCTTTCAGAAAAGCCATGGTGGTAGTCGTCGGCGCCGAGAAACCTTCCGGGAAGAGCGGCAGGAAGTGCTCTACCGCCGCGCGGCGCATGGCACGGAAGCCGGAGGTCAGGTCATCGATCGGTCTCCGGGTCAACCATCCCGCGACCAGCCGGAAAATCCGGTTGGCGAAGTTTCGATACCAGCGACCCCGATAGCCTTCGGTGCGCGAACCGATTACCAGATCGTAGGGCGGAATCCGCTCTATCAATTTGAAGATGTGTTCGGGTGCGTGCTGACCGTCGGCATCCATGGTGACGACCAGCGAGCCCCGCGCGAATCGAATGCCTGTCCGCAGTGCGGCGCCATTGCCTTTGTTGGAGATGTGATGGGCGACGCGAACGAGATCCGGGTGTTGCTCACGGATTCGCCGCAGCGAGGCCAGAGTGCCGTCCCCTGAGCCGTCGTCCACCGCCACGATTTCGAACTCCAGCCCCCGCTTGGAAAGCGTATCGATCGTCTCTGAAATCAATCCCTCGATCGTTTGCTCTTCTTCATAGACTGGCAACACAACCGAGAGCGCCAGCTCCCCTCGGGCGGCTTGCCCCGAACTTCTCTTCTCCATGTCGCTCGCGGAAGCATTCATGCCACGGTTGTGCTCCAGATGGTGCGGCCGAGGAGCGAGGCCGATTGTCTCAATTGGCCGTAGATCCTGGCGCTGCGGAACTCGGCGAGCAAACCCAGACCGAATCGCTCAATCAGCTCCCTATCGTCGGGCTCGAGCTCATCGAATACCACAAATAGGCCGCCTCCTTTCAACTCATCTTCCAAGTCTTCGAATTGCTGTTCATAGTCCTCCCGAATTTCATCCTGGTAGGGATCGAAGCGAATTGGTCGGACATAGGCCGGCCGGCCAGCCAGGATGTACACCATCTCAGGGTTGTTCGAAATGAGAGGCGTCTGCTCCGGAACCCGATCCAAGTGGGCAACCAGCTCCGACCACAGGAACCTGCGCCCGGTGTAGCCAAGGTGAGGCAAGGGATCACGAAGCATCGCCGCTGCGTCAGCAGCAAAGAAACCAATCAGCACCGCAGCGTAACCGGCTGCCAGGATCGACGCCACCCGCGGTGTCCCCGAGGCACGCACTAAATGCGGGACCACCATGCACAGCAGCGCCACCGTGCTGACATAAACCGGCGCTAGATAGCGCGGTGGTGCGGTTGCCGTCGTGCTGGCATCCAGGAACGTAGAGTTGATCCAAATGATCGCCAGGTTCCCCCCGATGTAGAACGCCAGCAACCAGGGAAGCGCCCGCGGGGCATTAACCGGCTCTGTCAGCTCCAGCTTCAAGCGCCGCCATCGCACCCAGCGCCGCGCCAACACGAAGACAACGGCCGCGAGCAGTCCCCCTGCGATCAGCATCGCCATTGCCGCGCGAACCACCGTAGGTAACGGCACCTCATGAGGAACAAACCACGAGCTGAGATCGGCTAAGAACAGGCGGATCAGCCCCGGCTCCATTGCGTGATAGCTGAGCTCACGATTCACCAGCGTGTCGCTGGCCTGACGGTTGCGCAGCAGCCACAGGTAGATCGGGAGCGCGCTTGCCACACTGAACAGCAGGCCGTCTCGAAGCCGCCGTCGGAGCGATTCATTTCCGAATATTAGTACGCCAAGCGCGCCGGCGCCCATCAACGCCGCGCCTGCGTAACGCGTGAGCGTTGCCAGCGCGGCCAGGATAGCGGCAGCTATCAGCCACCCCAGCTGCTGGCGCGTAAGGTAGACCGCGATCAGGCAGATCCCGCTAAGCGAAAGCAGGATGAACAGCGGCTCCGACATCACCCAGCTGTGCAATTCCAGCTGGGTCGCGCGGGTGAGAAACAGCAGGCCCGCCGCTGCTGCGGGTACGGTCGATTTGGTAAACCAAAACACAAGGAAGCCGACGAGCGCCAGGTTGGCAGCGAAGATCAGCGCATTGAGCCAGCGGCCGGCCTGCAAGAGCGTCAGCCCCAGCGAGGTAGCCACCGCCAACGCTACGGAGTAGACCGGTGGAAACCCTGTGATCGGCCGGATCTCATAGCCGCCCGAATAGCGGCTATATCCGTTTCCATTGAGCAAATTCTCGGCGCCCATCAGGTACGAGGTCGAATCGCCCGCCGCGCCCGGCCCAAAGCGGGTCAGGGAGAGCGCCAGCGCCATTCCAGCCGCTGCCACCAGACCAATGGCCACGAAGGTGACCTTAGTTGATCGTGGCGCCAGCGTAGATGCGTCCTTCAATCTTCCCCCGGCCTGAGCGGCTGACCATTATAGCGTTCACCATATGGTGGGCCTGCAAAGCTGTGGATTTACTCTGTGGCCAGCCGGGCGGTGACCCCACCATCGACTACAAGCGCCTGGCCAGTAATGAAGGACGATCGGGCGCCGTCCGCCAAGAACAAGATCGCCTGGGCAATCTCATGCGGCTCACCGATTCGACCTAGCGGGGTGCGCTTGGCCAACCCCCGCAGCTGTTCATCGGCGGAACTGCCCTCCAGTCTTTCGGAGCTGGCCTGCAACATGGCCGTATCCACTGCGCCGGGGACTACCGCGTTGACCCGCACTCCGCGTTCACCGAACTCGATCGCCATGGCGCGTGTGAGCGCCACCAACCCCCCTTTGCTGGCCGCGTACGCTGCGATGTGCTTCGAGGTGGCCAGCGCGTGCACTGAGCTGACGTTTACGATCGAGCCTTGACCGACGCTCAACCACTCCAGGCTGTGCTTGGCCATCAAGAATGCAGCGCGTAGATTGATTTCGAGCACTTCATCCCATTCGGTGATATCGGTTGCCTCGATTGGTTTGTTGATTTGGACGGCCGCGTTATTGACCAAGACATCCAGGCGACCGGGTGCTTGCCGCAGCTCTTCGAACAGTGCCGCCACCGCCTCGACCTGTCGAAGATCGACCTGGTGAAAGGCAACCTCATTCGGAAACTCAACCGCCGCTCGGTCAACCGCAATCACACGCCAGCCATCGCCCAAAAAAGCATCCACCGATGCTCTCCCGATGCCACCGGCGGCTCCGGTGATCAGTGCAACGCGGTCGGTTCCTACGCTTTCATTCATGTGCCCTGACTGAGCTCTTCCAGCGGACGCCGCAAACCCAGCCCCTCAAACAAGTTCAGTATCGTGTTCCAGTGCACCCGCTCGTACGCGCCAGTACTGGCATTGCTGTTGTGAGGCGCTAACAATACGTTATCGAGTTTCCGAAGTGGGCTGTGCTCTGGCAACGGCTCATCCTCGAAAACATCGAGCGCAGCGCCGCCCAACTGGCCCGCTTCGAGCGCACTGACCAGGGCCGCCTCGTCTACCACCCCGCCCCGCGAGGTATTGATCAGCACCGCATGCGAGGGCATGCGGTTCAGCGCATCGGCGTTTATTAAGTGACGAGAGCTCGGATTGAGATCGCAATTCAAACTGACGTAGTCACTTTCCACCAGCAACTGATCCAGCTCAACCATTTGCGTCCCGCTATTCTTCAGCTCGCCCAGGTCGATCTCCACGATATCGTTGCCCAGCAAGCGCATGCCAAATGAGGCGGCGCGCTCCAGCACCGCCCGGCCGATGCGCCCAACCCCTACGACGCCCAAGGTGCACTCCGACAGCGCCAAACCAGATCGTTTGCGCCATTTTCCGGCCTTGACCTCGCGGTCCATCCACGGCAGGCCGCGAGCAAACGACAGGATATAGCCTAGCACCGAGTCGGCCACTGGCTCAGTGAACGCTCCCGGGGTATTGCGTACCGCGATCCCGTGCTTGGCCGCCGCCTGCTGGTCAATCGAATCAAGCCCGGTTCCCCACTTGGAGATTACCTTGAGCCGAGGGCTGGCGGCTGCCAAGACCTCTGCCGAGTACCGGTCATCGCCGCAGATGGCGCCGTCGAACCCTCCGGCGTACGCAAGCAGCTCGCGTTCCGAAAGCCGCTCCTCGACCGAGGCTTCGATTAGCTCTACGCCACCGTTGTCAAACACCTTGCGATACCGATCCAAAGCGGCCAGAAAGTACGGGGCCGAGATCAGCACTCGCAGCGATCTGGGAGGCTCAGTCCGCGCAGACATCTTCAACCCTGACAAAGTCAAAGGGGTCGCCGTAGGTTGAGTAGTAGCTTTCGTCGGAAAGCATCGGCAGCTCAGCCCCGAACACGGTATTCAGCACCGCCCGAAAGGTGTTCACCGAGCTTATGGTCGGATAGAGCTCTTCGTGGCTCCGCCCGGATAGGTACAGGGCATTCAGAATGCGCATCCGGTCTCCCTGCGAACCTTCTTCTGGACCGTGATCCCCCTGCACTACGATCACCGGCGGCGTGTGTGCATGCTGAATCAGTTTGCTCAGGATGTCCTCCATCCTTCTATTGAGATAGGCGACCTGTTCTCGATAGCCCAGCCGGTATTCGTTCAAGCCAAGTTCGGAAAAGGTCCAGGTGTAGTTGTCATCCACCGGATCGCCTTCAGCGTCGAAAACGAATGGGCGGTGCGGCGAAACCAAGTGGATGAAAGCGAATTTCGGCCCCGGCTCATCCGCTAGATTCGCCAAAGCGTCCAGCACGAAGCCCACTCGCTCACGATGCGCATCGACTGACCGATCCAAATCCCTGGAAAGGAAGGCCGGCAAGCTTGGCAACGCGTCGATCGCTGCCCAGGCCGCCGTCGAGCGCAGCAGTGTACCCTCCCAGGCATTCAATCCCGAGAACCACCCCTGCTCAGGAGCCAGATATCGATCCGCGTCCTCCCACTCACTCCAGTAATATCCGGTCTCCGCCGCCACGATCGTATAGTCCAGTTCGTCAAACAAAGTTCTGACCTGACTATGGCGGAGCAGCGGCCAGAGGTCGGATCGCGCCCACTCTGCCTTGGGTTGGTCGAGCAAGGACTCCAGATAGCCGCCATTGAGCGTCGCGGCCAGCGAGAGCTCAGTTTGCGCGTAGTTGGCAACGCCGCACTCGGCAACATAAAAGCCCAGCGAACGCAGCTCCCCCAGGAAGTCCTGATTGTCGAACTCGAAGCTTTCCCGCAGCGTATCGCCTCGCGTATAGGCATCTAGCACGATGTAGTACACGTCCGGCCACGGAGCCTTCCCTGCGGGAGCCAGTTCGGCCGCTTCGAGCTCGAGTGCGCCTCTCGGCTGGCCGCCAAAAAGGCTCCCCGCTACCGTAATCTGAAGCAGCGGGACCGCGAGCAGGACCGTTGATGTCACATTCAGAACTACGGTCGTGGAGGCGCTGATCGGTGACCAGCGACGAACGGCAACGAAAATAGCGATCGCAAGCAGACCAAATGCTGGCACCAGGTAGCGATGTCTGCCCAGTCCCGGGCCGATAGCCGCGGCGTCCCGCAGCGCGTTGTATACGTGGCCGTAGGAGTAAAACAGCAACAATCCAAAGGTCGCCAGCGCGGCCGCTCCATGCCAGCTAGGGCTCAGTGGACGCAGGAGTCCGGTAGCCAGCAAAGCCATGAGTACGGATAGCACCCCGAACCGAACGCCAACCGTCGGACGCGCCTGGCCGAGGTTGGCCGCCACCAGCGAAGCGACTGGAAACAGCGCCATCACCAGCGGGTGAAACGGGACCCTTGCCAGCCGTCGAATCAAACCGTGCTTTCCAGCTGGTAAACCAGCCGATCGGTCTCGGGCACCGGCATCCGCCGGACAATTCGGAAGTGGTCCGTGAACGCCGCCTCAAAATCCTCCCCTGAATAATCGTCAAAAATGTCCTCACGGCTCGCCAGGAGTCTTTGAACCTGAGGATCGGTCTTGGGCACGAATTCGATCAACACCTGCCTGCTTAAGCTGGCCAGGAATTCCGCAATGGAAGGCAGCGGAACGTTGTTGCCGATTGCCAGATGGTGGATCAGCGCGAGCGCCAACACGGCATCGGCCGGCCCCCGCTCTCGCAGCGACTCCCGCTCATGGTGCGCCCACCCTTGGTTGGGGCTTGGGTTAGTCAGGTCCAGCACCAAGGGAAGCAGGTCGGTCTCGTCTTCCGCGCGCGCCTGCAGATAATTCAACTCAACTGCCCCCGGATCAAGATCAAATGCGATCGTAGCCGCCCCGCGTTCGCTCGCCAGCCGGCTGAAGACCCCAGTGTTGGCGCCCAAGTCCCACACGGAACGCGGGGCGGTCGCCTCCAGAAACTGAATGACCGATTGCTTCTTCTGATCGAAAGCGACCGCGCTGTACGAGTGCGTATCCACGTAATCGGACCACTCGGTGTCGCCTGGCTCCCAGTGCAATGCGCGCACCGTTCGCTCCAGACTATCGACCAACCCCAGCATGCCTTGTCGGCTCACACTCGACCCTCGCCGCGTACTCGCCGGTTGGTCAGTTCGCTTCTGCATCGAAGCATGCAGATGTAGGTGGATCTGAAGGCCGCCGCGCAGCCGCGTGTGCCACGGCAACAACCGGCTGGCCAAGTCAAGTGGAATGCCATCCAGATGGACGCGCAGCAATTGGCCCAAGCGCACGTCTCGGTAAGCCATAAGCGCCAGCGGGGCTAGGAAATGTTGGCAGAATTGTCGGTAAGCTATCCACGGTCGACCAGGCTCGTAGCGGGCGAACGACAGGCTATCAATCAGCAGCGGCTGACTGCCGTTGAATTGCACGTTGTACGCGCTGGCGTCCTTGAGGGAAAGGCCGTGTTCCATTGCCTGCTTATGGCATTGCAGCGTGAGCAAGGCGGCATCCTTGAGCTGCGAAAAACACCACTCATACGGGTATGACACAAACTGGACTAGCTCCGGCTGCAGGACCTTGTAGGCTAGTTCCGGGCTCATCCCCGGAACGTCGACTTCGCGGTGCGCGACCAGATCGCCCGACTGGACCAGGCGATCGTAAAGCCCGCTTTCCATCAGCAGGTCGTAATGAGGCGCGTACGAACGATTGACCTGCCGCAGCAGGGCGCCGTCCTGCTCGTATAGAAAGCCATCCCGATCTCGAAAGGAGGCCGGGTGGATGATGCGTTCAGTCTTCTGGTTCATCCTCCCCTTTGCCGAG
>CAZJUE010000069.1:0-12556 GCA_964549025.1 uncultured Anaerolineaceae bacterium | reverse complement strand
TAGGAAGGACGCCGCGGCCCGACGATCGGCGGCGGCGTTGTTCCCCAAGAAGACCGAATTGTGATGCGCCGGTTTGCCTACCCGGCCAGGGCCTGCTTCAGCGTGAGCGAGCACGCCGTGAGCCTCAACTTCGGGCGCACTTCGTCCCTACGCTCACCGGAAAGTCAGCATATAGGCCAGCAGGTCTGCCATGTCCTGTAAGGTAATCCGCTCGCTGAAATTGGTGGGCATCGGCACCTGCTCGTAGCCCTCAACGATGAACGCCGCCGGGTCGATCACCGACTCAATCAGGTACTGCTGAGCGCTGGTGGCTCCGGCCTGGTAATCGGGCTGTTCGAACCGGGTTTCGGCTCGATCCGCCAGCCCGGGCCGTTGGTCGTCGGCGGTCCACAAAGGACCGACCTCCACCAGTACGTGGCAGGCGGCACAACCCAGCTCGCCCTCGGTCAGCGCCTGTCCAGCCGCAGCATCACCAGGGGGGAGCTCGACCGTCAGCGGCATGCCAGCCATCATATCGCCCTCAGGGGGAGGCGTCGGCCCGGCTTCTGCCAGCGCCCGCTCCTCCCAGTTGAGGATAAAGGCCACTACATTCTCCACCTGATCCACCCGCAGCGGACCGCCGAACTCCTCGCTCCAAGTCGGCATCCGTTCCGGATAGTCGGTGCCTTCGCTGGGTACCGGCCGACCGGAGGAGATAGTGCCCATGAGGAAATCTTCCAGGCTGCCCACGAACCCCACTGCCTGCAGCCGTCGCCCATCAAACAGCTCGGCGGTGTTCAGCGCCGGAGCCAAGCCAGCTACCCCCCTGCCCTGCGCGCCGTGACAGCGGACGCAGTTGTTCTCGAAGATCGCTGCACCCTCCTCGATCCGGCGCGAATCGTAGGAGCGCAGAAAGTCATCCATCCGCTGGGGCTCGTTGATGCCCATAATGGCCAAGATTACAACCCCGCCGACGAATGCCGCCATTCCGACCGCGATGTACCATTTCACCGGCTACTCCCCCTGCCCATAGTCGCTGTAGCGGTGCAGGTACTGGGTCTGACTGAATTCGCTGGCCTCACCGGTTCCGCCGTCGGTCCACACCACTCGCAAGGTGATCTTCTTCAGGTCGGGCTGCCAGTCCTCGATCAGCATGATGCCTTCGGCATCGACGTAGCGTGGATCACGGTCGGTCTTCTCGACCTCCTCATCGAAAAGGCGCAGCAGCTCGGAAAGGGTTTGGGTCGGCGCCTGCGCCCACCCGCTGGCCTCATAGGTACCGTAGTGCAGATCTTCCCAATCCGCGGTTCGCAGCGGGCCGGGACTGGTTTGCGGCAGCAGTATCGCGAGCGCCTCTTGGTCAGGTGAGGTTTCCACCGCAAACCACGGCGTTCCCATATAAGTCAGGATTCCAGCGCCGATCATGCTGACCGAGGCGATCGACAGCCCGAGGCGCCGCGCTCCATAGCGACGATTGCGGCCGACTTCCATATAGGACCACACGGTCATGATTCCAGGGATCACCATCAGCGGCAGGATGACACCGAAGATGGCCTTCTCACCCAGCTTCATCATGCCCTGGATCCACAGGAAGTACCAAGGCGAGGTGGTGTGGAGCGGCGTGACCAGCGGATCGGCGTGTGGCTCCAGCGGAGCATGATAGCCCCAGGCAAATGCCGAGGCACCCAGCATGATCAGCACCAGCACCGACACGTAGGCCAGCTCGCGGGTGAGGATCTTGGGCATAAAGTAGGTGCGAACGTTCATCGGCACCTTGCGGGCGGTGTCCTCCCCGATGTCCTCGTCACCCGGGGAAAGGCTGTGGCCGTGGATGATCACCTTGTAGTAATGCACACCTAGCGTGACCAGCATGATCAGCGGAAGCAGGATCACGTGGATCAGGTAAGCGCGCAGCAACCCGTTGGCGCCGATCTGCGGACCACCCCGGATCAACAGGTCCATCTCGCGACCAATGATTGGTGTCGCCTCGGCGGCCGATGCACCGATTGTCACCGCCCACAGGCTGAGCTGATCCCATGGCAGCAGGTAGCCGAAGAACGAAATGAATAGGGTAAACCACAACAGCAACGCGCCGGTAGCCCAGGTGAACTGGCGCGGCCGCTTGTAGGAGCCGGTGACGTAGGTCCGCAGCATGTGCAGCACCACAATCAGCACCATCAGCTCGCCGCCGAGCTTGTGGGTGTCCCGCATCCAGCGTCCGAAGGGCACGTTGCTCAGAATACCGAGCATGTTCTCGTAGGCCACCAGCGGCGAGGGCGTGTAGAACACCATCAGGTAGAGCCCAGTCAGGATCTCCCAGGCGAAGAAGAAGGTTGCCAACCAACCCAAGCGGAAGGTCGGGTACACCCCATCCATCAGCTTGTTGTAGTAGGTGGGTTTCATGTGCAGCCAGAAACCTTCGGCGTGCGGCGTCAACCGTGGATTCGGCCGCGGCGGCGGATCGCCCCGCAGCACCGAACGCACGTCGGAGATGTTCAGGCCTGAAGTGATCCGGGTCGTCCAGTCGTTGGCCAGATCGATAGAGGCCTGTTTGACCCCTTTCTGCTTGAGGTCATCCAGGAAGGGTAGGTTCAGGATCTTGGGAATCGGAACTTGCATTTTGTTACATGCCTCCACCGGGCTGGGTGTTGGACGCGCCGTTGATGCGGCGTCCGGTATCGATGCGCAGCGAAACCGCCCCATCCGGAATCGGCAGCGAGCCGGCTTCCCGGCCGTCCAGCGTCGGTTCGGATCGGGCCAGCACTTCGCCGGCCGCGTCCACCACCTCGGTGATGTACTGATCGAGATTCCGGTTGGCGGGACCGTCGATACGGGTTCCAGTCTTCAGGTACTTCGAGCCGTGGCACGGACACTCGAAGCGATCGTTGATCGGCACCCACTTGTACAGGCATCCCAAGTGCACACAGACTTTGTAAAGCACTCGGACGCCGGGTTGCAGCGGATAGTCGCCCGGCTGGCGCTCGTCGTTGAGCGTTTCATCGCCGATGTTAGTAAGCCAAAAACGACCCTCGGGGAACTCCTTGGGGCCGCTATCCGGCGCTGGAATCTCTGTCACCGGTACGGTGAACACGCCGCCGAATTCACCCTCACGGAAGCGCGGCAGTGCGAACCAGATGGTCACTCCGCCGGAACCAGCCAAAAACACCGCCATCGAGGAGCCCCAAAGGTAGTAGAGGAACTCCCTGCGCGTCAGTGGTGGACCAAACTCTTCGCTTCCTGGTTCTGCGCTCACTACCGCCTCTTGCTCAGCGGATTGCATTTGCTCATCCGCATCGGTCATATGCGCGGTCCTCCTTCGATTGCCTTAGGTTATGGAGTTGGTGCACCTTTGGCTTTGCACCCGTATCGATGAATCACCTGCCGCCTTATGCGCTCCCGCAATTCAATCGCAAACCCAATGCGAGCTGCACTGCTGGCGACAAGTGCAGCGCTGCAGTGCGGTATCTTGAGCGCTGCTGCGCAACGCTCTCGACCCTGCTCCGCAGCACTTCGGGCCCGCAATGCAGGGCCTCTAGCACTGTTGCCCAGCATCGTAGGCGAATTGTGGTATTTGTAACATGCTTATTTTTGCGAGTCAATTTGGGCCGAATCTGCGCGGTTGCGATGAGTTTTGCGCCTCGCTCGCCAGCAAACTGCCGAAGTTATAATCCGCATCGGAGAGGTGCCGGAGTCTGGCTGAACGGGACGGTCTCGAAAACCGTTGTAGCCTTCGTGGCTACCGTGGGTTCGAATCCCACCCTCTCCGCCAACCACACGACCCCGAGGCTGACTGCACTCGGGGTCGCTGACTGATTGCGGTGGCCGCTCAGCCCTACCAGGACTTCGCCTGCGGCTCAGGCGGCTTGCGGAATCTCGAGCTGTTCAAGCTGGTTGACCGCTTCTTCTACCACGCTAAAGCCTCCCTGCCAGAACTCGGCGGAATGCACGTCGATCCCTGCCTTGTCCAGGATGCCGATCGGGGCATCTGAGCCACCGGCGGCCAAGATCTCCAGATAGCGTGGCTTGAACGAATCGCCTTCCTCCTGATACTGCTTGTAGAGCGAGAGCACCAACAGCTGGCCGAATGAATAAGCGTAGACGTAGAACGGAGCGAAGAAGAAGTGGCCGACCCGCACCCACTCGTTGCGGAAGTCGTCGCTCAACTCGACCGCTTCACCGAACTGCTCCGCCAGGTTCTCGAAGTAGATCTCGGTGATGTCATCCACCGAGCCGCCCTCTTTGATCCGCTGATGGGCATCACGCTCGAAAATCGCAAAGTAGGCCTGGCGCATGATACTGGCGTAGGCCTGGTCCATCTGTCGGAACAGCAAATCGCGTTGCAGTTCAGGATCTGGATCGGTTTCCAGCAAACGATCGACGACCAGCATCTCGCCGAAGGTGGAGGCGGTCTCGGCCAAAGGCAGCGACGAGTGCTGAGTCAGCACCGAGTGGTGTTCGGCCAGCATGGAATGAATGGCGTGCCCCAACTCGTGCGCCATGGTGGCAACATCATCCGGCTTGCCGACGAACGACTGCAGAACCCACGGCGTGAGCGCCGGTTCGACTGTCAGGCAGAAGGCTCCTCCGCGCTTCCCTTTGCGCACTTCGCTGTCGATGTGCCTCTCGTCGAACACCCGCAGCGCCAGCTCGGTCAGCTTGGGATCGAAGCGCCGAAAGCTGTCCATGACGATCTCGACCGATTCCCTAAACTCGTAGCTCCGTTCGGTCTTGACCACCGGCGCATACAGATCGTGGCGCCGCAACCGGTCCATCCCGATCCACTTGGCCTTCAGGTCGAAGAAACGGTGGAAGATCCCGGTGTTCTCCCGGCATACCCCCAGCAGCATATCCACCACCTCGTCCGGAATGTGGTTGGCTAGGTTGCGCACCGCCATTGGGTTGGAGAACCCCCGCAGCTCGATTTGCTCGCTGCGCCAATCGCGGGCGATGGATTGGTAGATCTGCCCCAGGATCGGGCGGTCAATCCCGTACACCCGGTGCAGCTCCAGGTAGGCGGCTTCGCGCAAATCAGGCTGCGGGCTGCGGACGTGCTGGAACAGCTCCTCCTCGGTCAGCTCCTGCTGCTCGCCGTCGATCTCCAAGGAGAAACTGTAGCGGTTGGTGATGGTCTCGTACAGCTGGATCAGCGCCCGGTGGCCGTTGACGTCCTTCAGGTTGATGACCTTCTCTTCCGGCTCCGAGAGGGTATAAGGCTTCTGTAGCCGGAGCGCTTCCAGGTAGTAGCGATCATCGCCGGCGGCGGCCATCAATCGTTTGGCTGGTTCGTCCTCCAGCGCCTTCCACCACAGGCTGAAAAACAGCGTGCGATTCTGGAATTCGGCAACCAGCTGCCGTCCTTCGGCGGATATCGACTGGGCCTGCTGGTCCTGAGTGTCGGCGTTGAATAGCAACTCCCCGTAATCGGCGATGCGCGCAATCTTGCGCACAATCTGTTCGTACGCGTCCAGGGTCTCAACGAACTTATCTTCGCCCATTTCCGCATCGAGCTGCTCGCGGCGCTTTTCAAAGTCGGCCAGCATCTGGTCCAGCTCCTGCTTGGCCTGCTTGAACTCGGGCGAGTCCTTCCCGGGGAATAGATCGGTCAGACTCCAGGGTTCGATCTCGTACTGCACTTCAGCCATGATTGCTCCTACAGCGAACTCAACTGTTCAAACCGGACCACATTGTAATCACACATTGAAGCGCACATGCACAACATCGCCGTCCGATATCGGGTGATCCTTTCCCTCGGAGGGCAGCTGGCCGGCTTGCCGCGCTTCGGCGAACCCTCCCAGTTCGAGCAGCCGATCCCACTGGATCACTTCTGCTCGGATGAAACCGCGCTCCATGTCGCTATGAATGGTGCCGGCTGCCTGCAGCGCGGTTCCTTTGGACGGCAACAGCCAGGCGCGCACTTCCTGCTCGCTAACCGTGAAGAAACTGATCTGGTCCATCATTGCCAGGGCGGCGTGCAGCAGCTCGCTGCGACCCGATTCTTGGATCTCGAAATCCTCCCGGAAGGCGGCCGCTTCCTCGGGTGGCAGTTCGGCCAGTTCGTGTTCCAGCTTTCCATAGAAGTGCTGGAGCGGCAGCTCGGTGGTTAGCCGGACCGGAACGATGTCCTCCGCCAGGTTCGGTACCACCAGCAGCGGCTTGAGGCTGAGCAAACCGTAGCCCTGTAGCATCACCCGCTCGGTCGGTTCAAGCTCGGCAGCGCGCAGCGGGCGTTCGGTCTGCAGCAGCCCGGCCACCTTTTCCAATGCCGCCAGCTCGCGGTCCAACGCTGCCCGATCCCTGGCCCCTTTCTGACGTTGCTCGGCCAGACCCTCAAGGCGAGCTTCAACCCACAGCAAATCGTAGAGCAGCAATTCGCTCTCAACCTGCTCCAGATCGCGTTGCGGGTCCGGGCTTGCCTCGACCAGCGGGCTGTCGAAGCTGCGCACGGTCAGTATCAGCCCGTCCCATTTGGCCAGTTCGTTGGCAAGTTCGCCGGAGACTTGGCCGCCCTCGCCCAGGCCGCTGATATCGCCCAGGTCGATCCGCAACGGCGTGGTCTTGCGCGGATGGTAGGCGGCGCTTAACGACTCCAGTCGGCGGTCCGGCACCTCCGCAACAGCGTGTACGACCTCCAGCCGAACAGCTCCGGCCGAGCTGCCAATCGGATGGTTGGTGCCGGTCAGCGCGTTGAATACGGTGGTCTTGCCGGCAACCGGCAGACCGATGACTCCCAGACGCATGATGATGCTAGACGGCCCCGCGGGCCGCCGCGCGGGCCGGAAGCTTGACCGGCCGTAGGGCTGCGCATATACTGCACGGAGGCCGAAGTGGCGGAACTGGCAGACGCGCGCGACTCAAAATCGCGTTCCTTCGGGAGTGTGGGTTCGACTCCCACCTTCGGCATCGGCCGATTCTAGCATGGGCGACCCTGGAAGCACCGTCGGGCAGGGTCGTTCTCATTTCCACCAATGAACTCCGGCTTATCCAGACTGCTGCTTGGTTTGATCTTCGGTGCGCTGATTGCGCTGGCGTACGGCTGGCTGATCCGGCCAGTTGAGTACATCGATACCTCGCCGGACTCGCTGCGCGCCGACTTCCGCACCGATTACATCTTAATGACCGCGCAAGCCTACGCCGGCGACCAGGACCTCACCCTGGCGCAGGTGCGGCTGGCTGCTCTGGGTCCGCAGCCGCCCGAGCAATTCGTCACCGCGGCGATCGACTACGCCCTGCAAAATGAGTTCGGCCGCGCCGATCTGGAACTGCTCAATCAGCTGTCGGCGGCATTGCGTGCGCAACCCAGCGACGGAGAGCTCAGCGCGCCATGAGCGCCACGCGCTGGCTACCGTTCGGGCTGGGCATGTTGCTCGGTTTGGCGGGCGGCCTGTACTACGCTTGGCTGGTCAACCCGGTTGAGTATGTCGAAACCGCTCCGGATTCACTGCGGCAGGATTTCCGGATGGACTACCTGGCGCTGATCGGGGCGGCTTACGCCGGGACCGGCGACCTGAGCCGTGCCCGCGCCCGGCTGGCGCTGTTCCCGGAGCTGGATCCCCAGGAAGACCTGTCGGCCATTGCACAGCAGCGCTTCGCCGCCGGGCTGGGCGATGCCCGCGGATTGGCCCAGCTGGCGGCCGACCTGCAAGCGGCGCCGACGGCGACGGCTACTCCAACCGCAACCTCCTCCGGCCCCCGGCCGACCACCCCCTCAAGTCCCCGGCCGACCGTCACTTCAAGCCCCCGACCGACCGTCACTTCAAGCCCCCGACCGACCGCTACCCCGCGTCCCACAGTCACCCCGGACGCGCCGTTTGCGCTGGCCGAGCGCGAGCAGGTCTGCGATCCGGTACTCGCGGAGCCGCTGATCCAGGTGGAGGTGTTCGACGCCTCCGGTGAGCCGGTGCCCGGCGTCGAGGTGTTGGTGGTATGGGACACCGGCCAAGACCACTTCTTCACCGGTCTGAAGCCGGAACTGGGACTGGGCTACGGAGACTTCACCATGACCCCGGAGGTCGATTACACGCTGAGGCTTGCCGACAGCGGTCCACCGCTGACCGATCTGGCGACGCACCTGTGCGAGACCGATGACGACGATGAATTCCTCGGCTCGTGGTACCTGCAGTTTGAGCAATCCCCTTAGGGGGGCTACCGTGGACAGCAGCCTGCGCTAGGCTTCCTCCGACTCATCCTCGTCTGAGCCGGAAGCATCCGATTCCTGCTCATCCTCCGCCTGCGGCAACGGACCGAGGCCAAGATCCACCTGGTCCTCCATGGTGATCTTGCCGCGCAAGAAGGCCCCTTCTTCGGTGGAAAAGCTGGCGGTCACCACGTCGCCCCACACCCGACCACTGCGCAAGATTTCCACGCGGCCAGCAGTGATGTCGCCTTTGATCGATCCAGCAACGATCACCGTGGCGGCTCGGATGTGCTCGCAGGTCACCCGGCCCTGTTCACCGATTACCACCAGACCGCGTAGTCCAATCTCGCCGTCGAAGGCTCCGTCGATCCGGATACCCCCGGTGCCATTGAGTGAGCCTTGCCAGGCCAAGCCTGACCCGAGCACCGAATCGACCCGCTCAGTGACCTCACCCAAATCGCTGCTGCGATCGCTCGAGCGCCGAAACATGGCTATCCGATTTTGTAGCCGAACTGCCGGAGCATGTCCTTGCGCTCGGCTACGTCCTCTTCGGTTTCCACGCCGCGGGACCGGTCCCCGTCGATCACTCCCAGTATCCCGCGGCCCTGTTCGGTTTCGGCCATGATCACCTCCACCGGATTAGCGGTGGCGCAGAAGATGCGGCAGACCTCTGGAACGCCCTTAACCGCGTTCAGCACGTTGATCGGGAAGGCATTGCTCAGGAAGATAATGAAGCTGTGACCCGCCGACAGTGCCAGCGCGTTCTTGCTGGCCAGCTCAACCAGCGCTTCTGAGTTTCCTGCTATGCGCACCAGCGCTGGGCCTGAGGCTTCGCAGAACGCCAGGCCGTACTCGATGCCAGGCACCGCGCCGACCAACGCTTCCTGTAGATCCTCTACGGTTTTGATGAAATGGGATTGGCCCAGGATCAGGTTGAGCGCCTCGGGGTTCTCCAACTTGACCATATGCATTTCCATGGTTCAGCCCTCTAGACACAAAGCGGAGATATCGGAATCTCCGCTTCGGGTTGGTGTTCAACTGTGAGCGTCCGACAGTGGCCGCGGACTGGCCGAGGCCTAGCTCAGTGAGTTAATGAACTCGTCCATGTCGATGGCGGCCAGCGTGGTGATCTTGATCGTGCCGCGCGCCGCTAACTCGGCAGAAGCCTTCCCGACCGTGACGTTGTCGGGCGCCTCGACCACGTTGACGAAGTCGTAGGGACCCAGCGTGGCATACTGGGCGATCACCTTCACCCCGCTTTTCTCCAATTCAGTGTTGACCTCTTGGATCCGTTTGGGCTTGCGCGACACGGTCTTAGCCCCTGAGTCGGTCAGATTGCTCAACATGATGTAAGTCGGCATGCTTCACCCTCCAGCTATCGCTGCTCCATTGTAGCGCGGCATGGCGCCGAACACGGCAATCGCCAAAAGGCAATCCGCTCGAGGCGCGTCCAATGGGCGTCGCCTAGCTCAGCCGAGCTCAGACCGGGTTGATCGGATAGCCCAGCAGCTCGGCGAATTGGCGAGCGCTGGCCGGACTGTGGCCGGCGAAGTGGTTGTTGAAGTAGCCGTACACGTCCACCCCGTCGTCCAGAAATCGCTTAACACGCTCAGCCCATCGCTCCAGCACTTCGCCGCGGTCGATCTGGATCCGATCGAATTCGCTGATGTCCTTCCGCCGTCCCAGCCAACGGATCACGCTGAAGTCGGCGGTGACCCAATCCAGCTTGGGCATGTAGTGCAAGTCCTGCAGCACCAAGGCCACATTGTGCTGCGAGAGCATCTCGCCCAGCTCGGCGGTGAGCCACTTTCGGTTGCGCACCTCGACCGCGTAGCGCGGGCCTTCCGGCAGCTCACTGAGAAACCTCTCCAGCAGCTCAAACCGGTCGGGGGTGAAATCGTAGGCAAACTGCAGCGTGAGCACCGCCAGCTTTTCTCTTAACGCCTGCATGGTTCCGACAAAGGCCTCGGCGTCGCTTTTGGCCCCCTCCAGCTGCTTTTCGTGGGTGATCAACTTGGGGAATTTGGCGGCAAAACGGAAATGCTCCGGCGTACGCTCGCGCCAGCCTTCCACCACGCTGACCCGCGGCGTGGCATACCAGGTGGCGTCGATCTCCACCGTCGAGAAGTGCTTAGCGTACTGCTCCAGATAACCGCGCTTCGAGGTGCCTTCCGGGTAAAACGGACCCACCCAATCGTCAAACGAGAAGCCTTGCGTGCCCAGCAGCAGCTGACCGGCACTCATCGACGTTCAATCCGATCGCGCGTTGAAGCGATGCTCAAAGCCGAGAACCTGGCGCGACCTGGCTCAAAAGAACACCACAAACTCGTCCAGCGGCTTCTTGCTGATACGCGGCACCACAGCCTCGTCGTCTGGGAAGCCAACGACCAGCAGCAGGAACGGCTTCTCATTTTCCGGCCGTTCCAAAATCTGGTTCAGGAATCCCATCGGGCTGGGTGTGTGGGTCAGGCTGGCCAAGCCTGCGTGGTGCAGCGCGCTGATCAGCACCCCGGTGGCGATCCCCACTGATTCGAGTGCGTAATAGTGCTTCAGCTGTTGACCGTCGGGCAGGATACGGTAGCGCTCGACGAAGATTGCGATCAGGTAGGGCGCCCGCTCGAGGTACGGCTTGTGCTCGTCGGTCCCCAGTGGGGCCAGCGCCTCCAGCCACTCCGGCGGCGCCCGACGAGTGTAGAACTCATGCTCCTCGATTTCGGCCGCTTGCCGGATCTGCTGCTTGATGGATGGATCCGACACCACCACGAACTTCCAGGGCTGCATATTGGCGCCGCTGGGCGCAGTCCCCGCCGTCCGCAGGCAGGCCTCGATCACCCCTCGCGGCACCGCCCGATCGGAGAATTGGCGAACGGTGCGCCGATTGCGCATCTCCCGATAATAGGCCTCGGCGCGCTCAGCCATCTCGTCCGGAGCATATGCCGGGAAGTCCTCCAGCGGGTCGAAGATCGGCTCGGTCATCGGACGCTTTTCCTCTCTGCATGGCACGGAGGCACTTCGATGCACCTAGCCGTTCCAGCATCCGCTTCAGCCCGGCGTTGGCCGGGGGCCGATATTACCCCGTCCAATACCGAGGGCATTTCGCTGCGCTCAACGCCCAGGGCGGTTCGCTCCGCGCAGCAGCTGCGCCACTCGATCGATTACCGCTTCCGCCACCTCGGCTTTGGCCATCAGCGGCAGCGCCTCTGCCTCCCCGTCGCGGCCAATGATCGTCACCTGGTTGGTGTCCGCGGCGAAGCCGGCCTGCGGGGCAGTGATGTCGTTGGCGACGATCAGGTCCAGGCCCTTCGACTCGAGCTTCTGACGGGCATTGCTCTCCAGCTCCTCGCTCTCGGCGGCGAAACCGACCACCACTTGCGGCCGCTGCTTTGCAACCTGCCGCAGAATATCTTCCGTCGTCTCCAGTTCCAGACTGCGCGGCGCAGCCTGCTTTTTGACTTTGCGCTCGCTGCGGGACTTGGGTCGGAAGTCAGCCACCGCCGCCGCCATGATTAGCGCATCCGCTTCTGCGCACGCGGAAAGCACCGCTTTGCCCATTTCCGCCGCGGTCTGGATTTCTACCCGCCGCGCGCCAACGGGGGTCGGCAGACTGGTCGGCGCGGCAATAAGCACTACCTCCGCTCCATGATCAATTGCGGCCTGCGCCAGCGCA
This sequence comes from uncultured Anaerolineaceae bacterium, assembly GCA_964549025.1. Classification (GTDB taxonomy): domain Bacteria; phylum Chloroflexota; class Anaerolineae; order Anaerolineales; family E44-bin32; genus JADFRG01. The sequence goes on along the minus strand of CAZJUE010000069.1, from coordinate 776 downwards.
AACCCCTGCTTGCCTGAAGAGCGATTGGCCAGCACTCGCACCGGATCCAGCGGCTCCTGCGTTCCGCCAGCGCTGACCACCACCCGGCGGCCAGCCAGGTCGCCCTCTCTGCCCAGCAGCCGACGGATGTGCCCGAAAAGCTCGACCGCCTCGACCATGCGCCCCATCCCCACCAAACCGGACGCCATTCGTCCCTCCACCGGGCCAATCTGTTCGACTCCCCGCTGATGCAGCGTGTCCAGGTTGGCCTGGGTGGCGGGATGCTCGTACATTCCGGCGTCCATAGCCGGCGCGACCAGCACCGGGCAGGTGGCAGCCAGCGCGGTGATGGTGAGCAGATTGTCTGCCCGCCCGTGCGCTAGTTTGGCGATCGTGTCCGCTGTGGCTGGGGCGATCACCAGCAGTTCGGCTCGCTGCGCCAGCCCGACGTGCAGAATGTGAGCCTGTTCGCTCCACAGCTCGCCAGCGCCATAGGCAGTCTGCCCAGTCAGCGCCTGAAATGTCAGCGGTTGGACAAACCGCTCGGCGCTTTCGGTAAGCACCGCCTCCACCTGGGCGCCGGCTTGGGCGAGCATCGAGGCCAGTTGCGCGGCCTTGAAAGCCGCGATCGAACCGGTGACGCCCAGTACGATACGGCGTTCAGTGAGCAGGGGAACCTCAGCTATCGGCTGCATGCTAGCTCTGGCTGGCCGGACTGCAGGCCGACAGCGCGCAGTTCGCAACCCCCGAATGCAAAGCTGTGCATTGTGCTCAACCCCCGAACATCTGGCGGCGGG
>CAZJUE010000068.1:11475-12584 GCA_964549025.1 uncultured Anaerolineaceae bacterium | reverse complement strand
GGGTGAGCGCGTCCGGATGCTCGCGGAAACCCAGCAGCCCGCGGTGCTAGGCGGAGGAGCTTCGCGTGGCCGACATTCGTCGCGGGGTGGGGCGCACTGATGGCTGAGTTTGAAGCTGTGATAGGGCTGGAAACTCATATCCAGCTCAACACCCGTTCCAAGATCTTCTGCGCCTGCAAGGCAGACTCCTGGTTCGACCCGCCCAATACCAACATCTGTCCGATCTGCACCGGATTGCCCGGCGTGCTGCCGAGCTTGAATCGGGAGGTGGTGGAGAAGGCGGTACGGCTGGCCTATGCAATGAATGCAGATCAGGTGCAGGCCGAATCGTTCTTCGCTCGCAAGAATTACTTCTACCCGGATCTGCCGAAGGGTTACCAGATCAGCCAGTATGACGAGCCGCTCGCCCTCGGCGGCCACTTCGAGCTGCCGCTGGATGGCGGCACCACCCGGCGGATTGAGATCGTCAAGCTGCATATCGAGGAGGACGCTGGAAAGACCATCCGGCGCGACGGCCGCCGGCTGATTGATTTCAACCGCTGTGGAGTGCCGCTGGTTGAGTTAGTCACTGGGCCGGACCTGCGCAGCGAGGACGAGGTTGCGCAGTTCCTGATCCGATTGCGACAACTGCTGCGCTGGCTGGACGTTTCCGACGCGGATATGGAACGTGGCCAGCTGCGCTGTGATGCCAACGTCTCGATCCGAGTGCCTGGCAGCGAGGCACTGAACCCCAAGACCGAAATCAAGAACGTGAACTCCATAGCCAACGTCCGGGAGGCGGTGGCCGCCGAAATTGATCGTCAGATACGGGAGGTCGAAGCCGGCAGGCGGATCGAGGCCTGGACTCTGGACTGGGACGAAGAGCGCGGCGTGCTGAGCAAGATGCGCTCCAAAGAAACCGAGGCCGATTACCGCTACTTCCGTGAACCCGATCTGCTCCCGATCCGAATCGACGTGGTCTGGAGCGAGCGCATCCGCGACCAGATGCCCGAGCTGCCACTGGCCACCAAGGCTCGCTTGATGAGCACACTTGACTTGCCCGAATACGATGCGGAGATCCTCACCGAAGATCGGGCACTGGCTCAATTCTTCGAGCGGGCGGTCGAAGC
>CAZJUE010000068.1:0-11375 GCA_964549025.1 uncultured Anaerolineaceae bacterium | reverse complement strand
AGATCCTCACCGAAGATCGGGCACTGGCTCAATTCTTCGAGCGGGCGGTCGAAGCCTATGCAGGCGAGCCCAAACGGGTGTCCAACTGGGTGATCAACGATGTGCTGCGCATGATCCGGGAATCCGACGGATCAGCGGAGGCGCTCGAGCTTTCGCCTGAGGATTTAGCGGAAATCGTGGCCCTGGTGGAGGAGGGCGTGATCAGCAGCACGGTCGGGAAGGAGTTGCTGGAGCGGGCCGTCGGAGACGGAAGCTCGCCGCGCCAGATCGTCGAGCAGGAGGGCCTGGCGCAAGTTTCTGATGAAAGTGAGCTGCGCGCTATTGCCGAACGAGTGGTAGCGGCCAATCCCGAGCAGGCGGCCACATATCGGGCCGGAAAAGCTGGACTGCTGGGATGGTTTGTCGGTCAGGTGATGAAGGAGAGCGCCGGCAAGGCCGACCCCAAGGCGGCCGGAGCGATCCTGCAGGAGCTGCTGCAAGAATAGGGTGCAAGCTATCCAGCAACCTGATTGACGCCGAGAAAGGTGCCAATTCGGCCGTCCGGCTATCGGGACCACATGCCAGCCGGACCGTTTGGGATGCGCCGCTTGCTGCCTTGCAGATCAGGGGGCGATATCGGAGCTGCGGAAATCCCCGCCAAATCCTGCCAGCTCAGTGGGTGCAGCGCCTGCCGCACCCAGTCTCAAGCTCCAGTCGCCATCGGTCATCTCCAACAGCAATACATATTGAGCGGGAGCGATCCAATCCAAGAACTGGCCCGCGCCTAACGGGACCGGTGCGCCCCCGACCCGGCCGAGTGTTAGGTCATCGGTTGACGGGTCCTGGTAGATGAAGCGTTCCGAGTCGGATGCCCAACCGTGCCACTCGATAGCGCCTTCAGCGTAGCGGGTTTCACTTCCGGAACCAAGGTCGTACAGCCACAGTTCAACCGGTCCGGCGCCCTCCGGCCTCCGGAAAAAAGCAACCATACTTCCGTCCGGCGAAACGATGGGTGCGGTCCTTTGCGGCCCAAACAGGTCGCCGTCCACGGTGGCCATTTGGCTGGTGCCGGATCCATCGGCTAGCACCCGCCATACGGTTCCGGGTTGAGTTCCGAAAAACGGGTCTTCCTGCGGAATGGCGGCCACCACGCCATCTCCCGCCCAGACTGGATCGGGATAGTACAGGTACTCACTGTAGGTGATGATCGAGCTGAAGGTGAATACCTCCGGGCGCAGGTTGCCTCCATCTAGGCGGGCAAAGCCGATGCTGCTGGGCCGCACGATCGCCAGCTGTGTGCCGTCAGGAGAGAGGTTGAAGTCCCCGCCGTCACCGCGCGACAGCACAGTGGTTAAGCTGCCGCTGTGCAGATCGATGCGCAGCAGATCGTCGTTCGTTGCCAGTCCCGGACCCTCCAACACCCCGCGAGTGTTGAACAGCAATTGGTGGGTGTCGGGGAGCATGGTCATCTGGGAAGGCGCGTAATGAAGGAAGACCTCCAGCGGATACATGGCGTCGAAGCCGGCCTGATCGAGCAGCGAGCCGTCGTTGCTGCCGTCGAAGTTGACCGCGCGCAGCTCGACCCGATTCAGAGAGGGTTCGTGTTCCAGGTAGGCGATGCGTTCTCCATCATCGGAGATGCGCACTTCCACGGCAAGGCTGGAGTTGGTGAGTTGCGCCGCGGAGCCGCCGAATTCCAACGCCCACACATTTCCGTCCAACACGTAGGCAATCCGCGATGGCCGCGGCGCCGGAGACGGGCCAGGTTCGGTTGCAGGCGCAGTTGGATCGGCCGCGGTGGCCGGTGGCACGGTGGGGGAGTCGTCTTGGGCGGCAGCGGTGAGCGATTCGGTCGGCTCGGACGCCAGATCGGTAGTGACCGGCATGTTGCAGGCTGCAAGCACAACTGCCGCGAGGCCCACAATGAAAAGGCTTCTCATGATTCGCATGGTTTCGATCGCTAGGAATACTCTGGAATTTTGGTGGGCGCAAGCTTCTTTTGCGGCCGTGCAACCGCCTAGCCGTCGTACTCGAAAAAGCCGCGGCCGGTCTTGCGGCCCAAGTAGCCAGCGTCCACCATTTGGCGCAGCAACGCCGCCGGGCGGTATTTGTCGTCGCCCAGATCACGGTGTATCACCTGCATGATGTAGAGCACCACGTCCAGCCCAATCAGGTCGGCCAGTGCAAGCGGCCCGATCGGGTGGCTGGCGCCGAGCTTCATGATGCTGTCGATTTCCTCGGCCGAACCGAGCGACTCCTGCAGAGCGAAGATCGCCTCGTTGATCATCGGACACAGGATCCGATTGGCGATGAAGCCCGGCGAGTCTTTGGTTTCGATCGGTTGCTTGCCCATTTGGCGCCCGACCGCGATCACAGTCTGACGAGTTTCATTGGAGGTATCCAGTCCGCGGATCACCTCGAGCAGCTGCATCAGCGGTACCGGATTGAAGAAATGCATGCCGATCACTCGATCCGGTCGGGTAGTGGCCCCGGCGATGCGGGTGATCGAAATCGAAGAGGTGTTGGAGGCCAGGATGGCCTCCGGCCTGGCCCGCTCGTCCAGCTCGCGAAAGATGCCGAACTTGACTTCCGGATTCTCGGTGGCGGCCTCTATCACCAGATCGGCTTCGGCGGCCGGCTCCAGGTCGGTAGCAGTGCCAATGGTCTTGGTGGCCGCTACCTGCGAGTCGTCGAGCTTGCCTTTGCCAGCCAAGCGCTCGACCGAGCTGGCAATGGCAGCCACGCCGCCCTCCAGCGCGGCTGGAACCACATCGGTCATGGTCACCTGGTAGCCGGAAACTGCGGCAGTTTGTGCGATGCCGTTGCCCATCGTTCCGGCGCCTATCACCACAATCCGCTCGATGCCCATCAACCGCTTCCTCTCACTCGCGCTCGATTGCCATGGCAACGGCTTCGCCGCCTCCCAGGCATAGCGAGGCGATACCTCGGGAAAGCCCTCGATCTTGCAGGGTGTGGATCAGAGTGGTCAACAGCCGCGCTCCGGAGGCTCCCAAGGGGTGCCCCAATGCGATGGCACCGCCATGCACGTTGACCTTGTCCCATTCCCATCCGTCATCAGACATGGCATAGCCGTCGGCCAACACCTGAGCTGCAAAGGCTTCGTTCAGTTCGATCAGATCCACCTGATCTAGCGTCCATCCGATCTTCTCCAGCAGCGCGGGAATCGCCCGCGCCGGAGCGATGAACATCTGCTTCGGGTCGACCGCCGCCTGGGAATATCCGACCACCCGCGCTAGCGGAGCGGCTCCCATTCGCTCGGCCATCTGGCGGCTGGCGTACACCAGTGCAGAGGCGCCGTCGTTCAAGCCGGGTGAATTGCCGGCGGTCACCCGACCGTCTTCCTTGAAGGCCGGCTTCAGTGCCGCCAATGCCTCCAAAGAGGTGTCCGCTCGAATGGTCTCATCCTGGCTGATTTCGACACCGTCCAGCGACACCGGTACGATTTCCTGCTCAAACTTGCCCTGGCTGGAGGCGGCCAGCGCCTTCTGGTGGCTGCCCAGCGCCCAGCGGTCCATCGCCTCGCGGGTCACCTCATACTCGTCGGCGATGTACTCGGCGGCCAGGCCCATGCGCCACTGCTCGAAGGGATCCCACAAGCCGTCCAGCAGCAGGGCGTCCTCCAGCGACTTATGGCCGTATTGCAGCTCCCCCGTGCGGCCGCGCACCAGAAACGGTGCCCGGCTCATGCTCTCCATGCCCCCGGCCACGATTAGGTCGGCGTCGCCGGCCTTGATCGCCTGCGAGGCAAACATCCCCGCTTTGAGGCCAGAGCCGCACACCTTGTTGAGCGTGGTCGCCCCGACGGTCGTCGGCAGGCCGGCGAACACCGCCGCTTGCCGGGCCGGCGCCTGACCCAAGCCGGCTGACACCACGTTGCCCATCAGCACTTCATTGATCTGACTGGGATCATCGATGCCGGCGCGCTGGACCGCTTCGCCGACGACCAGTGCCCCGAGCTCGGTGGCCGACAGGTCGCTTAAACCGCCGCGGAATCGACCGGTGGGAGTTCGTACCGCGCTCAGGATCACCGGCTGGCGAGAATTCGGCAGATCACTCATGTGTTCACCGGATTCGGCCGATGTCAACGGCCGTCCGACCAAAGCGAGCGAAGCTTCTCATAGGTAACATCTAGTGCCTCGGGGATAACCCGGGTGGTAGCGGTAGTTGCCATGAAATTGGTGTCGCCCGACCAGCGCGGCAGCACGTGCAGGTGCATGTGCCCCAGCACGCCGGCGCCGGCTGCCTGGCCGATGTTGGCTCCCAGATTGAATGCCTCCGCCCCGTAGGCGCGCCGCAGCACGGTGACGGCGCGGGCCGACAATTGCATCACTGCCGCCTGCTCAGCTTCGCTTAGCTCGTCGATAGCAGCCTTGTGGTCTATCGGGGCGACCATCATGTGACCGTTGGTGTAGGGATAACGATTGAGCAAGACGAAGGCGGCCTCGGCTCGGTGCAAAATCAGGTTGCCCGGACCGTCCTGTTCGGCCAAGCAGCCGCAGAACAGGCAGTCGTCTTCGGGGGAATGACCCTCAATGTAGTCCATCCGCCAGGGGGCCCAGATTGTCCGCATGAAGGAAACTTGGGGTGATGTGCTCCGTTGGCTTCGAGCGTGAGGATTGTATCATCGGCCCCAACTGGCGGATTAGAATGCGCAGATGCTGAATTCCGAATCAATTTCGCGCGACCTGCCAGTCGGGCGTTTTGGGCGCTCGTTCGAGTTTCATTCGACCATTGGCACCACCAACGATCGCGCGGCGGAGCTTGCCGCCGGCGGTGCCCAGGAGGGCGCGCTGATCGTGGCAGCCGAGCAAACTCGAGGCAAGGGGCGGGCCGGTCGCAGCTGGGACACCCCGGCGGGTGGCGGCCTGGGGTTGAGCGTGGTGCTGCGGCCGCCTGCCGACCATTATCGCGGGCTTGGATTGATCGGCGGATTGGCGGTAGTTTCCGCGCTGGAAGCCTATCAGCTTGAGCCATTAATCAAGTGGCCGAACGATGTCCTGCTGGCGGGGCGAAAGCTTTGCGGCGTGCTGGCCGAAGCCAGCTGGAGCGGCGAAGAGCTCGAGCACGTCGTGCTGGGCATCGGGGTCAACCTGCGGCTTGCGGCGAAGGATCGGATGTCAGCCTACGACTTCCCTGCCACCGCGTTGGCGGAGCATTTGCCCAGTCTCCCTGATCCGAACCAACTGGTGCTGCGGGTGCTGGAGGGGCTAGAGCGCTGGTATGCGCGCTACCTGGACGGGGCCGCCCATCCGGAGTGGGAACGCTGGTTGGCCTATCGTTCCCAAGCGGTCAACCTGGCCGGGGATCTGCCGACCGAAGCGCCCGGCACCCCGGTCAAGCTGATGGGCCTCACCGTTGATGGGGGACTGCGCGTGCAGCGGCAGAACGGATCCGAGCTAATTGTGAATAGCGGGGGCGTGACGCTGCGACCGGCCGAATCGGGGCTTGCCTAGCTGGCAAGGAGTGCTATCCTCTCTGGGCTGAGAGGAGCACAGCTACGATGTTTGATGACCTGAGGGATAGTCCGGACGAAGAGCCAGCGCTCGAAATCGGGGCACAGGCCAAACGCAAACCGGCCGCTCCCGAACCGAGAATCTTCGGCATGACATCCGGCCAGCGCCTGGTACTCTCAATCCTGTTCTTCGCTACCGTGTTCGTGCTGGGCTTAAGCTGCCTGCTGATCACGGAGCGCTTCTGGTTCACTTGATCGCCTCGCGTGGGCCGGCCCGCTTGCCTGCCCACTCCAACCCTTAGCCTCAATTCCAATTTGGGTAACCCGCCGGCGGTGCGCCGGCGGGTTCTGATTCTGTAGGATCGCGCTATGGTATCAAGCGCAGGTGGCCGGTTTCGGCGGCCTCGACCTGCTCACGGTCCCAGAGCATCGTATGGTATTGTGCGTTGCGCCACAGGTCGATCATATCGTCATAGTGCTGGTGGAACGGATGGCCCGACTGGCCGGTAGTGTGTATCGAAAGCGAGCGATCGAGCTCGCCTAAATCGACAACCTGGCGGTAGGAGGGGAGGCCGCCGACTTCGAACGGATTGCCCAAGGAGTAGCCAGTGGCATTGACTGCACCGGTGGTGCCGTCCGTCTCGAACGGTCCACGATTGAGCAGAATCTCAAGCGGCCGGATGCCGACACTCCCCAGGCTTCCGTTTCGGAAGGTGGCGGTGTGCAGATCGCCCCAGCGCCATTGATTGGGATCGTCTCCCAGCTGCTCCGTTAGTCGATCCACCGCGGCCTGCAAGGCGCGCAGCAAGATGGCGTCGCGGTCCTCCACCTGATCGGTATCCCGGTCATCGAACCACGCCGATTGGGCATCGCTGATCAAATCGCCCAGTGCCACGGTCAAATCGCCACGGATCTCCGAAAACAGCTGCTCGCCCACCTCGTCGACAAAAGTGGCCTCGACCAACTCGACCCGCAGCGCCTCAAACACCGCTGCCCCGGCGCTCTGACGATCGGCGCGCATGTCCCAGGCGCGCAGCAGATCCAATGCCTGGCCGAGCCGCTGGTCTCCGGGCTCGAGCGCCAGCACGTAGTCCAACAGCTCCTCGGCGTACAGCACAACCGAGTCGACTTGCATGACCTGCATATCGGCCACCGAGATCGCATCGTCCGCCTCGATCATTTCAACGATCCGTCGGGCGCGGTAGCCTGGCGCCCAGTCGATCGAGAGGAAGTGAGGGTAATCCTCCCCCACCACTGCGTTGTTGGCGGTAACGACATAGCCTTCGGGGGGGTTGTAGCTAAACGGCAGCTCATCAAAGGGAATGACGTCGACCCACTCGTACTCGCCGGTCCATCCCGGAACCGGCATGGAGCCGTCGCCGGAATCCCGAATCGGTATCCGACCCGTTGCCTGGTAGCCGATGTTGCCGTCGACGTCGGCATAGACCGCGTTCTGGCCGGGTACATCCCAGAAGCTCATAGCCTCGCGAAACTCATCCCAGTTTTGCGCCCGATTCAACATCAGCACCGACCGCAGGACGGATCCCGGCTCCAGCGCGGTCCAGGAGAATGCCAGCGGCTCCCAGCCGTACACCCACTGGTCCTCGGTGCCTCCGACCACGTCGTTGATGATCGGGCCGTGCCGGGTGATGCGGACGTCGACCACTTCCGGCTCGTCGCGGCCGCGCACCTCGATGACCTCGCGCACGATCTCCATGTCTAACCAACGGCCTTGATACTCGTACTGATTTGGATCTTCAGGGTTCTGCCGCTCGATGAAGAAGTCCACTACGTCCGGACCCAGGTTGGTGAAGCCCCAGGCGATGCGATCGTTGTGGCCGATGATCACACCTGGTGCGCCCACCAGCGATGCCCCAACCACGTTGAGGCCGCATTCAGGGCCGACTGGCTCGCAGTGCAGACCGATCTCGTACCAGATCGACGGCATTTGAATGCCCAGGTGCGGGTCGTTGGCCAGCAGCGGCGTACCGGTGGCGGTGCGGTCTCCGCCAATCGCCCAGCTGTTGCTGCCGAGCCCGCGCGGAGACAGGCCCGAAATCGTTGTGTAGGCGGCGGGTGGAACCGCTTGCAGCGCGGCCGCGGAAGGCGGCTGTTGCACGATGGTGGGGTAACTCTCATCATAGGGCGGCATCAGCACCGGGACGGCCTCCGAGCCGAGCTTGGCGGCGATCTGGGCGCGTGCCAGCTCGATCCGGCGTGAGCCGCCAAGATCCCAGGCCAGCACCTTGGCCCAGCTCAGCGAGTGCAGCGGTTCCCAGGGCTCGGGCTCGATCGGATCACCGATCAGTCCCAGCACGGTGAATTCCAGGCCAAGCGGGCCCCGGTGTACCTCCAGGTATGCGTTCACCCCCGTGGAGTAGGCCTCCAACAGCTCTTTCTCTTCGTCCTCCAGCAGCTCGACCTCCTCGGCGGCCGCGCGATGCCAACCTACGGTGCGGATGAAGCGGTCGGTCTCCAGCGCGGGTTCGCCCATTAGCTCCGCGACCCGTCCGGTTCCGACCCGCCGCTGGAACTCCATCTGCCAGAACCGGTCCTGCGCGTGCACGAAGCCTTGGGCCATCAGCAGGTCCCGCTCGCTGGAGGCGTACAGGTGAGGCACCCCCATGCTGTCGCGGTACACGTCAACCGGTCCGTCCAGTCCTTCCAGGTGCACGGTTCCATCCAACGATGGGAAGGCGCGCGGTATCAAGATGAAGCGGACCACCGCTGTAGCCAGTCCTAGCACCAGGATGGCGCCGATCAGCACGAACAGCACACGAGTGACGAGGCGAAGCATTGAAACCTCCGGCGTTGGCTCTGCGATTTTACCCGCACGATTGGGCCCGGACGGAGCCGCGGAGTCAGCGCCGGGCCGACGCGGGGCCGCTGAGGCAGTACCTTCGGTGCATAGAACCGAAGGACCGCTAGGAATCCCCTTGGCATTCAAGATACAATAGCCGGGCTTCTGCAGTAAACAGCCTTACGGGCGGCGTTGTATGAGGAGGATGTCCTGGCCCGCATTCTGATCGTCGACGATAACCGTGCCATCGTGGAGGCGCTCACCATTGTGGTGAGTTCGCGCGGCCATGATGCGATGGTGGCCTACAGCGGCGAGGAGGCTTTGGATGTCATCCAGACGCAGCACCCGGATGTGGTGTTGCTAGACCTGAACATGCCTCCCGGAATGGACGGATTCGAAACCCTTGACCGCTTGCGCGGCCAGCCTTATGGCAAGGAGCTGCCGGTGTTAATCATCACAGCGGTGGACGATGAAGACATCGAAGGCCGCATCGAGGAATTGGGGGGCAACGGCCTGCTGCGCAAGCCGGTAGATGTCAACCATCTGGCCGATCAAATTGCCATGCACACCGCGCAGGCGCCGACTCAGGCATAGGCTTAGATCAGCAGAGCTGCGGCCGCTCCCGCTCGGGGCGGCCTTTTTTTGTGTGAAATTCGACTTCCACTGCGTGAAAAGCTATAATTAAGGGTCGGGACCCCGCCAGCGCGGGGGCCATTTGTGCTTGACATAAGGAGTACCGCACAGCATGGACATCGGGACCGTACGTAGGGTCGACATCGACGATCAGATGCGGGGCGCCTATCTCGATTACGCCATGAGCGTGATCGTTTCGCGCGCCTTGCCGGACGCCTGTGACGGGCTAAAACCGGTTCAGCGCCGCATTCTGTACGCCATGCGGGAGATGGGGATCCGCTCGAATTCGCCCTATCGCAAGTCGGCTCGAATTGTCGGTGAGGTAATGGGCAAGTTCCATCCTCACGGAGACTCCCCGGTATACGAAGCGATGGCCCGCATGGCGCAGCGTTTCTCCATGCGCTACCCGCTGATCGATGGCCAGGGCAACTTCGGGTCGATCGACGGCGATCCCCCCGCAGCGATGCGTTACACCGAAGCGCGGCTGGGACGCATGGCGGAGGAGCTGCTGGTCGACATCGATCAGGACACGGTCGATTTTTCCGACAACTTCGACGGCTCGTTGCAGGAGCCGGACGTCCTGCCGGCTCGGCTGCCCAACCTGCTGCTCAATGGCGCCTCGGGAATTGCGGTGGGCATGGCGACCAACATCCCCCCGCATAACCTGGGCGAGCTGGCCGACGCCATCATCCACATGGTGGATCGCTACGACAAGCTGGACGAGGTCACTGTCGACAAGCTGATGGAGTTCGTGCAAGGGCCCGACTTCCCGACCGGCGGCATGATCATCGGCCAGGAAGGAATCATCCAGGCTTACAGCACTGGCAAAGGGCGCATCGTGGTGCGCGGAATCGCCAACATCGAGGAAATGCGTGGCAACCGTCACCGGATCGTGGTCACTGAGATTCCATTTCAGGTCAATAAGACCACTCTTATCGAGCGCATTGCCGACCTGGTGCGCAACGACAAGCTGGATGGCATCTCCGACCTGCGCGACGAATCGGACCGGCGCGGCCTGAGCATTGTGATGGAGCTCAAGCGCGGCGCCCAGCCCAAGGCGGTGCTCAATCAGCTGTTCAAGTACACCCAGCTGCAGACCACCTTTGGTGTACAGCTATTGGCTCTGGTGGGTGGCGAACCGCGGCTGCTCTCGCTCAAGCGAGCGCTGCACACTTACATCGATCACCGGGTCACCGTCATCACCCGGCGAACCAAGCACGAGCTCGAGAAGGCCAAAGCGCGAGCCCACATCCTGGAAGGTCTGCTGATCGCGCTGGCCAATCTGGACGATGTGATCGATACCATTCGCAAATCGTCCAACGCGGACACTGCCAAAACCCGCCTGAAGAAGCGCTTCAAGCTGTCGGAGGTTCAAGCGCAGGCGATTCTGGACATGCAGCTGCGCCGCCTCGCCGCCCTGGAGCGCAAGAAGATTGAGCAGGAAGCCAAGGAGATCAAGGAACGGATCGAGTATCTGGAAGATCTGCTGGGTGACAAGAAGAAGATCCTCAGCCTGATCAAAGGTGACCTGAAGGAAGTGGTCAAGGACTACGGCGACTTGCGCCGTACCCGTATCGCCCCCGACGCCAGCGAAGAATTCAGCGAGGCTGATCTGGTACCCGATGAGCGGGTGCTGATCAGCATCACCGAACGAGGCTACGTAAAGCGGGTGCCTGCCAAGACCTACCGCCGGCAAGGCCGCGGCGGCCGCGGGATCAAGGGCCACCGCACCAAGGGCGAGGACGAGGTCGACATGCTACTGCCGGCGGGCTCGCTCGACACGGTGCTGTTCTTCTCTGATCGGGGCAAGGTGTATTCGGAAAAGGCCTACCAGATTCCGGATGCCGGGCGCACCGCCCGCGGCATCCCCATGGTGAATATCCTCAACCTGGAACCTGGCGAAGTGATCACCGCCGCGGTACCGGTGCCGGATTTCGAGGCGGCCGACTTCTGCACCATGGCTACTCGCAGGGGCAAGATCAAGCGCGTGAAGCTTTCCGAATTCGCCGCGGTGCGACCGTCCGGTTTGATCGCCATCAAATTGGCTAAAGGCGATGTGCTGGAGTGGGTGCGGCTGACCGGCGGCGACCACGAGATCATCCTGGTTACCGAGATGGGCCAGGCGCTGCGCTACCACGAGAAGCTGGTGCGGGCGATGGGTCGTCCTGCGGCCGGCGTCAAGGCAATCAAGCTGCGCAAGGGCGACGCAGTCACCGGCATGGACGTGGTGGATCCCAAGCTCGACTTGCTAGTGGTGATGAAGAACGGTTACGGAAAGCGCACGCCGCTGAAGGAGTATCCCACCAAGGGACGGGCCACCATGGGCGTGCTGACCCTCAGCCGCCCCAAATTCGATGAGACCGGGCCGGTGGCCGCCGCCAAGGTGGTGGATCAGCGCGACGATCTCACCATCATCTCCAGTGGGGGGCTCGTGCTAAGGACCAAGGTCAAGCAGATCAAACGCGCCGGCCGGGCCACGATGGGCGTGCG
>CAZJUE010000067.1:0-12691 GCA_964549025.1 uncultured Anaerolineaceae bacterium | reverse complement strand
GAGTTTTGATTCCCAGTCGGTGCGCCAGCTGCGGTCGAAGGTGCGCACGATCACCCCGCCCAGGTCCCAGATTACTGCTTGTGTGGCAGCCACAACTTGCTGAGTATACGATGCTTCGATTGCCAGGGTCTCAGACTGCTTGCACAGCTTTGCAGGAGGGCGCTAGCCATAGAAAAGCTGTTGATGTGGGCAGGCGCTGGCCAAACGGCTGGCCTCGGGTCCTGCTGGCGCCGAGGTCGACTGCCTACTTGCGGGCGCGATCGACTCAGCCCAGGGGCTTGCGGAAGGTCGTCCAGCGTTTGACCTCGCGGTAGCCTAAATCAGTGTACAGCTTGAAGGCCCCGGTCAGATTCTCGGTGTCGGCACCCAGCGCGGCCTGCTCCATGCCGATGCTCCGCAGATATTGCATGCTCTGAGTGATCAGCGCCCGCGCCAATCCGCGTCGGCGCCACGGACGTCGCACACAGATCTCCTCGGTGTAGCCGCGCTGCCGTTGGTATTCCTGGTTCTCTTCACGGTCAATGAAGTTCAAGACCATGCCGGCCACCTGATCGCCATCCCAGGCCACCTTCCAATGCTGCGGATCGAAATTGCGGTCCTCCAGCCAGCGCCGGTAATCCTGCTCGGTCGCGGGGCGGTATCCCCAGTGATCCTGGAAAGCTTCGACGTTGGCGTCCCAGATCGCCCGATAGTGTTCTGGCCAGGCCGGCCTGAGCTCCAGCCCTTGTGGCAACGCAAGCGCTGGAATCGGCTCGCTCAGGCTACGGGTCATCTCCACGAAATAGCGTGCCGGTCGATAGCTCTCGCGATGGTAGAGCGATAGCCGCTCAAGCTCGGTGTCGCCGGCGAATACCTGGAGCAAGCGGGTGGCGTCTTGCGGGTGATCTTCCGCGATCTCGCGCAGTCGCCGTTCGCAGTGATGCAGCATCGCGCCGCCGATGCCTCTGAGGCGCCAGTCTGGGAGCACCTCGCCCAAGTGCGCGTAGATCCAATCCCCGCTGGTCTCGTGCTCCCAAAATACCCGGGAGTAAGCGACCGGCTGCTCCTCGATTTCGGCGAACAGCATGTCTTGGTACGGATCGCAGTTGGTCAGGTGTTCGTACTGATTCTGGATGTCCTCCAGCGTGGTGGTGTAATCGATTTGATCGTGGCGATTTGAGCCTCCAATGATGGCCACGATTACCGGATAATCCGCTGGACCGCGGAATCGGCGGAACCGCAGCCCGGGGACTGGCGGTGCGTCGGGCAACACTATGCTCTCGGCGAGATTGGAGGGTTTCTCGGCCATTGGCACTTGAAAAACAGCGGCCGCGAGCTGCGCGGCCGTGGTGGTCTCCGGCGGCTAGTGTACCGCGATTGCTAGCGCAGCCGAGGATCGGCTACCCGGTGCAAACCGCGCGAGGTCAGGTAAAACCCAAGCGCAAACAGGGAGAGCGCCATTGAGGGTGGTATCAGCGCATTCCACTGCGGTTCGAGCAATCCGAGCGAGCTGCCGTAGGTCAGCGCGTTGTAGATCATCGTGCCCCAGTTGTTGATGTCGCGCGTGAAGCCGAAGAACGAAATAAACCCATCGGCCACCACCGCGCCGGTAACCGCGATCATGGTCTGCAAGGCGGCCATAGGCAACATATGTGGAAACACATGTCTGACAAGGATGTACAGCGAACCGCCGCCCGACGTCTTGGAAGCCTCGATGAAGGGCATTTCACGAAGTTTCAGCGCCAGCGAGCGCATCACGATGGCGGTTCCTCCAAGGCCGGCGAAGACACCGTAGACCAGGCCTAGTGGCACGGGCCCGAGGTCTCGAAAGCGGGTCCCGACAATCACCATCAATATCGGGGGCGGTAGCAATAGGAACATGTCTGAGATTCGGGATAGCACCGA
This sequence comes from uncultured Anaerolineaceae bacterium, assembly GCA_964549025.1. Taxonomy (GTDB): domain Bacteria; phylum Chloroflexota; class Anaerolineae; order Anaerolineales; family E44-bin32; genus JADFRG01. The sequence goes on along the minus strand of CAZJUE010000067.1, from coordinate 10,807 downwards.
GTCGACCCGACCACGATAGTAGCCCGACAAGCCGCCGACCAGCGTGCCAATGCTGGCGGTGGCCGCGGCGGCCGTTAGTCCCAGCAGGAAAGTTGGGGTGGTCGCAGCCAGAAGCATGCTCAGTACATCGCGTCCGAGGGCATCAGTGCCGAAGATGTGAGCACTCGAAGGGGGGGCCGGATTGATCGCGCTGCCGTCGAAGCCGATTTGCGGGTGATAGATCCCTTTCGGCCAAACGGTGGCTAGCAAGATCGGATGCAGGACTGCCAGCAGCCCAAAGAGGGCGATAAGCCCCACGCCAATGACGCCAAGCGGGCTTTGCTTATAGATCCGCCAGCCGTTGGCCAGCCGACGGCGGGTTAGCCAGAGCCGGATACGAAAACGCGCCCAACGAGCCTGAAAGCTGTCCTGACGGAGCTCCGACGGTCCAACTGCGATTTGTTCCGCCATTGGTCTAGAACTGCTCCGCGGTCCCGCCGGCGATACGCAACCGCGGATCCAAGGCCGCCAGAATTACGTCCAGCACCAGCCGGGCTACCAGTGTCAGCGCGCCGACCATCAGGAACATCGCCATCACCATCGGCATATCTTGCTGGTACAGCGAATCAAATAGTGCAGTTCCCAGTCCGGGCCACTCCAGCACATCTTCGATGATCACAACCCCGGTGAACAGATAGGGCAGGGTAATGATCAGCCGGCTCACGACGGGCAAAATGGCATTACGCGAGGCGTGCCGATCCCGCACCACTCTCTCAGGTAAGCCTTTAGCGCGTGCGACATTCACGTATTCCTGTTCCCGGTGGTCGCTCATGCTGGTGCGCATAATCAGCATCGTCTCGCCAAAGGATAGCGCCGTGAAGGTCAGCATCGGAAGAACGGCAGCCGCGATCAGATCCAGTGCTAGCGGCTGCAAATCCAGCAGCACGAGCGCGAGGTAGGCCCCTCCGGCGGTCAGCGGAACAGCCAGCCAGATCGGCAAGCCGCGGCGAGCGACTCGACCCAGGATCCAGTGCAACAACGCTACGAGAACGCCGACGGCGATAAGGGCAAGCAGGATCCGGCCAGATACTGCGCTGGGAGTGATCTCGGAGTTCCTCCACAAGATGCGATCGAGAGTCTCGATCCCGCTGCGGCTGCCGAAGACGCTGCGGAATACCCCCCAATTTCGTCCGACCAGATACGCCATGAGCCAAGCCAGCCAGGGCGGGAAGGATGTGAAGAGCGCCATGCCGCCCAATGTGGCGGCGTTGGACACCAGTGGGGAGCTCTTCCAACCGGTATATTTGCCCAGCTGCAAGCCGATTATGTATGCCAGCGCAACCCCTGGAAGGAAGATCAACATGCTCAGCGGCAGCAGGCTCTGGACCCGGGCCCATACATCGTAGCCGTAGAAGGAAGTTCCCAGTTTGCCGCTGAAGAAGTCGCCCAGCCAGTTCAGGTACTGCTGCCAGAGCGGCAGGTTCAGACCCAGTTCCTCTCCCATCGCCAGGCGTTCCTCCCGGCTCATCCCTTGGGCAAACTGAACTGTGAAGTCGGCCGGTACGATGATCTGTACCAGGAAGAACATCGCGCTAGCGAACAGGAACAGGGTGACGAGGCTGCCGGCGGCTCGCCGCACCAGATATCGGGTCACGGACGGGTCTGCATGTCGCTATTTGATGCTACGGCTGTCGATGGCTGGCGGTTCATCGGATTGCTCCGGGACGATCGAATTCGGGGATTGTTGATGTGGAGCGGCTGCGGTGCATGGGCAAACGCTATATCTTACCCGACCACCGTCGGTCCCAAGGGGCGGCGATGCTCAGCCCCAAAAAGATTTCGCTAGCGCTCAGTACCGCGGGCGCTACGCTTCGCTCAGCCCTAAAGGAGTTCACTCACGCTCAGCAGGTCGGCCAACATGCCGTAGGCGGTGGTGTCCGGGCTTGGGTCGCGCTCGGTAAGGGTCAGGTCGCCCAGTACATCGCTGACGAAGGTCACCGCCGAGGAGGTGCCGGTAACCCCGTAGAGTGGATCGTCTGGTCCCACCATCTCCGGGGCTACCCGGGCGATCACCCCCTCGCCATCACCTTCAGCTCCTCGGGCGGTTTCCGGAGACTCAGCACTGCGGTCATTGGTCCAGCGCCGCGCTTCACAGATCAGCTTCCACCGCTTGCCCTCGGTCTGCGCCTGGCGCACATCGTCCAGGCTGAGCTGCTGGATCCCCTGCCGTTCGACCTGAGCGATGTCCAGCGGGTGATCCATCAGCACGTTGACCAGCGCGGCGACCTTGACGGCTGCGTCCCAGCCCTCCACATCACCGGCCGGATCGGTTTCAGCGACACCCAAGGCCTGGGCCTGGGCGATGGCTGCCTGCAGGTTTTGGCCAGCTTCCATCTGAGTCAGGATGAAATTGGTGGTGGAGTTCAGGATTCCGCGGAAGGAGCGCAGCTGCGCCGCCGGAAGGCTGTGGCGCCACAGCGAGAAAATCGGGGCTCCATCCATAACCGCCGATTCGAAGCGAAACTGCCGGTTGTGGCGGGCCGCGAGGGCGCTCAGTTGGCGATAGCCGTGCACTACCGGTCCCTTGTTGGCGGTGACAACATGCATCCCCAGCCGCAAGCCGCGCTCGAGGTAATCAAGCGCCGGCTGTCCAGTCTGGTAGTTGACCGGGGTGCTTTCCAGCACCGCCTCCGCTGCAGATTGCTGCAGCAACTCGCTGACATCGGACGGTCTGCTCTGGTCGGCAAGCTGTGAGAGGTCGCCGCCGGACTGACTGATGCGCAACGCCTCTTCCAGGTCGAGCCCGGCTTGATCCAGCGCCGCTCCGTGGCTGCCGGTTGCGACGCCGACCACCCGCAGCGCCAGGTCGTAGCGCTGCGCGATCTCCGCCTCCTTGCGCAGCAGCAGGCGCGCCAACGCCTGCCCGACGTTGCCGAAACCCAGGAAGACCACAGGCATCAATCGCATCAGACCAATGGCCAGGGGTAATGGCGGTCGGGTCCAGGGGTCGGGAAGCAGCCGGCTTCCAGCAGGTTCTCAGCGCGCTGCTCCAACGCGGCCAACTCAATCGGATTTAGCAGCGTCGTCAATTGCATCAGTGGGCCGGCCGGTCCACCCGGCACGTCGGTCGTTTCTGGCTGCTGCTCGGCCTCAGCGCTCGGGCCCGGGGAACGCTCGGATTCGATGCTCCGCTGTCTGCCGGTCGTGGCTTCGGCGTCATGGGGCGCATGCCTGATCGCCGTCAGCGCCTCGGCAAACCCGCGCACTGCCTCCAGCAGCGGCGGGTCTATTGGCTGGCCGGCGAAATCCCAGATCACGGTGCGCAGCTTGTACTCCTCGTGGAAACACACCCCGTGATCGATCAGCCAAACGTGCTGATCCGGTGCGAGCAACACGTGACCGCCTTTGCGGTCGGCGTTGTTGATCAGCACGTCGAACAGCGCCGCCGGGCGCAGCAGCTGGCGCTGCTCCCGGTCGAGGTTGAAGTAGTGGCGCTCGGGGTCGATTTCTAGATAGAGCTGGAGCGATCCTCCTCCGGCGGGCCCGTCGCCCCGCAATACGGTGGGTGGCACCAACTCCCAACCCAACGCCTGACTGGTCAGATAGGCTGCCACCTCGCGCTGCGCCAGCGTGCGGGTCTGGAAATCCCACAGCGGTCGTTCGCCGGCGGCCGGCTTGTACACCGCCTGCAACGGCATGGATTCGGTGGTCACGTCGGCCAGGAAAGTATGGTTGGAACCCCAGGCGAATTGGCCGGTCAGGTGAATCTGGCCGGTGGAGAGGAGGTCAATCAGCTCTTCGCGGGGCAGGTCGAGCGCCATCGGGCGACGGAACAGCTAGTGCTTGTGGCCATTGCTCTTTGGGCAGAAATGCCCTTCCGGGTTCATCGGCTCACCGCAGTTGCCGCAGATTGGACGCCCGCGGCTGGCGACTTCCAGCCCCCAATAGCACATGGCGCGTAGTTGATCGCGGGTGCACCAGAAGCGCACCACCTCCGATTCAGCCTGCTCGTCGATCAACTCGCGAGCCACCAACACCAGCCGATCGCTGTCTTCATCGTAGCCCAACCCGATTTGGCCCACCCGGAAGCGTGGATCGAGTGGCTCTTCGAGTGTCATCTGATCGTCTTCGTAATCAGCCGAGGCCTCCGGCAACTCTGGAATGCGCTTGTGCAGCTCGGCCAGGAACTCCTCCAGTCCGATGGCTAGCGACTGTACCTGGTGTTTCTCGATGATCAAGGTCACCAGCTCCTCGTCCTTGCGTGCCTGCAAGTAGAAGATCCGTTTGCCCGGCGGCCCGACGGCGCCGGTGGTGATACGTGAGACTGGGTTGAGATCGAGTTCCATGGAAAGCTGAGCGCAGACCCCGCGATGCGCTGATAGTGGGACTGGGCGAAGTATATCACCCAGGCCTAAGTGACCGACTCAGCGGACCGATCGCCTAGTCGCGTGCGGTTGAGGCCTACCGGGCCACGCGGTGGCTCAGAACCTGGGGCACTTCGCTTCGCTCAGCACCGCGGGCACTTCGCTTCGCTCAGCTTGCGTCGCCGCTGCCGTCTGCGCGGGTATCGTTCATGGTCAGCAGCCGGGCGCCGTGGTCGGTCAGTTGAAGCGAGCTGATCGAGGCCGGCGCAACGACCAGCCGTTGGAAGAGGTCCAATGACAAGCCCAAATAGTGCGCGATCGCCAGCTTGATCGGGTCAGCATGCGAAACACAGGCGAAGGCCGCCTTGCGGCCGGTATGCAGCGAGCGCAGGTGTTCAATCTCGGATACGACGCGCGACTGAGCCTCGATGAAAGACTCCCCTTCCGGAAAACGCGCCACCGAAGGGGCGAACTGGATCGAAGCCCACAGCTTGCGCCGCTGGGCGGCCCTTAGGCTCAATCCCTCCCAGGTTCCGATTTGGATTTCACCCAGCCCCGGCCGTATGGAAACCGGCAGCTCGGCGGCTTCAGCGATCGGTTTGGCGGTCTCGCGGGCGCGGTCCAGTGGACTGGAATACACCCCCCTGAGCTTGACATCCCCAAGCTGTTCTGCCAATCGTTCAGCCTGGCCCCGGCCCTGTTCGGTCAAGTGGATGCCGGGCAGCCAGCCCGGTAGCCTGCCTTCGCTGACGTAGTCGGTGTGCCCGTGACGGATCAAGAACAGGGTGGTCATGCGATCAGGCCTGGCAGACCCCTGGTGATCTTGGGCGATCGGTCATCGGCTGAGCTACCCGCGGCGGCCGAGTCGGCCGCGTGAGTGATATCGCTTGATGATCTGGACCTCATCCGCCGAAAGCGAGGGCAGCTCGGTGGTCTGCTCGATCTCCAGCACCGCCCGCTGGGCTTGACGCCAGCGATCGAGCCGGTCGGCCACCCCAGCTTCGTAGCCCTGATCGCTGGCTTGATAGAAGTAGGTACCGAGCAGCGTGTCGGGCAGGTAACCCTGGCCGATGAAGTGCCCCTCGTGCTCGTGGGGGTACTGGTAATCGGCGCCGTGGCCCAGCGCCTCGGCATCGCGATTGGCGTCCTTAAGGTGATCCGGCACCTCTACCAGCCCTCGCTGCTCGATCAGCCGATAGGCTTTGAAATAGGCGCCAGCCGAGTTGGATTTGGGTGCGGTCGAAAGGAAGAGCGTAGCCTCCACCAGCGGGTAGACGCCCTCCGGCAGCCCGACGAACTCGAATGCTTGCGCCGCCGAGGCCGCCACCACCAGACCCATCGGCTCGGCCAGCCCGATATCCTCGGAGGCCAGGATCAGCAGTCGCCGCAGAATGAAGCGTGGGTCCTCACCAGCATATAGCATCTTGGCCAGCCAGTACAGTGCCGCGTCCGGGTCGGAGCCGCGCACCGATTTGATGAAGGCGGAGATCGTGTCGTAGTGCGCATCGCCGTCCTTGTCATACAGCACCGCCCTACGCTGGATCGACTCCTGGGCCACTTCCAGCGTCAGGTGAATCGTTCCATCGTCCTGCGGTTTGGTCGATTCGACTGCCAGCTCCAGCGCGTTGAGTGCGTTGCGGGCGTCGCCCCCGGCGACCTGGATCAGATGGGCCGTCGCATCGGGGTCGAGCAGCACTTCCCGCTCCCCGTAGCCTCGCTCGGGATCCGCCAACGCGGCCTGCAGGATGCGCTCGACGTGCTGATCCTCCAGCGGGCGCAGCTGGAAGATGCGTGACCGTGAAACCAGTGCCCCGATGACTTCGAAATAGGGATTTTCGGTGGTGGCGCCGATCAGCGTGATGGTGCCGTGCTCGACGTGTGGTAGGAGAGCGTCCTGCTGGGCCTTGTTCCAGCGGTGCACCTCGTCGACGAACAGGATCGTGCGGCGGTGATACAGTTTGCGGCGCTCCTGCGCCTCGCCGATCACCCGCCGCAACTCTGGTTTGCCCGCCAGCACGGCGGAGATGGTCTCGAAATGTGACTCGGTGTGGTTAGCGATGATCATCGCCAGCGTGGTCTTGCCTGTTCCCGGTGGACCCCAGAGCACGATCGATGAGAACAGGCGGTCGGCTTCGATCGCTCGCCGCAGCAGCCGACCCTCGCCGACGATGTGCTGTTGCCCATGGAATTCATCCAGGGTGCGGGGACGCATGCGGGCGGCCAGCGGTGCTTCGCGGGCGAAGCGTTCGGCCAGCGCGTGGTCGAACAAGTCGGTGGGTTGTTGGGGGTCTATCGGCTTTCCTTGCTGATTGAACTGCGCCCGTCCGCCCGAGCGAGTTCCGGAGGGCTCACCTCGCGGATTCTACCACTCGGGCTTATCCACCCCGAATCAGAGCTGAGAGCCGTTGCGAGAGGCCTCGACTTCAACTCCAGATCCGCGCGTTTGTCGCTATGCCCCCGGTGATAAGATTCGGCGGTGCCAGAAATCCTATTGGCTTCCGGCTCGCCGCGACGCCACGAGCTGCTGGGGCTGACCGGGTGGCCGATCGCGTTGGCTGAGAGCGATATTTCCGAATCGCCGTCGGCCGGCGAGTCACCGGTCGAGCTGACCCGTCGCTTAGCGCTGGAGAAGACCCGTGGTCATCCCGGATTGGTATTGGGTTCCGATACGCTGGTAGTCGACGGCGAACAGATCTTGGGCAAGCCGTCGTCGGTAGATGAAGCTCGCCGCACACTGGCCAGCCTGCGGGGCCGCGAGCACGAGGTGGTGACTTCGATCGCGGTGGTGGACCGCCAGCGGGGCGCCGAGCGGGTGGACACTTGTGTCAGCGCCGTGCCGATGCGTGACTACATGGAGGCCGAGCTGGAACGATACTTGGCCGGCGGCAGCCCGCTGGATAAGGCAGGATCCTACGGCATCCAGGACGACGACTTCCGCCCGGTGGATCTGGCACAGATGCGCGACTGTTTCGCTAACGTGATGGGCCTGCCGCTGTGCCACCTGGTGCGCAATATGCGCGCACTGGGTCACGAGCCACCCAACGACGTGCCTCAGGCTTGCATCGCACACACAGGCTACGACTGCCCTGTGTACGCGGATATTCTGGAGGGGCGGGTTTGAGGGCGGTCCGCCTATGCGCGGTCGGATTGGCGCTGGCCGCCTGCGGCCTGGCCCAAGCAGAGCCAGGCCCAACCGCCACCCTGCCCGACCCGGTGGTTCTGACCAGCGCCGCGCCGGATCCCGAAGCGGCCGCCGAGCGCTTTTTCAATGCCTTGGCGGAGCGTGACTTCGCCGCCATGTACGGCATGCTCAGCCCGCTGACCCGCGACAGCATCACTCGCGAGGCCTTTATCGATCGCTACGGTTCGGTTTGGCGTACCGCGGCGCTGACCGGCCTGGACTATGAGGTGGTTTCTTCGCTGGTGCTCAGCCCACGGGCGGCGCAGGTGCGGGCGGAGGCAACCTGGCACAGCCTGGCGGCCGGCGACCTCAGCCGCGACTACCTGCTGGACCTGACGCTGGACGGCGACGGCTGGACGGTGGCCTGGACCGAGGGGCTGATCCTGCCGGAGCTGGAAGGCGGAGGCGGACTGTACCTGGACCTGATCACCCCTACACGGGCCAACATTTACGATCGCGAGGGGCTGGCCTTGGCTGCGGAAGGGGAGGCGGTTTCGCTGTGGATTGTGCCCAACCAGATCGGCGATGAGGACGCCGAGGCAGCAATGTTGAGCACCTTGCGGCGGCTGCTGGACTATCCGTCCAACGAGGCCATCCAGGCGCTCTACGATCCGATCCGAGACACTGACTTTCGGGTAAACCTGGGTACGGTTTCGCTGCAGGAGTTCCAGCAGGTGCAGGGCACGTTGTCAGCCGTTGGCGGCGTACAGTGGAGCGTGTACGACACCCGGCTGTACACCGGCGGCGGATTGGCTCCGCATTTGGTGGGGTACGTGAGCTGGATCCAGGAGGACGAGCTCGACGAATACCTGGCGCTGGGCTACCAGGGCGATGAGTTCGTGGGCCAGATCGGGTTGGAATACTGGTACGAGGCTCAACTACGCGGACGGCCGGGCGGAACGCTGTATACCACCGACGCCGAGGGACGGCCGCAGGAGGCGCTGGCTTCCCAACCGCCCGAGCCGCCCTACGCGGTCTATACCACGCTGGACCGCGATCTGCAGCGACACGCGCAGCAGGCCATCGAAGACACCCAGCTCACCGGCGCGGTGGTGGTGCTGGAACTCGATACCGGCGCGGTGCTGGCGATGGCCTCCTCGCCGGATTTCGACCCCAACCTGTTCGATACCAGCAATCCCAACAGCGCCAGCGGCCTAACCGAACTATTCCAGATTCCTAACAACCCGCTGGTCAACCGCGCTACGCTGGGCGCCTACCCGGCCGGGTCGGTGTTCAAGATGGTCACCATGGCGGCTGCGCTCGAATCCGGGCTGTACACGCCGGACACGGTCTACAACTGTGGGCTGGAGTTCAATGAACTGGCGGGGGTGACGCTGTACGACTGGCGCTTTGAGAAGGAATTGCCGGCGGCCGGTGAAATCTCGCTTGAGCAGGCGCTGGAGCTGTCCTGCAATCCGTACTTCTATCACATCGGGCTGGACCTCTACAATCAGGGCCTTCCGGAGGCGATTCCTGAGATGGCGGCTGCCTTCGGGTTCGGCGAACCGACCGGGATTGAGATCGGAGAAAACAGTGGACTGCTGCCCAACGCCGATTCCAAGCAGGCGATCTACGATGAGGCTTGGAGTCAGACCGACTCGGTATCGCTGGCCATCGGGCAGAGCTTCCTACAGGCCACCCCGATTCAGGTGGCCCGCTACGTGGCAGCGATTGGCAACGGCGGCACGCTGTACCGGCCACAGGTTGTCGAGCGGGTGGAGAACGCCGAAGGCCAGGTGCTCAGCCAGTTCGAACCGGATCCACAAGGCATTCTGCCGATCAGCGATGACACCCTGGCGGCCCTTCAACGGGCCATGCTCGGCGTGGTGCGCGAGGCCCGGGTGGTGCGCAACCTGGAGTCCACCGCCTATCGGCGCTTCCTGGGGTTGAACGTGGCTCTGGCGGGCAAGACCGGCACTGCCGAAACCGGTGATTTCACCGATCCGCACGCCTGGTTTGCCGGCTATACCTTTGAGGAGCGGGAGGACCTGCCTGATATCGCGGTGGTGGTCCTGTTAGAGAACCAGGGAGAGGGCTCGGAGTGGGCCGCGCCGGTGTTCCGTCGCATCATCGAGTCGTACTTCGGCGGCCAGCCGGTCAGTCGCTACCCATGGGAGGCCCGCATTCGGGTGCCAGCCACCCCCGAACCGGATGAGGAGCCGACCGAGGAAGGTTGAGCCGGGTACCCGAAATGGCTGACCTGATCCCCGGCCTCGTCTTGCGGGCCCGGGCCGGCTTCTACGACGTGGATACCGATCGCGGGGTGCTGGAAGCCAAGTCGCGCGGCCGACTCAAGCAGGAAATCGATCAAGGCGAACTAATCGCCATCGGCGACCGGGTGCGGGTGAGCATCGGCCATGAGGGGCCGGCCATGATCGAGGCGGTCGAGCCGCGGGTCCGGTCGCTGTCCCGGCGCAATCCCGACCGGCGGGTAGGGGAGCAGGTGCTGATCGCCAACCCAGACCAGGCGGTCTTTGTGTTTTCCTGCGCCGACCCCGACCCCAATTTCCGCTTGCTGGACCGCATGCTGGTGGTGGCGGAGAGCGAGCAGATCCCAGCCATCATCTGCGCCAACAAGCTGGATCTGGTGAAACCCAAGAGCGCTCGAGCCGAATTCGGCGAGTACGCTGATATCGGTTACCAGGTGCTGTATACATCGGCTACCAAGCGAAAGGGCATTAAGGAGCTGGCGAAAGCGCTCAAAGACCGCATCTCGGTCGTAGCTGGCCCGTCGGGGGTCGGTAAGTCCAGCTTGCTGAACGCCGTGCAACCTGGCTTGGGCTTGCAGACCGCCGAGGTCAGCGAGGTCGGCCTGGGGGCGCACACCACCGTATTGCGTGAGCTACTGCCGCTGGAGGACGGCGGCTACGTGGCCGACACGCCTGGGTTGCGCGCCTTCCAGCTCTGGGATATCGAGGCCGAGGAGTTGGACGGCTACTTTCGCGAGATCGCTCCCTTGGTGGCCGACTGCGAATTCAGCGACTGCACCCACACCCACGAACCTGGCTGCGCGGTTCTGGCCGCGGTCGAGGATGGCCGGGTGAGCCCCGAACGCTTTGACTCCTACCTGCGAATCCGAGAAGGAGTCGAGTAGGTGCGCGGCCAGCGACACGGTACCGTGGACATTTCCACCGCAAAGGGTTAGGGTCGGGCGGCGCACAGCGGTCCGGCGCCACAAATGGTCACCAAATGGAGAGGACATGCCGAATAAGATCGGTCCACGAGTGTGGATCCCTCTGGCCTTTGCGCTGGCGCTGAGCGCATGCAACCTGCCCACCACGGC
>CAZJUE010000066.1:0-12706 GCA_964549025.1 uncultured Anaerolineaceae bacterium | reverse complement strand
CTGATCGCCTTGCGGTACCCCAACGCGCCCACCGATCACATCATGACCAAGACCACCTACCTGGACGATCCAGAGGGCCAGAACATCGAGCTGTACGTCGATACGCCGGAGGACGGAACCTTCGAGATCGCAGGGGATGAATTCGTGGCGCGCCGAGCCGATGGCAGCTTGAGCAACGGGCGCGAGCCGCTCGACGTCGCGGCGCTGCTGGAGGAGCTCCGGCCCGATGACCGGCTCGAGGCGCAGATGCCTCCGGAAACCAGCATCGGGCACGTCCACCTATACGTGGCCGACCTACAAGCTTCGATGACCTTCTATCACGATGTGCTGGGACTGGACGACATGGGTATCGGCCAAAGCTTCCGCATGGGAATGGTTTCCGCCGGCCGCTACCATCACCATATCGGATTCAACACCTGGATGGGCGAGGGCGCGCCACCACCGCCGCCCGGTTCGCTTGGTCTGCGCTACATCAGTCTGGTGCTGCCAGGGAAAGACGACCTGGAGCAATTGGTGGAGCGGCTTCGGTCGCTCGAAGTGGAGCTGGAGTCATCCGACCAGGGGCTGCTGGTACGCGATCCTTCGCACAACGCCATCCTGCTCACCAGCGCCGATTCCTGATTGATTGGTGGCGCGGACCGCCGCGCCAATTGCTTCAAGGCGGAGGCTGCGACGCGGATCGGCGCCGTTTCGATGGAGCGAGCCAGCAGCCGGTCGCCGCGTAGCTGAGGCTACTCGGCGAATGCCGCCAGCGCATCAACCCCGCGCTCGAAAACCCCGGCAGGCCAATCGACTGCCATCGCGCCCCAACTCAGGCCGGCGTCCTCCGACCGGAAGAGGCCGTGGTTGTTAGCCGCATAGAACACCCCCGGTTCCTCGGGGTGGGTTGCCAGCCGGCAGGCGACGGTACCGCGGGCCTCCGGTAGGCCATCCATAGCCATTTGAAAGGGCTGCCCATCAGTCTTACGGTACAGGTAGGCTTCGGCATTCTGTGGGCGGTAGGAGGAGTACGGACCGGAAGCGCCCGAGACCAGCACGGTTTCAGGATCCCCTGGATCGACTGCTACGCCGACCATGTATCGGTGACGCAAGCCGTCCATCGGCCGCGACCAGGTTTGGCCGCCGTCCGCGCTCTCGAAGTAGCCGTCGCCTGCGGCCGAATACAAACGCCCCTCTGCTTCCCGGTGGGTGGCGGCGGTGTGGGTATCGATCGGCCCATCTTCCACCCGGTCGATCCAGCTCAGCCCCCCGTCAGGCGACTGAACCAAAGCACCGGCTTCGATCGCCACAAACAACCGACTTACCTGGTTTGGATCGGTCTCGATCCAGCGCACGTGGTGTGTTTCCGGTTTGGGAGGAAAGCTCCAGCGCGACGACGAGGGCAGCTCCAGCAGCCCGCTCAGCTCGCGCCAGCTCTCGCCGCCATCGTCGGAGCGCGACAGCGTACTCGGTTCGGTGCCGGCGTACAGCGGACCAGATGCGCCGTTGGAGGGACTGGCGACGGCCACCGCGCTGATCTGCGCGTGCGGGATCCCGGAAGCCACCGGCTCCCAGGTTCGGCCGGCATCGGTGCTCCGCCACAGCCCGTTGCCCCAGGTTCCGGCGTACAGCCGGGAGGGATCGGCCGGATCGACTGCTAGCGATTCGGGCTTTTGGTCCTGGAGATATGCTTCGACCGCCGGCAATCGATTCGGCCGGACGATCAACAGGGCGTTCCTAGCGGCAATTGCCAGATTGATCATTGCGATTGGTTCCTTCCGTGTCTAGATGGTGTGCCGCCTGCAATCTGTGCGCCAGTGTACCCTGCCCGCCACACAAGCTCAGTCCGGCAAGATCAGGTGCAGGTCGCCGAACTCGTGCCAAAGGTAATCGTGCTCCAGCGCGGCGCGGTAGGCGCGCTCGAGATGACTGCGGCCGGCGACCGACGCGACCAGATCCAGGTGTGAGGCATTCGACTCGTGAAACCCGGTCAGCAGACCGTCCACCACCCGCAGCCCGCGCCGCGGCTCAATAACCAGCTCAGTCCAGCCTTGCGAGGCGATCGGCCGCCCGAACTGATCCACGGCAGTCTCCAACGCCCGCACCACAGTGGTGCCTACGGCGATCACCCGGCTTCGGTCTCGCTGAGCACGCCTCAGCGCGGCGGCCGTCTCGTGTGACACCTCGAAATACTCTTCAAATGGCCGCTCCCCCAGCTCGAGGCTGGACACCCCGGCGTGCAGCACCACCGTGGCCAGGAATACGCCTCTTTCGACCAGCAGATCTAGCATTTCGGCGGTGAACGGCCGTCCGGCGGAGGCCATCTCGGCGGATCCCGGGACCGTCGAGTACACGTTCTGGTACAGCTCAATCGGCCACTTGCCCGATAGATAGGGGTAGGTAATCGGACGCCCCCACCGGGCCAGATAAGCCTGCAGCGGCTGGGACAGCTCCAGCCGTGCCACCCATAGCCGTTCCGAACCAGGATGGGGAGCCAGGGCGGTGACTTGCCCGCCCGCGGGAAGCTCGAACCGCTCTCCAGCGACGATAGCAGGTTTGCCACTCTCCCCAACGCTATCGGCAGACGCCCCGTGAGTATGCTCTCCAACAACGTGGCCGACTGCGGCCGCATTTGCCATCTGAGGCTCTGCAGACCTTGGGGCATGCTCTTCCGCGCCCCCATTCAGCCGAAACTCCACCACCTGCAGGCCAGCCGGCAGCTGGGTCGAGAGGTGCAGCGCCAGTTCGGAACCGTCCCTGCGGCGGGCGGTCAGCGCCGCCGGAAGCGTAGCCGACAGGTTCAATACCAGCAGGTCGCCCGGCTGCAAGTAGGCAGACAGCTCCACGAAGCGGGCATGCTCGAGCCAATCTGTGTGGCTATGCGAAACGAGCAACCTCACCGCATCGCGTGTCAGGCCACGGGCTTCGGGCGGCTCGCGCGCTTCCAATGATTTCGGCAGCTGCAGATCGAGGCCAACCGGGCGGGCCATGGTCATAGCTGTTGGGGTCGGGCAGCTGCTTCGACCATCCGCATGGCTTCGTAGCGGCCAAACGGCGCAGTCTCACGTTCCACCAGCTGCACAAACGCCGGCGCTGGCACCCAGGGCTCGGGTAAGTGCGAGAGATCGGCGCCCGGCTCCGCCCGGCGATGCATTTCGGTGTTTAAATCCCCGGGATCGACGACGTAGATCCGTACGCCGGTGCCTTCCAACTCCGCGGCCATCACCCGCGTTAGCTGGTCCAGTGCCGCCTTGCTGGCCCCATAGCCGCCCCACCCCGGATAGGCATGCAAACCAGCATCGGAGGTCAGATTGATCACCACGCCATCGCCGCGTGACCGCATCTGGGGAAGCAGCAGCTGGGTGAGGTGCAGCGGCGCGACCGCGTTGATGCGAAACAGCCGCAGCAGGCCCTCCCAGGGGAACTCGGCCAGCGCCGGCAGCGGCGTCGGCCCGATGGCCGAGGCGTTGTTAATCAGCACGTCCACCCGGCCGAAGCGTCCTAACGCCGAATCGGCGATCCGTTCGGCATCCTGGCTGACGTCCGCGGCGACCGGAAGCACATCGGTCGTCTCGCCCAGCTCCTCAGACGCGGCTTGAAGTGCGGCTTCGCCGCGGGCGACCAGAACCAGGCGAGCGCCGTGCTCGGCGTACTGGCGGGCAATCTCTCGCCCCAAACCGCGCGAGCCGCCGGTGATCAGCGCTACGCTCTCGCTCAATTGCATGTCGATCTCCCTAATCGATCCATACCCGAGCTTGCCACCGGCAGGCCGCAAAGGCCCCGTCCGAAGGATAGATGACCGGGCTGTCGGATGGGGAAACCGCCGCCCCTGTCCATTTGGGCAGGGCGGCCAGCGCTGGCGAGCGAGGCGCGGGACGTGTGACGCAGATAAGCGCCGCCGAAGGCCGGGTGCCAATCCAAACCGGGCGGCGCAGTCCTGAGGGAGGTCTGGGCTGCGGGTTAGAGCAGCCCGCGCTGCGCGGCCAGCGCCACTGCGTGGGCGCGGTTGTCGGCTCCCAGTTTGTTGAGGATCGAGGTCACGTGGAATTTGACCGTGCGCTCGGTGATCCCCAGCTGCCGGGCGATCTGCTTGTTGGCCAACCCCTCGGCCACCAGTCCCAGCACCTGCCGCTCCCGATCGCTGAGCGCAGTGGATCGACGTCGCGGTCCCAACTCGGTGATCACTGTGCTGGCGATCCGCGGATCGAGGTACGACTCACCGGCGTGCACGGCACGCACCGCCCGGGCGATAGCCTCCAGTGTGGCTCCCTTGAGCAGATAACCGCGGGCTCCAGCCCTGATCGCTCCCAACACCCGTTCATCGGTGTCATAGGCGGTCAGAACCAGGATCCTGGCGGCCGTGTGGGCATCGGACAGGTCGGGGATCGCCTCCAGGCCGCTTGCGCCGGGAAGCTCCAAATCGAGCAAGATCACATCCGGTCGCGTGGCAGCTACCACCCGCAATGCCTGCTCAGCGGAATCGGCCTCTCCTACCACCCGAAACTCGGCGTCGTCCTCCAGCGTGGCGACCAACCCTTCACGCACGATCGGATGGTCGTCGATCACGACAATCTTGATCATCTGTGGAGTGGTGCCCCGGAAAGAGTCCACAGGTCAAGCATCGGGATAGTCCTCCAAAGGCACACTCGCCAGGATAAGCGTGCCCGAGCCCGAACTGCGCACCCACAGCCGACCCTCAAGCAACCGCGCCCGCTCTTGCATACCGGTCAGGCCGTGCTGGTCCGCCTCAACGGCTTCGCTATCGAAGCCAATCCCATCGTCCTGCACCGCCAATCGCACCCTCGCCGGCCGTTGCTGGAGCCTGAGCTCGACCCGGGTCGCATGGGAGTGCTGCCGCACATTGGCCAACGCCTCCTGACAGATGCGGTAGAGCTCGGCCTCCACCCGCAGCGGCAGCTGCCGTCCAGCAGACATCGACAGCCGAACTGGAATCCCGGTCTCGGAGGTGAAGCTGCGGGTCATCGAACGCAGCGCGGCCTCCAGCGGTTTGCCCGCAAGCGGCGCGGCGCGCAGGTCCTGCACCGAGCGGCGAGCATCCTCCAGGTTATGACGGGTGGTGGTCAGCGCTCGCTCCAACCGCAGCCGCGCCCGTTCCGGATCCGAGGTAAGGTGCTTAAGCGCGCCCTCGACCTGCAGGGCGATCGCCGTCAAGCCCTGCGCCAGCGTATCGTGGATCTCACGTGCGATGCGCGCCCGTTCCTCGGAGCGCGCCAGCCGGGTGCTTTCTTCGGCGAGGCGGGATCGTTCGATGGCGATTCCTACCTGGTAGGCGATGGTGGACAGCAGCTGCAGCTCCTCCTCGGAGAGCCGGCGCCACGAAGGGCCGGTAACGTTCAAGATCCCCAGCGGCTGGTCGCGAAAGTACAGCGGGATGCTGGCGTGGTAGGCCAGGCCGTCGGTGAGGTCGTTGGCCTGCTGCAGCACACCAGGGCGTAAGCGGCTGCACTCGATCAAGTCGATATTGCGGGGAGTCAAGGCCCCGGAATTAAACTCGCTGATGCAGTTGCAGCTGTGACCAGTCATCCGCTCGGGAGATTGCAGGTAGGGCGGCAGATTGCGGGCCGCCGCACTGTAGAATTGCCCGCTCTCCCGATCGCGCAGCCAGATCCAGCCGGTGCGTAGCCCGAGCAGGTCGGCCACCAAGCCCAGCGTCCGCTCCAGCGCCTGTTGCTCGTCGGGCGAGCTGTTGAGCGCCTCGGCGATGGCATTCAGGATGCGCAACTCATCTTCGTGGGAACGCGGGGCGCCTGTGCGCAGCTGCCCCTCGGCGGATCTTGGTGCGTCGCTCATGTACGATTCAGTGGAAGCCTACCGCAACTTCAACCGCACCGGACCCCGTGTGCGGTCAGCCGCCGACCTGTACGGAAGGCCAGGCAAGCCGGTCAGGATCGATCTGTAGCCAGCCCAGTAGTGCTCGCCGCCAGGCGCTTAGCGACGTATTCTGCATCCCGGCCCACACCCTGGATCACTCCGGAACTGAGCGAGTGCTGGAACCAGAGCCCAACGAAGTACAGTCCCGGGACATCGAGCACGACGCCGCGATTGTGATTGGGTTCGATCGGGTCCTGTTCACCACCGAAAATCGGGAGATCGATCCACGAGAAGCTCGGGCGGAATCCAGTGCACCAGATTACGTTTTCGACCGCCAGGCTCCGATCGTCCTCCAGAACCGGCTGGCCATCGCGGACCCCGGAAACCCGCGGCACGCGCCTAACCCCGGCTCGCGCGAGATCGTCGGGCTTGACGCGGACCAGCGGTCCGCCGCGGGTGAGAAAATTCGGGCGCACTCTGCGGCCGATCGGCGTATCGACCGTCAACAGCCAGTTCCCCACCAGTGGCAAAACGGCCGCCACGACGTAGCGCGCAAACGGGCTTTCCACTCGGAATGGGAGACTGCCCGTGCTTCTACCAGATAGCCAAGTGGAATGGCTCCGAGCGATTTCTAGTCCGATCTCCGCACCCGAGTTCCCAGCTCCGACCACCAGCACTTCGCCGTCCTGCAACTGGCCCGGATTGCGGTATTGCTTGGAGTGCATCTGCCGGATTGATGGATCCAGCTGGTCTGCAAATGACGGGATCTTGGGAACCTGGAAGCTACCCATGGCCACCACAACGTTGTCCGCCTCGAATCGCCGCTCGCCTGATGCCAGCTTGAACCGATCCGCCTCCCGCCACAGGCGGTCGACGCGTGTGTCGGTACGAACTGGAAGCTCGAACCTGCTCGCGTAGGCTTCCAGATAGTCGGCCATCTCATCCTTGGTTGGGAAGCGGGCCCCCGGGGCCGGAAAGCGCATGCCCGGCAGGCCATTCAACCGCGCAGGGGTGAACAACCGCAGGGAGTCCCAGCGCTTCCGCCAAGCATCGCCGATCCGCGGCTGGCCGTCGAAGATAACGAACGGGAGATCGCGCATTCTCAGGTGGTATCCGATCGCCAGACCGGCCTGTCCGCCGCCAACAACGATCGTCTCCGTGCGCTCTGAACCAGCCATACGCGGCTCCTATTCCGCTGCAGATCCGGGCCGACCTTACCTTACGCCTGCGGGGTAAGCCTTTGAAATATGCTATCAGGTAGCAGCCGCGTAATTGCGCAACAGGTCGCAACGCCCGCCGCTTTTACCCGAATCCCTTTGGCGATATTGACCTTAAGGATCGGCCCAATAGGCCACTTCGTCCACGTGCACCGTGAAGTTCTCGGTTTGCCTGGCGCCGACGAATATGCCAAACGACCCCTCAGCGGTGAACCTGTCGTCCTCTAGTTGGGTGAGCAGCGTGCCGTTGGCATACAGACGGATGGTTTCACCGCTGATCCACAGGCCCATGCGATTTTCCTGCTGGGATCCCGAGACGATCGCGCTGCTGGAGGTCAGGTTGACGATCTGGGTCATCGTCTCCTCCGGACCATCCCAGGCGCGCAGCGAGTATCGCCCATCGCAGGTGAAGCCGAACAGGTAGCCACGGTTCGCCGCCGTGCGATCCGGCACGCGGGCCATGAGACCGTAGTGGTCGTTGCCGGTACAGCTGCCGGTGCGGGCCGTCATCTCCAGATACAAATCGCGTACCACCGGCCAGGTCAGCCGCCATCCGTCGGTGGTTGTCAGGCCGGTCAGGTGCAGTTCGCCGTCTTCCACCTGCAAGCGAGTGAAAGAGTCTTCGCCAGTCGACCAGTTGTTCCCACCGGACAACGTATCTCGCCAGGTCGGATTGCCGAGCGTGCTGCGGATATCGCTCGCCACCAGCGTGCTGGTCGGCCCGGCGGTTTGGGTGGTCTGCGGGGTGTTGCTGGGCGAAACGGTCGACGAAGGCGACAGCGTCGGCGCTGGCAGCTCGGTTGCGGTAGCGGTGGCGGTCGCCTCCGTAGGCGGCACGGTGGGACTGGCCGGCAGCGCGGTGTCGCTGGGCTGTGGTGGCAGCGTCCGCGGCGGCACCGCGGTCAGGGTACCGCTCACCGAGGTGGCCAACAGGTTGGCATCCAATGTTGCTTCCGGCTGGATGGCGGAGCAGGCCGTTAGGCCGAGCAGCACCACAACCAGCACCATCTTGTTTCGAATTTGGGACATGGCTTGGTTCCCCCGGAAAGTGCAGACTATGTCACTATTTTAGCCACACCCGATGCCAAATCCCTATAATCGCCGTCGAGAGTCCGTGTGAGGGTTGCTCCATGCCCATGCTGAACGATTACGCTGAATTCGATGGCCGACACTGGGAGACCGGTTCGGTGCGCAATGCGCTGGCCTATCAGAAGGTGGTGGCGCCGCACACTAAGCAGCCGCTTTCGGAGGCGCTGCTGTTGGGCATCAGCGGTGGAGCGGCCTTCGGCTACTTCGTATTCGACTACAGCGCCACAGATCCTTTCGTTGCGCTGCTTTCACGCAATACCTTCGATCCGCTCGACACGCTGCTGGAGCGACTGGGCATCGCGCAGGACCGACTGCACACCGCCAACCTGGACAAAGCCGAGCGCAACCTGATCGAAGTGCTGGAGGGCGGCCGCCCGGCAATCGTGTGGGCCGACGTGTTCTCCCTGCCCTACAACGGCCTCAATTCAAGCGATCAGATGTGGACCATGAGCCCGATCGTGGTGTATGGCTTTCACGATGGAAAAGCATACATCGCTGACCGAGCCGCGGTGCCGCTGACGGTGTCAGCGCATGAGCTGGCGCGCGCACGCGGCCGGATCAAGAAGGACAAGCACCGGGTGCTGGCGCTGTCTCCGCCAGACTTCGATAAGTTGAAGGGCGCAGTCGAAAGCGGCATTCGTCAGTGCATTGCGCTCTACACCGAGGCTCCGCCCAAGGGAGGGCGCGACAGTTTCGGCTTCGCGGCCTACCAGAGACTGGCCAATATGCTGACCAACACCCGCAACAAACAGAGCTGGCAGCGGCTGCTTGCGCCTGGACGTCGGATGTACGCTGCGCTGGCCGGCTTCGGATTCCAGCCCGGCGCGTTTGGCTGGGCGCGCAGCTTCGCCTCCAATCAGGTGGACGATAAGGCGCTCTACGCCGATTTCCTGGAAGAGGCCGCAACGCTTCTGAATCGGACACCGCTGGAGGAAGCGGCCGAGGCGTTTCGTGCCTCAAGCGCGGCCTGGGGGCAGCTTTCCGATCGGATGCTGCCGGACGAAGTACCGCTTTTTGGCGAAGCCCGCCGGCTGATCCTGGACCGAAGGGAGCGGTTCATCACCGAGGGTACCGCCGCGATCGAGGATGTGCAGGCCATCGATGAGCGTCTGGAGCAGATCTTCGATCAGGTCGCCGGTGAATTCCCGTTGTCGAGCGAGCAGGTGATCGAAATGCGGGAGGAGCTCGCCGAGCGAGTCATCGGGATTGCGGAGATGGAGCGCCAAGCGATCAGCCGCCTGCAAGCCGCTATGGGCTAGCTGCGGCCAGCTGCACCAAAAAAGAGGCTACTGCTCCTTCTCCTTCTTACGCTTGCGCTTCTCCTTGAGTGTCAGCTTGGGCTTCTTTTTGGCTTCTTTCCCGCTCTTGTCGCGTTTGCCCTTCTCGCCCATCTCAGACTTCCTTTCGCGCCGCTCGCCGGTATCCTGATCGTACCACTAGCCGGAATCTGCTTGCTGCCGGCTGGTCAACTGCTGCTGGACCTGAGCGGTCATCTCAGCTTGCAGCGCTTCCAGTTCTGGGAGCAGATCCTGCGCTGGCCCGTCCTCGCCGTAGGAACTGCTCCTGGCATGGAGTTCGGCCAGCAGAGCCAGGCGCTCCCTTGGCGCCGGATGGCTATCGTAGGGCGAGGTTGGCCGGCTCATCGCTTTTTCCAGCTCAGCATCCAACTCGGCTTGCTGGTCCGGCTCAGCGATCGCTGGCAGCGCGTAAAGGTTGCCCAGCCGGCGCTGGTCCTGTTGGGCCTGCTGAATCTCACGCGAAACTTGCAGGTTGAAGGTTAGTGATTGGCGGATCAGGTGGCGCAGGCCGTCGGCCAATTGCTGCGAGCCGTATGCCAAAGCGGCGTAGCGATCGGCCAGAATCTCCTGCAGCCGTGAGGCGCCCAGCGTGACGCGCAGAAAGATCCGGTAGAAGCCGTTGACGAAAAGCCAAGCCGGATTGTAGAGGCGCGCCTGCCCGGCCAGCGCCAGGCGCAGCGCCAGCTGGTCAATCGAGAACTTCACCCGCTGAGCCAGCGCACCGCCGGCGGTATCGCGATGCGAGAAATGGCCATATTCGTGGGCCAGCACTGCTCGAAATTGACCGAGCGACATTCCAGGCAAAGCGCCGAGCCCGAGCATCAGCGTGCGCGTGCCTTGACCCCTCACGCTCCCAAGCGTTCCTCCACCGCGCTCCAACACGCCGATGCCGGTGCCGGGTGTCAGGTAAATAGCCTCGATCGGTCGGGTGCGCAGCTTCTGGGCCACATCGTCGGTGACTGACCATAAACGCGGCGCCTCGCCACGAGCCAATTCTCGACCGGGATCCTGCTGCTCGACCTTGGCGAGGATGCTGCGGATGATCGCATACACGGTGTATGTCGTGCCAATCCCGATGAACAGCGCCAGCCGGATCGGAATACGGCCGATGACGAAGAACAAATAGTAGGCCGCTCCGGCAAGCCCGATCACCGCCACGATCAGCAGTGGAATCGAAACGAAGAAGTAGGCCGAGGTCAATGCGATCACGCCGCGGTAGATCGAGCGCAGCAGGTTTTCGGCCTTTGAGACCACACCGACGCCCGCTCCTTGCGCCTGCCTCACCGTGCGCAATGTTGCGGAGCTGAGCACCGTCCCGGCGGCGAACAGCAGCGCAAGGCCACCCGCCCAACCCGCCAACCCATAGCCGCCGGCCCGCAAGGCGCGTTGGATGCGCGCCTGGGTCCGCACACCGCTGTCGAGAACAGCTTCAACCTGTGCGGCCGGCATTCCAAGCTCCTGCGCCATCAAGAGCTCACTTTCGGCTTTCAACCAGTGCTCATCCTCGGCTGCGGCGACTCCTGCGAAGAAGTGTCCCAGCGGATCATCTGGGATCAGCCGGATCATCGCTTCGCTGCCCTGGCGCAGGCCATCAACGTCGGAGATGGCGTAGGCCGCCAGCGACAATACGTAGTTGGCAAAAGGATCGTCTGGCAGCTGGTCTGCTGCCGCCTGGGCATGGTTCAGCGATTCAGTGAGGTTGGCCGACAACCCGGTTGCCAGCAATGCATAAGCCAGCGCCGACCGATTGAATGGCGACGGATCGCTGCGGTAGGCCAGCTCGGCGTGGCTGAGCGCCGATGCCGCGTCGCCCAGTGCGACCTCGACCGAACTCAGCCGCCGGGCCGCATCCGGGAAGTCGTCCGCCATCTGCAGCACCTGTTCGAAGCCGGCACGCGCCGCGGCGAAATTGCCCTGGTCCATGTCGAGGGTGGCCTGGCGGAACACCGCCACCGCATCAGGGTTGATCGCTTCCAGTCGGTCATAGATCTCCTGCTCATAGACCGGATCGCGGCCAACGATTTCATCCCCCTCCTGCGCGCCCGCCGAACCGAAGGCGACCAACGAGATCGCCAAGCAGCCGATCAGGATGGCGGTCAGTCTCAGGAGGCGGTACACCGGTCAGCCTGATGCGTCCAAATCCGCCTGAACGTCTTCCAGAGTCACCAGCTCGACCGAACTCAAGCATGAGGGCACAACCGCGGTGTAGTCGAATACCCAGCGATGGTGCGCCAGGCCGATGTTGCCGGCCTGCGCGATTCCGGGATCGAAGCCGACCCAGCCATCGGTGGTGCGCGCCAGCGCCTCATAACTCTCCCCAATGCCGATGGTGCCGAAAATCTCAGAGGTGGAGTCAGGCAATCGATAGACCGTTAGATCGGCGTTGGCAGTAAACATGCAAGCGTCGCTGGCAGGGGTGGCGGTTGGCGTCGGCGTACAGGCGACGCCAAGCACGATGATCACCACCGCGGCGACGATAAACGTCACGAGCCTTCGATTTGGCATTGTCCGTCCCATTCGAAACAGTGATGACGACGCGATCCGCGGGCTCTTCGGGCATGCCTGGACAGTATCCGCTTCCGAGACAGCCCGCTGAGGTCCATCTTACCAGCAGCCTGGCATCCGCCGTTTCGCGAACCGCATGCAAGTAGGAGTTGTGTCGATGAACCGCCGGTCTGTGACAACAGTCAGGCGGACTGGGATCTCCGCGAGTTCCCTTGTGTAATTGGCAGTGTCGAAATGGGCGTGGGTACCCTATTCGGTTTTGGCTCCCAAATCCGAACGCTCGCCGCCGATCCCCAAACGGTCGGATCCGGTATTGTGACGTCTGTCACAATTTCTGACGGGCATTGCTACTAGTCCCCCTCTCGCCCGGACGCGATGATCATGTCGGATAGCTGTCCAGGAGCCCCCAAAATGCGGCGTCTCAGTTGGATTGCTTTGGCGGGTTTGGTATTGTCGGGTGGGTTGGGTGCCTGCGCCGGATCGGACTCGACCAGTGCAGAGGCCGGATCCGTTCCGGGTGCGGCCGATGGTGCCCCTGCAGAAAATGCAGTCGCAGCGGAGAGCGATCTCCCGGCGCAACAGCTCGAGCCGGAACCAACCGTGATCCCGCAGAGCGCTTACGAGAGCTATTGCACGGGTATGGGCCATGCATACGAACACCGCTTCACGGTGGACAATTGCTTCGAGTATTTTGCCTGCGTCTTTCCAGACGGTTCAGAGTGTCCTGTCGAGGACCTGGTGGCGGGCAAATGCGGCAGCGAATTCAGCTATTGTGCTGCAAAAGGG
>CAZJUE010000065.1:11473-12775 GCA_964549025.1 uncultured Anaerolineaceae bacterium | reverse complement strand
GAGAAGCTGGTGGAGCTGGACGTCCCGGAACGGGCCCAGGTAGTGCGGGTGCTGATGACCGAATTGCAGCGCATTGCCTCGCACCTGGTCTGGCTGGGAACCCACGCGCTCGATCTGGCGGCGCTCTCGGTTTTCCTCTATTGTTTCCGCGAGCGCGAGATCATCCTGGACATCTTTGAGATGTGTTCCGGTGCGCGCATGATGGGTTCCTATTTCCGGCCTGGCGGACTATGGCGCGATCTTCCGCCCGAGTTCGATGGTGCAGTGCGCAGCTTTCTGCGCGAGTTCCCCCGCCGCATCGACCAGTACGAAAGCCTGCTCAGCGAGAACCCGCTGTATCTGGAACGCACCAAGGGGATCGGGGCGATTTCTGGTCCGGACGCGCTGGCGATCGGGCTGACCGGCCCGGCGCTGCGAGCCTGCGGCGTGGCGCTCGATCTGCGCAAGGCCCAGCCCTACAGCGGCTACGACCGCTTCGATTTCGAGATCCCCACCGCCTCCCACGGCGATACCTACGATCGCTACATCGTCCGTATGCGGGAAATGCGTCAGTCACTGCGCATCGTCGAGCAGGCGCTGGACAGCCTGCCCGAAGGGCCTTTTCGCAGCGACAACCGCAAATACGTGCCGCCGCCGCGCTCCGAACTCGGGGTGAGCATGGAGGCGGTAATCCACCATTTCAAGCTGTGGACCGAAGGGTTTCCCGCCCCCGCCGGATCGGTGTTTATGCCGGTCGAGTCCCCGCGGGGCATCCTGACCTGCTTCCTGGAAGGCGACGGATCCCCCAAGCCACACCGGGTACACTTCCGCACTCCCAGCTTTGCCAATCTGCAGGCGCTGCCACAGCTGTCCCGCGGACATCTGGTGGCCGACCTGGTAGCGATCATTAGCAGCCTGGACCCGCTGTTGGGCGATATCGACCGCTAGGCCGCTATGCTCGCTGACAACCACGCCGACGAGATTCGGGAGATTCTGGCCAAATATCCGGCCGAGCAATCGCGCTCGGCGGTCATGCCGCTGCTGTTTTTGGCGCAGCGTGAGTACGGTCATCTGGATGAGCAGGTCGTCGTCGAGGTAGCTGGGCTGCTGGAGCTCGATCCGACCGAGGTGGGGTCCTTGGTTGGCTTCTACACCCTCTACCACGCCCAGCCGGGCGGGAAGTACCGCATCCAGGTCTGCACTGATCTGCCGTGCGCGTTGCGAGGGGCGGAGGGTTTTGCGACCCAGCTGTGCGCGTTGCTGGACGTTGGCCGCGGCCAGACCACCGACGATGGGCTGTTCACCGTTGAAGAGGTCAAGTGC